>JBBJME010000111.1:0-21727 GCA_037719765.1 Planctomycetaceae bacterium
GCATCTCTCGGTATGGTATGCTCTTGGGCGGGTATATTTTCATTACCACGCGAAGATGCCTTAAACTGAAGCCTTTAGACATCTCCCAGTGGCCGCTCGAGTAGTCTCGTTTTCTCCCGGAGTGATTTTGATCAAGGCGACCGACGAAATGATTGCAAACATCAAGGAATTGAAAGTCTTCTTCGTCGTTTCGAAATCAAAGAAATAGTCACTCGAATCCTTCGTAAGGGCAGACAGATGTCAGGCGCTAAAATCAAAACCCTCCCTTTTGTTCTACGCCAACTCTAACTCCTTTGCCTCCGCCGGCTTCGATCCCGATAGTCTGGCTCAGGTGCGTGATTTCTTCGCTCAGATTTTCACACTGCTGCAAGATTTGGTCACGTGACATGTTGTCGCTGCTGCAACATCCCTCTTGACAGGTTGCCCGATCATCATTGCCTGCTGTGGTTGAGTCATCAGGTTCTCCGGCGGGGGCTTCCGGTCGGCCTGCCGGTGCTGGGGGAACTCCGCCAGCCATCATTGGCATGCCCATCTGCGGCGCGAATGCCGCACCGGCCAGTATCGGAATGCCAACGAGTGATGGTCCTCTTTGCGGTTTCGGGACAGCGTAAAGCTTCAGCTTTGGAACTTGGAAGCTAACGGTTTCCCATCGACATCCTATAGCCGGTATTGCCTCAGATGTTGATGCCGCTGGTGCGCCAGCGGTCGCCATCCCGACTCCTGCTGGTATTGAATCTTGCTGGCATGCAGCACAACCTGAAAATCCAAGAATGGCACAGCTCAACATCATGTTCTTCATCGCATGGATCCCTTGCGCAGTAATTGCTGCGGAAAATGTCTGTCTTGTTGATCGGTTTCTCTGAGCAAACACTTCGAGAATTCTCGAACGCTGAGGTTTGGCCTTTACCGCTCATTTCGGTTGTGTCAGGTCCGCAGGCATCGCTCATGCGACGAGAGTCAACTTGCTGCCGATCCATATGCCAGACAAGCCGAAAATGCCGGAATCTATTAAACAGCCGCACGCCGACACGGCCCTCTTATCGCGAAACTCGCCGAGTTGGAGTTGATGTGCTGTTGAAGGCCTGAACGTTTGCAGCATAGCCGCGAGGCGATGACGGACAGGTGTGGATGCCGGTGGCGGAGAACTGTTCGATTTTGGTTTGAATCGTGATTCGCCAGTTTGTGAACTCGGGATAGTCGCCTCCGTCGAAGCTACGGCAATTCAGGAACTTCCACATGCGATTGATGAGGTAAAATTCGGTTTGTTTTTCTAACTTGATTTGGCCTGCATGTTTGCTGGCTTGAATATCCGCGGCCCCCCGAGTATCATCACACGCAACACCCATGTAGTGGCGTCTCACTCTGGGGATGGTCCAGCTCGAGTGCTTGTGATTCGCTGAGATGAAGGGTTCCGCCTCTTGAGGCGCGGGACCAGTGCAGCGAGATGATAGCAATATCTCGAATCCGGAATTCATGGTCACCAAACTTTCGCGTATGCAATTCCGCGGAGCTTGAATCACTTCACAGAACCTTCAATGCTTCCAGATGTAAGGGAAGTTGTACTGCCGTTCGATTGAGTTTGTCTGTCTGCAGAGTGCTTGTTGCACCCGGTTTCCTGTCCCCCGAATTCCTGTTAGAGGAGAAGATGTCATGACTGAATCTGTGCCCCGCCGTGAGATGCTGAAATCCGCAGTTGTTGCTGGAGGTGCCACATTGCTGGCATCGAGCCTCATGGCGGCGGATGAAAAGGAGCCAAAGAAGGACAAGCCAAAAGAAAAGAAAGGATACAAACAGGACGACACGAAAGGCGGCACAGAGGACAAATGTTCGCCGGTGGCGATTGGTGCGGCAGTGGTCACCGTTCCTCCGACGATCGGACCAAAGACGATTTCCACTGACGTTTCGCCGGATAAGCTGGCTCAGACGATTATTTTCGATAGTCTGCAAGCGACGTACGGACCGGAAAAGGCCGCGACGACGTTTTCGCCCTTGATGACGGCGCTTTTGGAGATCCCCGTGACGGCGGGGAGCGACCCGGAATGTGAACTGCTCGGATACACGGTCGATGTGCGCGGTAATGTCGATCTCACGAAAGGGGCACGCGCTTCGGTCATCGTCATGCTCGGTGGATTGTCTGAGCAGATTGAGTTCCCGTATGAAACCGGCGATGACGACGATCAATCAGAGAGCGGGAATTTCAACAAGCGTTTTTTCTTCGTGGCACAAACAGCGGGCACTCCGGGCACGACCGTGGTCCGCAGTCCGCTGCGTTTGCAGTTAATTCTTAGTGTGGAAACGGCATCGCCCACGGATGCGGCCCTGCTCAGCGTCGACTCCGTGGACGTGGAAGCGCGACGAGCCAAATGATGCCATTTGAAGACCCGATCGATCTCAGTGGCCCGGCGTTCCCTCAGAATGCCGGGCCATTTCTGAATGCGGAGTCCTTACGGCGGGAACTGATGTTTGATTGTTGCATTGTCTTCAGATCCTTATCGACTGTTACAGCACTTACCGACCGCATCATGGGTGGTTGCCGCAGCAGCCGGCGTCGCGCGAGAGAACTCGGTGGACTGCGATCCTCCAGCCACTCATTCTGCCGTCGCTGCAGGATGCGCCGGTCGGATGGCGAAGTCATACAGTCCACCGCCCAGCACGGCCCCGACAATCGGGGCAATAATATAAACCGTCAGCCAACCGAGATCAGTGAATCCCGGCAGGGCAATTGAGCCCCAGCCTGCAAGGCTGGCAAAGACTCGAGGTCCAAAATCCCGCGCGGGATTGAAGCAGGCCTGAGTTAACGGTGCAATGACCGAAATGAGTGCGGCCACGGTCAGTCCGATAAAGACGGGAGCTGTTCCGCTGGCGGGTGATCCTGCGTTACGTCCGTCGGTCACGGCAAAGACCACGAAGGCCAGTATCATGGTGCCCAGCAGTTCCGCCAGGAATGCCCGGCCTTGAGACATCCGCGATTTGAGTTTCGCGTGTGCCTCGGAGGAGTACGGTCCGTCGCCGTCACCCAGCGATCCTGGTGCCGGGTAATATTCACCGTAGCACATCGCCGTCATTTCACTTCCGGGCTGTCCGCGCACAACACTTTTGGATGCTTCCTTCGCCGCGATGTGTGGTTCGAACAGGATAAACAATGCCGCGGCCGCAATGAAGGCACCAGCCAGCTGAGCCCCGATGTACGGCACAACATGAGCTGTTGGAAACTTGCGCCAGACGGCACTGGCAATCGTCATGGCCGGATTGATGTGTGCTCCGCTGACAGCCCCGACCGCATAGATCGCCAGCATGATGGCCACACCCCAGACAATCGCCACTTGCCACAACCCGCTTTGAGCCCCCGTCAGCACGGCGGCATGGACTGCTCCGCAGCCAAAGAAGATCAACAGAAACGTTCCCAGAAATTCAGCGACCAGAGCCCGTCGCAGTGAAGCACCCGCCATATTTGTCCCCAGGAAATTGTCTGCAACGCTTTCGTTTCAGTACGCCTGCAGGATTTATAGTGTCCGCCGCACAAAATGTTTAGCCTCAGGAACGGATGCCGACGGCGAGGTGAGTCCATGAGCACGGTACACATCTGAGCATTTTTTTGCGGTTCGTGGAAAAATCGGAACTGAGCCTGGATTTGCGGCGTCGAAGAGAACGGCTGTCGTTTTTTGTGCGAGTTGCGGGTTTTCGGGAGTTTTTCGGGTGAGTATGGACGGACGGAAATTTCCATCCGACGTATTCAGACATACCCGACGAAACAACCAGAAGCCTGTACTCCAGCGAATCGGACCGACTCGCGGACGGATCGGTTGTGTATTAGACTTCTTCCAGCGCAAACCGGACTGCGATGTCGCTGTGACGTCTCATGACATTCCAGAACCCTGAAACAAGCTGACCTCCAACGCCATGTCACTTCCAACCTGTCCATCCTGCGGTCAATCCGTGCTTGAAGACGATGCTGTTGATTGCCCATTCTGCGGCGCAGCAATGGATGGTTCTCGAGGTGCAAAGAATACGCCGAAGCCGCAGGCGGGACCAGCCAAACATCGACCGGGGGCAAAGCCTGTCGTGTCCCCTCCAGCGCCAACATCTCCTTCGGCTTCGAAGCCAGCAAGTCCATCGCCGACATCTCCCGCGCGTCCTGCAGGTGGAACGGGCGGTGCGAAAACGAAAGTCGATGAAGACGATCCGTTTGGCATCGGCAACGCGGCGGCAACTCAGACGGCGATACAGGCCACAGAAAAACCAGACAAGACGCGTCTGCACAAAGTCATCTGTCCGATGTGCGAACAAGTGGGTTTCGTGCCAAAATCCGCCGTTGGAAAATCGGTGCGATGCGCCAATGACAAGTGCATGGTTCCGATCTTCAAGGCGACGGAATCCGGCGAAAAGAACTCCGGACGCAAACCCTCGCGATTGTCCGATGACGCAGCTGCAGCGAAGCAAGCCGCCGAGGCATCTCAACCCGCCAAACGGAATCCGATTCTGATCTACGCGATCGTGGGCGGTGTCCTGCTGGCGCTGACGGCCGGACTGATGGTGGTCCTGAATCAGAAACCTGATGAGTCAAACCTGCGCAAACCGGTCGATATCGCGCACGGCGAGGATTGGGAATCGGAAGAAGAGGAGGCAATCCGATTGAAGGCTGAAGCCGACGCTGCAGCGGCAGATGCGGCAGCAGTTCCAAATCCAGGAGCCCAGGTGACGGCGATGGCAAAGCAGATGATCACATTGGCGCGTCAGCCGAACCTGCGCGACAAAGCATGGGCTCGCCGGATGACGGCCGATCTCTTTCTCCAGACGGAAGAAGCAACACTCGCTGCTCAGGAACTGAAACAGCTGGTCGTCGTGGATCGCACCAAAGCATTTTATCGCATCGAACCGCATATTACGCAGTACTGGAAACACTCGGTTGCAGGTAAGGCGGAACTCGCGACTGCGTCATTCGCTCTGGCACTTGCAGAGCAAAACAGCATACCAAAAACCGGACGCGCCGGGACCTTGGCCGCTCTTTCACTCGCATCGGTGCTGGTCAGCGAAGGCAATGTCTCCGAAGCGCGAGCGCTGGTCGCAACGCGTCAGCTGGACACGACCATCACTGCGAATCGTGACATGCTTGCCAGTGCTGCCTGGTTCTGGATCGCCGATCACAGGCGTAAAGACGTACTTCCGGTGCCGTCCGTGACGGATGTTCTGGTCTGGACAGATCCCCTGCAGACGGCCGTGGCGTGCGATCTGGCGCTGCATCAGCGCTGGGCGGAGGCCGTCGCCTGGAGCATCTCCAGCGAAAACTCCGGCGTCGTTTCGGAATCGCTCACCGAGGTGGCCACCATTGCCGGTGCCGCCAAGGCTCCTCCGGCGATCATCGAACAAATTGCGAAAGCGATCCCGTCGGCAAATCCGGTCGTCGCGGTGCAAGTCCACGCTGCTCTGGCGGCTGCGTCAAAGAACACGGTGCAGCTGGAGGCAGCGATTTCCGCCATGGCAGCATTTCCGGCACCGGAGCCCATGACGATGCCGAGCACACAGCAGATTGCCGACGACTACGGTTCCGAACGCAGGAATGAACTGACGCGGGCAACGGCCGTGGCAGAAGTTGTCCGCGCCGCCCTGATTTGTGGTGATGCCGAAAAAGCCGGGTCGTTGCTCGTTCGGCTCCGGGCCGAACTCAGTGCTGCCGCGCCGCCCACGCGCGAAATTCGCGTCCTGACGCTGGAAGTGTCGCGCAACGAATCGGCTGCACGTCAGAGAATTGCCACCGATCTAAAGACCAGCAATTCCGCTGTGATCGACAAAGCCTTTAAGGAGTATCGCCGACACCTGATCAGTGACGGAAACCAGTCGGGACTGTTCGTAATTGCCGAAGATCGACGTCTGCGTGCGATTCAACTTTTGTCCCGCATCATCCTCGCCGGCGGGGCACAGATTGTGCAGTCGACGCTGTCTGATCAGGCGAGTGGCTGGGCCGATGAAATCATGCTCGATGATCTGACCGGTCTTCTGGCCGTGGCTGTGTCGCAGTCAAAGCAGACACTCCCGGAAGTGATGCAACCAGATCCCGGGTTAAAGATGGACGGCATCGAAGCAGGATATGCGGCATTAGTGGCAAAAACTGCCCCGGTGCTGGCGGCGGCGTGGGTCAATCGGGACAAGCAGCTTGCAGAAGCTCTCAAGGCTCTTGAAAACGGCTGCGGTCCGGAGCTGCCGGGAATGCGCCGGGCATATGTGAGTGTACTGGTTTCCAGCATGGCCCGCGCGACGACAGACCCCGGATATGTCCTCAACGCAATAGGAGCCCTTCAAAACGCCGATTGGCGCGAAGAAGCCTATTTAGCTGCCGGTCGTAATTTCGGAAATCGAAGCATGGAAGGAGTCGTCGAAAAATGGATCGCCGGTCAGCGAATGCCGGCACTTGAACAAATCACTTTGATGTACGGCATGGCGCAGATGATCAATGATCGTGTCATTGAGTCGCCAAAATAAGACTACGGTCTGGCCGTTTTTTCCAGCGATCTCTTAATCCTAATCATAATCTTAATCCTAATCCCTCGTTCAAATGCAACACAGGCAATCGATTAAGATTATGATTACGAGTACGATTATGAATCGCAGCACGGTACATGGTTTCGAAACTCTTCACATCAATAAACACGCTGGCCACCGATGACGACGGAACTGAAAACACTCAATGCAGACGAAATGCGGAACTGGATTCATCGGCATATGCCGCTGGATGATTTTCGCAGCAAGCGCGTGCTGATGATTGTGCCCGACAATACCAGAACGGCTCCTTTGCCGGTGTTATTTCCGGCACTTCGAAGTCTGTTGCGACCGGTGACGAAATCTCTGGATGTGCTCGTCGCACTGGGCACACATCCGCCAATGCCGCAGGAGAAAATCCGCGCGATGCTGGGGATTGCGGACGACGATCCGTGCAGTGACGTCGGGCTGTTCAATCATGCATGGGACAATCCTGCGGAACTTTCAACGATCGGAATTCTGACTGAAGCGGAGACACGTGAAATCTCCGACGGTGTGCTTTCGATGGAAGTTCCCGTACAGATCAATCGCCGCATTCATGACTATGACGTGGCTCTGGTCGTCGGTCCGGTATTCCCTCATGAAGTCGTAGGCTTCAGTGGCGGTAACAAGTATTTCTTCCCGGGCATTTCCGGACCGGAATTACTCAACTTCTTCCACTGGCTTGGCGCACTCATCACTAATGTCGGGATCATCGGCGTGCAGGACACCCCTGTGCGTCGTGTTGTGGATCGAGCGGCAAAACTGGTGCCGCTGGAACGTCGCTGCCTGGCGTTCGTCGTGTCCACCGATTCGACTCCGTATGGCATGTTCTATGGAACGCCGGAGGAAGCCTGGCGCGGAGCCGCCGAGCTTTCTGGTCGCGTGCATATCAAGCGGCACGCAAAACCGTATCGACAGGTATTGTCGTGTGCGCCGCCGATGTATGATGAACTCTGGGTGGCTGGTAAATGCATGTACAAACTGGAACCGGTCGTCGCGGACGGGGGCGAGTTGATCATCTATGCACCGCACATGAAAGAAATTTCCGTAACGCACGGGCCGAATATCGAACATGTCGGCTACCACGTTCGCGATTATTTCACGAAGCAGTGGGATCGATTCAAACATTTGCCATGGGGCGTGCTGGCACATTCGACGCATGTCCGCGGAACCGGAACATTCGAAAACGGCATTGAACGGCCGCGTGTGCAGGTGACGGTGGCGTCACAAATTCCCCGGGAAGTCTGCGAACGCATCAACCTTGGCTATCGTGACCCGGCCTCGATCGATGTGGAATCGTTTGCAGATCGTGAAAACGAGGGCGTGCTCCTGGTTCGCAAGGCCGGAGAACACCTCTATCGCTTGCAGGTCGAATAAGTGTTCGCAATCTTATTTCCTCCCCTTGTCTCAGTTTGCTGACGTCTGCCTCACGCTGACAGAATTCTTACAAGTTCGGTCTTCCGCAGAAAACACAGGCCATCGCAAGTTCGTTCGACATCGCAGGAGCCAGTATTTTCTCCCAACGCACTTTCGTAGGAACTTCCCGCATGTCGAAGGCGTCTGACGTGTCGACCTGTCTGGATGTTTGAGCTGTAATGCGGTAGCTTCCGTACAACGGAACAAGGACGTGTTTTCCTGTAAGGGTTGAAGTCATGTATAAAGCGATTGCGTGCCTGGCGGCAGTAGCGGTTTTGAGTACGGCGGGACTGATGGCAACAACAATGGAAAAGCCTCCAGAGGATCAGCGGGCTCAGGCGAAGAAGCTTTACGACGAGAACAACTTCAACGATGCGTTGCAGCTGTATCGGGCGCTGGCTCAGGATCCGGAGAACTCGGGTAAGGGGGTACCGGAGGACTTGGGATTTGCCATCGCATGTCTGAATAATCTCGGGCTGGTGCATGAAGTCGATGAACTGATTGAAACTTCGATTGAGGCTCACAAGGCGGATTTTCGTCTCCTGGCGCGTGCGGCAAATGCCTATGCCGGCGAGATCGAAAATGGCGGCTTCGTGATTGCCGGTAAGTTTGAGCGCGGCGGGCATCGCGGTGGCGGACAATGGGCCAGCGTGGCGGATCGGGATCGTGTGCGGTCGCTGCAGTTGCTTTTGGAAGCGATTGCTTTGGCTGAAAAAGCCGACAGCGCGACAGCGGCGGAACGAGCTGACTTATGGCAGACGCTGGGAAATCAGATCAGCAGTGCTCGCCATGGCGAAGCCTGGAAGCTGCAGGATCTTACGGATCTGCAGACGCTGCCGGATTTTGAAATCTCCGAAGGCGGCGGTTTCGGTTACGGGCGCGGCGGCTGGGGCGCACCGAGCAAGGGGGCTCCAGTCGATCAGGATGGCAATCCTGTCTTTCACCATAAGCCGGAATCGTGGGACACCGCAAAGTCTGACGGTGAACGCTGGCGCTGGGCGATGGCTCAGGTCGTGCTGCATGTCGCCGATCGCCGCAGCCAGGTCGATCTGGAGTGGGCCGGATTCCTGCAGTCACAGTTTGGCGTGGGAGCATCGGCTGTCGGCGGACCTCCTGTCATTCGTGAAGCAACAGAAGGCGAAGATGCAGTCAATGAGAAGCCAAAGCCGTCCGGTGAATGGGCGGCGCATGAACTGGCCGATACCGAGACGATCGCTAAGCTGACAACCGGCGTGAAGCGGTTCGCTCTGCCTGATGAATTCAATCACATCGTGATTCTGAAGGCCATCATTGCGCGTGGTGACGGAATAAAGCGACAGGCTCTGGAATCGCTGATCAGCGAACGCATGAATCGGCATCAGTATCCGCAGGCTGCCGAATTGCTGCGCGAGATGTTGAAGCTGGCGAGTCCAGGTGATGACCGGAAGAACGTGCAGGCTCGCATCGATCAGATCGTGAAAAACTGGATGCAGATTGAAAGCACGTCGGTACAGCCCGCCGGAAAAGGCGCGACGCTCGATATTCGATATCGCAACGGCATCAAAGCGACGTTTGAAGCTCGGCCGATCAAGATCGACGAACTGCTGACCGACGTCCGCAAATATATCGAAAGCAAGCCGCAGCAACTGGATGGCGTGAAGCTGCAGATCGACAACATCGGCTGGATGCTGATTCGCAACGACGAAGCGAAGTACCTCGACAAGTCGGTCGCGAAGTGGGAATTGGATCTGAAGGCTCCGGATAATCACTTCGATGCCATGACGACAGTGACAACGCCCCTGCAGAAAGCCGGAGCCTACTGGGTCACGGCGAAGATGAATGACGGCAATGAGGCGAGGATTGTGCTGTGGGTGGCGGATACCGCGATCAGTCGCAAGCGTGTGGAAGATGGCACGATGTATTATGTCGCCGATGCGGTCACCGGTGCGCCGATCGCTCGGGCAGACATGGAGTTCTTCGGGTGGCGTCAGGAGTATCGCCAGAATCGCAACTTCGGGATCTTCACCAATCGTTTCGCCGGCCGCACCGATGCGGATGGTTTAAGCACGCCCGATCCGAAAGATCTGATTCCGCAGAATCAATGGATCGTGATCGCTCGCACGCAGGATGGACGTCTGGCCTACGACGGCTTTATGGGCGTCTGGAATCCTGAAAAGCTGCAGCCGCTGGATTACAGCCCGCTGAAAGTTTATTCGATTACCGATCGTCCAGTGTATCGACCGGGCGATGCGGTCAGGTACCGACTCTGGACTCGCAAGCCTCGCTTTGATGCCGATGACAACAGCTATGCGGACAAGCAATGTTGGGTGCAGATTCGAAATCCCAAGGGCGATGTCGTCTTTGAAGTCGAAGCGAAGACGGATCGCTGGGCGGGCGTCGATGGCGAGTGGACCATTCCAACAGACGGAACGCTTGGGACGTACATCATCGGGATTGCAGAAGAAGTGATGGTCTCCGTCGCCGTTGAAGAAAACGGAGTGACGAAAGTCATCACGAAGCCACAGCGGAACATGATCGGCAACGGCTCGTTCGTCGTCGAAGAATATCGCAAGCCTGAATATGAAGTGAAAATTGAAGCTCCCGACAAGCCGGTGAAGCTGGGCGAAAAAATTCAGGCGAAGATCATCGCCAAATACTACTTCGGAGCCCCGGTGACCGAAGCGAAAGTGCATTATAAGGTCGAACGCACCAAAAAGGACAACCGCTGGTATCCGATCGCGCGTTGGGACTGGTTGTACTCGCCGGGTTACTGGTGGTTCGCTCCGGAATATCAATGGTACCCTGGCTTCAATCGCTGGGGCTGCATGCCGCCGATTCGACCATGGTGGAACTGGAGCCCGGACCCTCCCGAAGTCGTCGTGGAAGGTGACGCGCAGATTGGCGAAGACGGCACGTTCCTCGTCGAAATCGACACGGCAACCGCTCTGGCCAGTCATAGTGACAGCGATCACAACTACAACATCACGGCGGAAGTTGTCGATAAATCTCGCCGCACGATTATCGGCAACGGCAACGTGCTGGTGGCTCGCGATCCGTTCAAGGTCTTCACGTGGACCGATCGAGGCCACTATCAAACGGGCGACACGGGCAACGTGGGCTTTCAGGCTCGAACACCGGACGACAAGCCCGTCAAAGGCAGCGGCAAGGCGACTCTGTTCTCGGTGAAGTACGAAGGCGACATGCCGGTTGAACAGGAAGTGCAGTCGTGGGATGTCACGACCAATGATGACGGCTCCGGGACTCTGAAAATGACGGTTCCTGATGCGGGCCAGTTCCGCATCAGCGTGAAAATTACCGACAGTGAAGGCCACGAGATGGAAGGCGGCTACGTGCTGTTCGTCCGAGGCCCCGCGGAGAACGGCGGTGGATATCGCTTCAACGATCTGGAACTGATCACCGAGAAGCAGGAATACCAGCCTGGCGAAAAGGTCCAGTTGCAGGTCAACACGAACAAAGCGGACAGCACCGTCCTGCTGTTTGTGCGTCCGATGAACGGACTGTGCTCGAAGCCGATCGTCCTGCGAATGAAGGGCAAGAGCACAATCCATGAGATCGCGATCGAACGCACGGACATGCCGAACATCTTTGTCGAAGCCGTGACCATTGCCGACGGCAGGATTCACACCGAAATGCGGGAGATTGTTGTACCTCCTGAGCAGCGAATCGCGAATGTCGAAGTGATTCCTTCCGCGGAACGCTATCGTCCCGGTGAAGAGGCGACGGTGAAGTTAAAACTCACGGATTTGGAAGGCCATCCGTTTGTCGGCAACACTGTACTTTCTGTCTACGACGCCAGCCTGGAATACATTGCCGCGAGCAGTATTCCCGAGATTCGCAGCTTCTTCTGGAACGTGCGCCGTCAGCATCATTCGAGCATCTTTTCGACGCTGCAACGCGGCTCCGGGCCGGTGTATCGGGATAACGAAATCGTGATGCAACTGCTGTTTGGGAATGACCCGTCAATGGGCGGTGCCGGAGGATACTTTGGCGGGCCGAGGGGTGGAGGTCGTGGCGGCGCGATGTTCAAGGGCCGCATGATGATGAGCGAAGGCATGATGGCTGCCCCCGCGATGGCGATGGATGGCGCGGCTCCGGACTCCCCCGCGATGGCCATGAGCGCGGATCCGGGCGGACCCATGGTTGGAGCAGGCGGTGGTATCGCCGAAGTGGCACCCACCCTTCGCTCCAACTTCGCGGACACAGCTTACTGGGTTGCATCTTCAACCGCTGACGAAAATGGACTCGTCGAAGTTAAGTTCACCGTGCCCGACAACCTGACGACGTGGAAGATCAAAGCCTGGACGATGGGCGATGGCACGCGCGTGGGCTCGGGAACCTCGGACATTATCAGCAGCAAAGACCTGATCATCCGGCCTCAAACGCCTCGTTTCCTCACCGAACGCGATCAGATAGTGCTGTCGGCCGTGGTTCACAACTATCTGTCCAGCGAAAAATCCGTCAAGGTCGTGATCGAAAACGAAGGCGGGCATTTGAAACTGCTGGATGAGGCCACGCAGACGGTGACCATCGCCGCCAACGGGGAAGCACGCGTCGACTGGAATGTCGATGTGGTCGCCTCCGGCCTGACAACCATTCGCATGAAGGCGCTGACAGATGAAGAATCGGATGCCGTCGAAGTGAAAGTGCCCGTGCAGGTGCATGGCATGCTCAAGACGGAAAGCTTTACCGGAGTCATCCGTCCGAACGGAAAGTCAGCTCTGATCGAAGTGCGCGTTCCCGAAGAACGCATTCCGGCGCAGTCGCGTTTGGAGATTCGTTACAGCCCAAGTTTGGCGGGCGCGATGGTCGATTCTCTGCCTTACCTGCTGCAGTATCCATACGGCTGCACCGAACAGACACTCAACCGCTTCCTGCCTGCCGTGCTGACGCAACGCACGCTGCAGAAAATGGGCGTGAATCTGGCGGACGTGAAGAAGCAGCGAACCAACCTGGACGCTCAGCAGACCTATCGCGGCAAGTATCCGGCTCACTGGGGCGAAAAACCGCAAACCCAGACTCGCGACATCGTGGAATTACCAGCGGGTTTTGGCCAGGGCAGCAGCACGCTCGCGAAATGGATTCAGGAGAACATCGACAAGGACACGAAGCTCATGAAGGGCCGACCGAAGGACTTTAATCCGGTCTTCGACGACGTCGAAATGAATCGCATCGTGGCGGAAGGCGTCAAAGCGCTCACCGAAATGCAGCTGTCCGACGGCGGCTGGGGCTGGTTCTCCGGCTACGGCGAACATTCTTCGCCGCATCTGACGGCTCAGGTCGTGCATGGCCTGACGGTGGCTCAACAGAACGATGTCCCGATTCTTCCGGACGTGATTCAGCGCGGTGTCGAGTGGCTGAAAGGCGCGCAGGCCAACGAACTGACAAAGCTTCGCGAAGGTGACAAGCACCGTGAGAATCCAAAGTATGATGGCAGGGTTGAATACAAGATGAAGGCCGACAACATGGACGCTTTCGTCGCCATGGTGTTGTCTGAACACGACGCCAACGACCCGACCATGACCGATTATCTCTACCGCGATCGTGGAGACTTGTCTGTGTATGGCCTGTCGCTCACGGGACTCGTGCTGCACAAACAGCAGGATGTCGAACGACGCGACATGGTGATCAAGAACATCGAACAGTTCCTTGAACAGGACGAAGAAAACCAGACGGCCTGGCTGCGGCTTCCGGAAGCCAGCTGGTGGTTCTGGTACGGCAGTGACAACGAAGCGATGGCAGTCTATCTGAAGCTGCTCGTTGCTGTTCGGCCAAACGATGAGATCGCGTCACGCCTGGTCAAGTACCTGCTGAACAACCGCAAGCACGGCACGTACTGGGACAGCACTCGCGACACCGCGATGGTCGTCGAATCCATGGCGGACTACATCGAAGCCACCGGCGAAGATCAGCCGGACATGACCGTTGAAATCCTGATCGATGGCGAAGTCCAGAAGACCGTGAAGATCAACGGCGAGAACCTGTTCAGCTTCGACAATGTTCTGCTGCTGCAGGGCGATGCAGTCACGTCCGGGGCTCACAAAATTGAAGTCCGCCGCACCGGCAAAGGCCCGGTGTACTTCAGCGCGTACCTGACGAATTTCACAAAAGAAGATTCGATCACGGCCGCTGGTCTGGAAGTCAAAGTTCAGCGCAAGTTTTATCGACTGGAACGAGACGACAAACAGGTCACCGTGCAGGGGGATCGGGGCCAGGTGGTGAGTCAGCAGGTGGCGAAGTACAAACGCATTCCGGTGGAAGATCTGCAGTCCGTCACCAGCGGCGACTTGATCGAAGTCGAAATGGTGATCGACAGCAAGAACGACTACGAGTATCTGCTGCTCGAAGATCACAAACCCAGCGGCTTCGAACCGGACGACCAGCGCAGCGGCTATGTCTTCGAAGGACTGACGGCCTATCGCGAACTGCGTGACGATCGGGTCAGCTTCTTTCTCACCACCCTCGCCCGCGGCCAGCACAGCATCAGCTACCGCATGCGCGCCGAAACGCCCGGGTTCGTCTCCGCCCTGCCTGCCACGATCGAAGGCATGTACGCACCGGAACTGGTTGGCAACAGCGTTGAGCAGAAGCTGAAGGTGATTGATAACGAATAGCCAGGGAACCAAAGTTGAACAAAGTCCGGGCATCTCAAAGATGCCGGGCTTTTGCAAGTGAGAACGAGGCCCGTCCAGTGCGGGTGCGTCGTCGGGAGTCATTGTTGGTGAGAAACACCTATCTGTTCTCCGTTCGTCGCGTGTTTTTCAATCACGTGACGGTGTCGGGGACTCTCCTGGTTCTGCTGATTGGGCTTTGGGGCTTCAGCTTGCTGAAAGGCGTCCTCAATCCCCCCGACCAGAATCACTTGCTGATCATTGATCGATCAAACCAGAGTTTCGAGTCCCCATGCACCTTGATTTTGAATGGAGAGGTCTCCTGGGAAAAACGCCTGGACCAATCTGGTGGCCGTGGGGCATCGCCAGATGGGAATGTGAATATCATCAACATCGAGCGCGCCTGGTTTGGAGGAGACATCATTCTGAAAGACGGTGCAGGACGCGCCCTTGCCAAGGGCGAGATCCGTCCGATTGGCCGGTACTGCGGCACTCTCGTAATCGTCTTACTCCCCGACGGTGATTCACAAATCGCTTTCAATGTTCTTCCCGACCTCCAAAAGGAATGAAAAAAACAGATTCCTCGTTTTCAGCGTTTTGGTGTTGGATAGCGAATAGCCGAATTCCCGCTTCCATCGGGTTCACCCCGAAGGTGCGGTCAACTGGGCGGCTACTCTAATGAGACAATCTTATCATCCGCTCTCCATCGGGCTCGCCCGGTGGAAGCTGCGATTGAATCGGTCGAGTGGATGGTAGCCATGCAGTTGTGATTCCGCCGGGGCAAGCCCAGCGGAAATCTTCGCCTGGATTCCATTGGGGGGCTTTGCTCGAAACTCACAGCGGCTTGTGTCAGAATGCGGCGACGTTTCCGCGCGCAGGCCAATCACTGCAGTCGGAAGTCAGCCCATCAAAGCGAACGAGGAAAAAGTGAATACCCAATGACTGAGGATACCGCACGGGACTTCAAAAATCTGTCTCCGCTCCAGCAGTACATCCTGCAGGTGCTGGCCATATCTGAATCGGCGACCAGCCTTGATGCGTTGCTCAGTGTCCTGAAGCAGTGTGGCTGGGCGACGGTTAAGTCGTCGAAGAGCGGGTTTCTGACTCAGGCACTGCTCAAGCCAGAGTTAAAGACTCTGCGCGATCTTCGGCTGATCGAATCCCTGGTTGCAGGCATGGCGTTCGTGGAGATCGACGCGCGGCATCTGGACGCTGTTGTTCAGCAATCTGTACTCAACGGAAACTTTGAACTCCTTGCGGGAGCTTCAGGGACGCTTCAGGAGCATATGGCAACGTACCAACGATCGTCGATGAAGAAACATCAAGCCTTCGTGGCGGCCAGGCGGCGCGCACGAATTGCATTTTATCGCGGAGATGTTGCAGAATTCGGAGCCGCAAAACAGGAACTCTCCAATGCACCAAAAGAGTTAAGTGATCTCAGCCTGTTGAATCCCTTCAATGCAGAACTCTATGAACGGACACCGGCTGAACTTCAGCCTGAGATTCTTGTGAGGGAAGCAACGCAGGCTATTGTGACGGGCATTGGATCGACGGAGGCGATTGAGGCATTCGATTCTTATGTCCATTGGCACGACACACTGTCAGGCGAAGTCGGAGACTGGTGGGTCAATTTGCTGGCGGCCTGCGGCGATCTTGACGGACTGCGAGCAGTCGCAGATGCCAACACCTCCAGCAGTCTCATCGCCAGGGGCTGCCTCGAATTCCTCACCGGGCAACACGAACTTGCCGAAGCCACATTCACTAAATTGACGAACAGCTTCAGGAAAGAATCTAAAAAACGAGGCGCAGTGCTGCCGCCGTTGCCGGGTCTGATGCATGTTCTGCTGTTGCTTCGGAAAAACGACGCCACGTCGCGTGGAACGCTCAAGGCTTTGTGCGCTGCCGCCGCAACACTGTGGCCCGAAAAACTGAAACCGATTCCGGAATTGATAATTGCTGCGGCTGGCTACGCGGACTCGCCATCCGCAACGACCAAGACTGCTTTCTTCAAAGTCTTTTCCACAAAGGTGAAAGGAAGCGTGCCGCTCGTTCAGGCGATTGCCGTGCATCTCATTCAGTGGTTCCTGCCGCAGGAGCCTCTCAAAAATCCTGACATGCTGATCAAAGCGACAACCGCGTATGAAGCTCTCGGCTTTGGATGGCTGGTCGCGCTGTGTGAAGACGCGCAGGCCGCGATTCTTCCGGACGGCAGTGGCGCTCTCGGCGGTCAGCGTCATGCTCAGCTCGGCACGTTTCCGATGTTGACGTGGATTCAGCAGACCTCGCTGTGGAAACGAAAACTGGACTCGCTACGTCAAATCGTAGACGGGAATCCGGCCCGATCACAATCCGCTGCCACGGGTTCGATGTACGACGAACGGATGATCTGGGAACTTGAAGTTCATATTAGTAAAAACAACAGTTGGGCATCTCCGAGACCCTTCATCCAAAAGCTGTCTGGCGGATCATGGACTGGCGGAAGACCGGTTGCTCTGCAGCGACTCCACGGGACACTTTCGAAAGCGGAGTATGTATTTCTGACCGAACAAGACCGCGCGGTGTGTCGCTGTATCGTCGCGTCAGAAGTCTCAACCGGCTACCGCCGCTATACGGAAACCGTTTACAACTTTGACTATGACGAGGCCCTGACAGCACTCATTGGGCATCCGCTGGTCTTTACGCCGGGCAATCGAACTCAGCCTCTGGAAATCATGTCCCGGCGACCGCAGTTGGTGATTCGCCGCAAGGACTCCGGCCTGCAACTGGAACTCGATCCGCAACCACACGGTGAAAACGATTTGATTCTCATCAAAGATGGATCTCATCGGCTGGTGGTCGTCACGTTTACGAAGGAGCAAATGAAGCTCGCGGGCGTCCTGGAAGGCGCACTGGATGTTCCAAAGAGCGGTGAAGCAGATGTGCTGGCGACGGCGAAGTCACTGTCGTCGCTGCTATCTGTGCAGTCCGATATTACGTTTGGCAAGAACGCCGCAAATGCGAACGTCAAATCGGTCGATGCAGAATCGCGTCCGCATTTGCATCTGTTGCCGTTTCACGCAGGCCTGCGGGCCGAATTCTTTGTTCAGCCGTTTGGCGACAGCGGGCCATTCTTTGCTCCCGGGCAAGGCGGTGAAAACGTCTTCGCCGAGATGATGGGAGAATCCTTGTCCACGCGCCGCAATTTGAAGCAAGAGTACAAGCGGGCTCAGGAAATCGTGGCGACCTGTCGGTCGCTCGCCAATTCCACCGATGGAGAATTGTCAGCAGCAGAATTCTCTTTCGCCGATGACGCGCTCGAAATGCTGATGCAGATCGAACCGCTCCGCGAAGCCGGTAAACTCATGATTCACTGGCCCCAGGGGCAGTCGATGCGAATCGCTGGCTCGGTGACGGAAAAGCAACTGCGAGTCCGCATCGACCGTGACAAGGACTGGTTTGCCGCCTCCGGTGAAGTTGTCGTCGACGAGTTGCTGCAAATGGATTTGATGAAACTGATGGATCTGGTGTCCGCCAGTCCTGGCCGATTCATCGCGCTTGATGACGGGCGGTTTCTCGCATTGACCGAACAGCTGCGAAAACGAGTCTCAGCACTCGCGGCACATGGTGAACGAAAGGGCGACACTTTGCGGTTTCCTCAGATCCGCGCGTCGGCGTTCAGCGATGTCGACGAATGGTGTACTCTCAAAGCGGACAAGCACTGGAAAGCGTGCCTCAAACGCATCCAGGACGCAGGCGACGTTGTGGCCGACGTGCCGTCCACACTCAACGCCGAATTGCGGGATTACCAGATCGAAGGCTTCCGCTGGCTCTGTCGCCTGGCTCACTGGGGAGCCGGTGCGTGTCTTGCCGACGACATGGGACTCGGGAAAACGCTGCAGGCCATCGCAATGCTGTTGCGGCGCGGTGCCGATGGCCCGGCGCTCGTCATTGCGCCGATGTCGGTTTGCTTCAACTGGGAAGCAGAACTGCACCGCTTCGCGCCGACACTGAATCCCCGCATGTTCGGCGCGGGCGATCGCGACGCGTTCTTCGCGGAGCTTGGCCCGCGTGATGTGGTCATCACCAGCTATGGTTTGCTGCACACTGAGGCCGAACGTCTGCAGGCCGTCCAGTGGAATTCTGTCATTCTTGATGAAGCTCAGGCTATCAAGAATACATTAACGAAGCGCTCGCAGGCCGCGATGTCGCTGACCGCCGATTTCCGAATGATCCTGACAGGGACGCCGATTGAAAACCATCTCGGCGAATTATGGAATCTATTCCAGTTCATCAATCCGGGACTGCTGGGTTCAATGGAACATTTCCATCAGCGCTTTGCTCTGCCGATTGAACGCGATCACAACCGGGACGCGGGTCAGCAACTCAAACGACTGGTGCAGCCATTTCTGCTGCGTCGCACGAAAACGCAGGTGCTCAGTGAACTGCCGCCGCGCATTGAAGTCACGGTCCCTGTGACGCTGACAGACGAAGAGACCGTCCTGTACGAATCAGCCCGCCGGCGCGCAGTAAAGGAGCTTGCGAAGGATTCCGATGCGAAAGGCAAGCATCTGCGGATTCTCGCCGAAATCATGCGCCTTCGCCGAGCCTGCTGTCATCCCAGCCTGCTTCTGCCCGATTGCAATCTGCCCGGCGCGAAGCTGACAGCGTTTTCGGAGACCATCGACGAGCTCCTGGAGAACAAACACAAAGCGTTGGTCTTCAGCCAGTTTGTGGATCACCTTTCGATCCTGCGAGCCGAACTCGATCGCAAGAATATCTCGTACCAGTATCTCGACGGCTCAACGTCAATGAAGGATCGCAAGAAGAGCGTCGATGCGTTTCAGAACGGCGAAGGCGATGTGTTTCTGATCAGTCTGAAAGCTGGCGGAACGGGATTGAATCTCACCGCCGCCGACTACGTGCTGCACATGGATCCATGGTGGAATCCCGCCGTCGAAGACCAGGCTGCCGACCGGGCTCATCGAATGGGCCAGCTTCGTCCCGTGACGATTTACCGCTTCATCACACGCGGTACGATCGAAGACAAAATCCTGGAACTCCATGCCACGAAACGCGACCTCGCCGACAGCCTCCTCGAAGGCACCGACACCACCGGTCGCCTGTCAGCCGAAGAACTGCTGGCGCTGATTCGGTAAGGATCGCTCGATCAATAAGTGAGCGGCAAGGCGCTCACCTCTCTCGCCCGCGAATTGCGCTTGGTTCCAGAAGCCCGGCATTTCAAAAATGCCGGGCTTCTATGAATTTGAGACTCGTTCTGTCCTGTCACGTGCCCGCCGGTTAGAATGAACAACACCCAGACGCGTGCCTCCGCAACGCTGAATCAAAAACGAGAGCCTTAATGTCTACACCACTTCCTGAACCCATGATTGTCCCACTAAGCCGCGACGCCGCTGGTGCATTGCGAATCGGCCAGACTCGGGTGCTTCTCGAAATTGTCATGCGGGCCTGGCATGCCGGAGCAACGCCGGAAGAAATCGTTCAGGCTTACGACACATTGCATCTGTCCGAGGTTTATGCCGTGGTCGCGTGGTGTTTGAACAATGACACCGCAATCAATGAATATTTGGCTGGCCGTGAACAGCTCGCTTCCGAAATCCAAAACGAGCTTGAAATCGTGCGTCCCGTCCGGAAGGATCTTTTGAAGACGCTGACCGAACGAGCGAAGGATGCGGAGCGAAACCTTGCTGCGATTGATCAGTGACGAAAATTTTCACGGCGACATCGTGCGTGGCCTGCGACGGCGGTTGTCTGAACTCGACCTGATCAGAATGCAGGATGTCGGTCTTACAGGGATTGATGATCCGACTCTCCTCGATTGGGCAACCAGTCCGATCGAATCCTGCTCACACACGACCGAGCAACGATGCCATTTCACGCAATGCAGCGATTTCGTTCTGGATTGAAAGTGGCCGGTATTTTCATCGTGGATGACCGAGCTGCGATTGGAAGTCTCATCGACGAGTTGGCTCTCGTGATTCAATGCAGCGAGCAAAACGAATGGCGAGATCAAGTCGTGTACTTTCCGCTGTCGTAGCGGTGAAGGCTCAAACACAAAGAACCCGCGAAAGCGAGTTCCTGCCAGTTGAGTTGCGACAAATGCTGTACGGTTCCGGCAGGAGAACCACGCATCGCATTTTGTTTGTCATCCGCGAACAGACAATCGTCGTCTACCAGATTCGCCACGTCGCCATGCGTGATATCACTGCTGACGACCTCTGATGTTCCCCGTTTGTCCAGTATCTTTTGAACGATAAGCTCACGAGGTTAAGCGGAATTTCGTTTTGGCGGCTGAAACCTTTTCGTTTTTTGACGCTGCACGCCTCGAGTCGTCGAGCCAATTTTGGACTCTTCGCGCCACGTCCTTTGCCTGCAAATCCGAACGACCTGTTGCAGCCAGTGCAACCAAAAATTCCGGTCACCGCCTCACCGGTCGTGACACGTCATCACTCGGGGAGTATCATGTTGGCATGTCGCTTCGCCGGTCGCATCAATTCCGCACTTCGTAACCCTCACGCAAGGCCCCACGAAGCGGAAAAGTTCAACGCACGACCTACTCGTTCGGCTAATCGCCAGACGGATAGATCGCGATTCGTCATGCAGCAATAATTAGCGTTGCTTTGGGGGTTTCTTAAAAGGGCGGGTATGACAACGTTTAGCGTATTCGTGGTGGTAATTGCTATTATCATCACGATTTATCTTGTTTGCATGAATCGTATAGAACTGCATAAGTTGCAACTTCTACAAAAGCAATTACTGCAGCAGCATCAGGATCTTTTGCAGTTGCAAGCCGTGATCGATGAAAAGCGGCAGGATCTGGGAACAAAAGTGCGGCATTGGTTCATGATCCAGCCATGCTCTCGCTGCCATGAGTTTAAGATGACACTCTTGGAGATTAGCCCGAATGGGCGATCCGTTCATTATCAGTGCCTAAACTGCAAAAAGAAGATGCGCGCCCCCGCAGGCACTCCGGATGCCCCGCACATAACCGAGGTGCAGAATGAATTGTCCACCTTGATCGACAAGTTTGGAGAAAAAGCCTGGCAATTTATGATAGACAAGGCAGTTACGAAAGAAAAGGTCGCCGGGCCATGATCGAAGATATTCCTCGTCGGCCAGCAGCAGTCTTCTTTGAATCACCAGCTGCTCCGTTGCCGTATGAACAGACCACCCGAACGGCGATCCCCGAA
>JBBJME010000331.1:0-7039 GCA_037719765.1 Planctomycetaceae bacterium
CGGATGGCTCTATCTTGGCACACCGTCGCTGACAAGCGGATTCAGCCTCGGCAGCGATACTTTCGTCACCAGTCTGGCACCAGGATCATCGGACTCATTTGCAGTCAATTTCTCATCATCGACAGCAACCACGATCAACGGGACAATCACGATCGCTAACAACGACAGTGACGAATCACCGTATTCCTTCGCCGTGAAAGCGGTCGTGACCGGAACGCCTGAGATTAATGTCCTGGGAAATGGCGTGAGCATTCTTGACGGAGACAGCACCCCCAGTACGACAGACGGGACAGATTTTGGCAGCGTGGTCCCCGGTTCGATCATTTCCCAAACGTTTACTGTGCAGAATACTGGAAACGCCACGCTCTACCTGGGTCCGCCGGCATTCACAGGTGGATTCACGACGGGCAGCGATCCACTGGTGACCAGTCTCGCACCAGGAGCATCAGATACGTTTAGTGTCAACTTCTCATCCTCCGTCGCAGCGACATACACTGGTCAAGTCAGTTTTTCCAACAACGACAATGATGAATCTCCGTACAATTTCATCGTCAAGGCGGTCGTGATCGCGCCGGAAATCGACGTTCTGGGAAATGGGGTCAGTATCGTCGATGGCGACACAACGCCGAGTACATCGGATGACACGGATTTTGGAACCGTACTGATCAACACACCAGAGTTTCGGACGTTCACTGTGAAGAATACAGGAATGGCACCGCTCTATCTGGGCACGCCATCAGTGACCGGTGGTTTCTTTCGGCTTGCTGCAAACTACATCGTATCACCATTGGCAATCAATTCATCTGCGACGTTTGTTGTGGAATTTTTGTCATCTGTCGCAGGTACGTTTGTCGGGCAGATCAGTATTGGCAACAACGACAGCGATGAATCCCCGTACGAATTTGCGGTAAAGGCAGTGGTGACTGGAAACCCTGAAATCACGGTTACGGCAACTGACCCAAATGCGTCCGAAGCGGGTCCGAACACGGGGACATATACGTTTTCACGAAGTGGAGACAGTTCTGCGGTGCTGACTGTTAACTTCAATGTGACGGGCACCGCCACATCGGGTACGGACTACACGGCATTCGGGACAAGCGTGACATTCGCTGCCAATCAGGCGACGAAGACTCTGACACTGACTCCGATCGATGATTACCTGGCCGAAGCCGATGAGACGGCGATTGTTACCCTTGCGACCGGCAGCGGGTACACAGTTGGATCGCCGAGTTCCGCAACGGTCACGATTGCCGACGATGATCCTCATGAAATCGACGCGGATGATGATTTCGCCACGACGAACGAGGACACTCCCGTCGGTATCTATCCGCTCGAGAATGATTCAGATTCTGCCGGGCATTCCTTGACAGTTGTCAATGTCGTTTCAACTCATGGCGTGGCGACGGTGAACGGCAGTGGAGTGTTGACATTTGTTCCTTCGCTGAATTTTCACGGCATTGCGACCGTCACGTACCAGGCGTTTGATGGGCTTCTGTTCAGCAACACAGCCACCATCTACATTGATGTGGCTTCCGTCAACGATGCTCCCACCATCACGAATCCGGGAAATGCGACGTTCACCGAAGGTGACAACGTGTCAGTTTATGTCCCTGCTGCGGACGTAGATCTTCCGAACGACTTCTTGACTTGGTCCGCCACGGGTATGCCTCCCGGTATGGTTATTCAGATCGTGACCGGTAGATTGTTAGGGAAACTGACGTATGCTTCCGCCGGTACATACAACTTGACTGTGACAGTCAGCGATGCAGCGGGGGCAACAGCATCGACGACGTTTGAATGGACAATTCAGGACGCAGGATTCGACACTCTCACGGCCACTGAATCACACGGTTTCTTACTGCCCAACAGCATTACGGTCCCCGGTGCAACGACGATCCTGTATGTGGCCCCGCTGAATGATGTTTCATTGTCCGTCGCCGCATTTGCTCCCAAGGCTTTGGCAACCTTAGATGATGTGCGCTATGTCGTCACTGGTGGAGCCACGCCCGCGGCTGGAGATTTCAATCCGACGCCGGTCATCACTGTCGGTGCTGCCGGAGCAATCCATGTTGTGACAGCATGGCTGGATGAAAACTCCAATTCGCAGATTGATGCCGGCGAGTTTAGCTTGTCCCTGACAATTCAGGTGGTAGATCTTGATTCCGCACTGGTGAATGCAAATCGCGTCGCTGGAGGTGCATTGTACCCAGGGGAAAACTCGTATGTTATCAAGGCTGGCGAGCTTTTTGATGTGACGAGTACGTTCCAATACACGCTCGTCCCGGGAGCGGCCACAAGGATCGGTCCCGGTGCGATCATTCGCGGGCAGTTGCGAACGCCCGCTGGCGGCGTGATTGTAAACAGTCCTGGGATCGGTCTCAATTTCAGTGTTTTGCTGACAGCAGCGATGGTGGGGCCAGCCGAAGTCCGTTTTTACGTTGACGCGAATTTCAGTGGCACCTATGACACCAGCGAAGTCTACCGCGATTCTGAGCCATTCCAGATTCTTGAACGAAATCAACTGACATATACGTACATGATTTCAAGTAACGTCACTGCACTTACTTCGTTGACAATCTCAGCACGAGCGGCGGCGGTTCAAGCAGCCGTAGACATCGGAGTCGTCCGATTGCTTGCGAAAAACTCGGATGATGACTGGCGCGCGGCAGTTATTATTACCGCCCTCCCATACGGAGATATCATCTTTACGCCCGATGCCAGTCGCCCAGATCCGGCCGATACCGATGCTAAGATTCAATTACATTTTAATCAAGACTATAGATTTACCATTGTTTCGGATCTGGACAGTGACGGAAATGCAGCGAACGGTAAACTGCGAGGAAAGGCCAGTGGTATTCCTGGTGACTCGTTTATCGTCAATTGGAGCCTAAAGCGCGACGACACGATTGTTCATGAGATTGGTCACCTTCGCGGTATTAGCCACGAAATGATCGACCCAATGGTCATTATGGCAGCAGGGACAGTGCCACGATCACCATCAGCCAACAAAGCCAGATTTGATGATGCTGAAAAGTATTCCAATGTATCCAGTTCCTCAAACAGTGCCGATATGCATGACGAGGAATCGCACGTTCAGCCTGACGAAGTAACGGCGACGTATTTCCGCCCGTCTCTCGTCAATTCGTCCCTCATTGCTTTGTCATTTGAACGCTATGATGACTGGCAATATGGATCGCTCGCAAGACACGTCCTCGTAGTTCTGCGGAACTGGGATCGAGTTCGACGCATTCCGGTGGCCCGTGCAAAGTTTTTCAGGGGAAAAATTGATCATTCATCTAACTCAAGTCGCCAGCAAATCACCACGAATTCATCGCTTGTTTATGGTTCGTCTGCCATTCAACTCGATTTCCAAGGGTTGCGCGACAGTGTCACAATTGATGGGATTGAAACAATCGATAACAACACCGTTGGCTCCCGGAATATAAGGGAAATCGCCAAGTCAATTGGGACAAGCGAATCTGAAATCCCAGTCGATCGCAATTCGCCGCGGGATGAAATCGGAGGCACTGAACGATGAACGTGTCTGACAGATTGGGTTACACTTCTAGGCCTCAAACAAGCGACCGCCGATAGCACAATCGGAGAAGAAAAAACGAAACTCCCAGTGAAATCCGGGGTTGTTGAGTCATCGCAAACGACAACCACGGACGTTCAAAAAGGAGTTTCGAGTGAGCAAGTCGAAGACACGGAAGAAACAAGTCAAAGAACGCCAGCGTCGCCTAAGGATTACACGAAAGAAGCTCGCCGAAAGCAAGCGACGCATCGATAAAAGGAACGAACATAAGGTACGAGATAACTCGGCACCCATGTTTACGATGCGAACCGTGCGGTTTGAAATTGCTGATCGAACGCAAGCCACATGCTATGGCGGACTCGGCCTCATTCATCCGCTGGCGCATCAGAGCGGACTGGTCAATGCGATCGATCGGCGGCTGCAACTGCTGAAGACCCACTTCCCGTATTTCGAATCCGATCATGTGCTCAACATTGCTTACAATGCGCTCAGCGGCGGACGATGTCTGGAAGATCTGGAACTGAAGCGAAACGATGAAGCGTACCTCAACCTGATCGGCGCGACACGGATTCCAGACCCAACTACGGCAGGCGACTTCTGTCGTCGATTCAAAACGAAGGCGGACATCGACGCATTGCATGATGCGATTGATGATGCGAGACGCATCGTCTGGGCGCGTCAGCCGCAGGAATTCTTTGAGCGTGCCATTGTCGATATGGATGGACACACCGTCGAGACCACGGGCGAATGCAAGGAAGGCATGGACATCAATTACGAAAGTCGATGGAGCTACCATCCACTGCTGATATCGCTCGCGAATACGAAGGAACCGCTGCGAATCATGAACAGACCCGGCAATCGCCCCAGTCATGAAGGCGCGGCCGCCTACGTCGATAGTGTCATCGTGATGCTCAAGAGCAACGGCTGGAGATCGATCCTGCTGCGGGGAGATACTGACTTCAGCCAGACGGAGCATCTCGACCGCTGGGACCGCGGAGGCGTGCAGTTTCATTTCGGTTATGACGCGACTCCGAATCTCAAGAAAATTGCTCAGGAATTACCCACATCGGCATGGACAAGACTGGATCGACCCAGCGGCGTTCGACTGACTGACAAACGTCGCCAAAAACCTGAGCGTGTGAAAGAACAAATCGTCATCGCTCGTGAGTTCAAGAACATCAAACTGCTGAGCGAGGACATTGCGGAGTTTGAATATCAGCCACGAGCCTGTGGCCAGATGTATCGCATGGTTGTGATTCGCAAGAACCTGTCGGTCGAGCAAGGCGACAGAGTGCTGTACCCCGACATTCGCTACTTCTTCTATATCACGAACGATCGTATGCTTTCGGCTGAGGACGTTGTGTTCTCCTGCAACGATCGCTGCGACCAGGAGAATCTGATTGAGCAGCTGTCGAATGGTCCTCGCGCGTTTCAGGCTCCTGTCGATAATCTGATGAGCAATTGGGGTTACATGCTGATGGGTTCCCTGGCATGGACGTTGAAAGCATGGCTGGCACTGTGGCTTCCGGAATCCGGTCGGTGGAAGGATCGTCGTCAATCAGAAAAATCTCGCCTGCTGAAAATGGAATTCCGTACGTTCGTGAACACGATGATGCGGGTCCCGTGTCAGATCGTTCGGACCGGTCGCCGTATTTACTGTCGGGTTCTGAGCTGGAACGATTCTCAGCCAACGTTCTGGCGTCTCGTCGAAGCACTGCGGTGTTAGCGAGTGTCCCGATCATTCGCGTACGGCCGCCGAATGATGGGAATGTTATGACGCTCGGTGCGTCGCCTGTCTTATGTTTTCGCCGTCACAATTCACCGCTGCTGTGCTGCTAAGAATCGTCCTCGCCTATGCCGCTCCTAACTCAAAGTCACCCCGGCGACCCGCTCGTTTCCGTTCGCCGCTGCGCGATTTTTGACCCCGAATTGCCGTGAGGAGGTCGCTTGTTTAAGGTCTAGGGCGAACGATTTCTGTTTTGCCGTGTGCCTATCATGTTGCATGATGGGATGCACGAAAGCCGATATGGACACAGAATCTGAAATAGTAATTCCGATTCCCGGGACAGCAGCTGGCGGTGAAGCGATCAAGGCGAATCCGGAATCATTTTCAACACTAACTCGTGAAGAATCACTCGGATTGGCTGTTCTCGCTTTGGAGCTGCGGCCCACATTTGGCGCTTGCAGAGCTACAAATCCGGCTGCAAAAGCTGACATTTCGAGAATCCTCGGCATGGATGCTAGTGTCGATTGCACAATCAAAGACTACCAAATCGGTGCGATGTTTTGTCTGGCGTATGTTGGAGATAACGCAGACGCGCTTGCGATGGAACACATACTTGTGACGGCACACCTACAACAGTCTGAGTGTTTTGAACGCGAACGATTTCGCACTTCAATGACGGCACTCGCGCTGATGGCTCGACGTGAGATCAGCGAGGCGACACGGATTATGGCCGAAATTGTTCGCCCGGAATTCTGGAAGGGAAACGAGGTTAAGGTCTTTCAGTTTGACGGTTTAGATCCTCTGGAAGAGGATCTAGTTCTTTCGGCATATGCCACTGCTATCGTCAACGGAGGTCCAGATCCAGAACTTGCTGCACGAATCATCAAGGTCGCTACGCACAAAGAGGCTGTTGCGAATTTTCTGCAGGCCCCACTTGTGGAAAAAGAACGACTCAAGATTATAGATGCGGAACAGCAGCCGGTTTCTGATCAGATGCGTGCATTGTTGCAGAATCATTATCGGATCCTTTATTTGCCCTTGGTTCACGGACAAGGGGACAAATAATGGATCAAGAAGAAGAAAGGGGACGAAGAAAGGGGACGCAGCCAATACTGTTCGGCACGAACCTTGCATGGGATTGACGCACGTTCTCACTTGCAAAAATAATTATCATTGGCACGCGAATTGCGCCAGGACGCTGTGGTGAATTCTGTCTGCCAGAGTGACATTGCGAGCGGCGATTGTGGCAAAGGATGCCAAACAATCTGATGAGCGACTTAATGATGATGCGACAGTCGTTGCAGAGTCGCAAGATGCTGCGCGGGCTGACGACGCGACGCCTGACGACGCCAACGGCAAAGGTCGTCGCGGGCCGAAACCAAAGCCCGCGATTGAGCCGTCCGATCTTCAGGGACTCAAGTATTTTGACAAGCTCAAGCCACTGCTCGCTCGGTTGCACGAAGTTGGTACAGAACGCGATTCCGCTGGAAATCGCGACCTCCACATGGATGAATACTGTGTCCTTGTGCTGCTCTGGATGTTCAGTCCCCTGCTGACATCCATGCGAGCACTGCAGCAGGCATCCCAGCTGGACAAAGTTCAAAAGAAGCTGGGCGTCGGGCGAACATCTCTGGGATCATTCTCGGAATCTGTCCGTATCTTTGATCCGGAACCGCTGAAAGAGATGGCCGCTGAACTGGCAGAACAGCTTCCTCAACCAAGTCAGGGAGCATTTGATTCCATCGGAAAAACATTAACCGCCGTCGATGGTTCCGTCG
>JBBJME010000332.1:0-7031 GCA_037719765.1 Planctomycetaceae bacterium
TCGATTTGCACGGACGTGCGCTCATTGAGATACACGTGCGAGCGTCAGACATTGCTGCACGACATGATGTTCAAGCATGGATCGACACTGGATTCACAGGCGACCTTGTCTTGCCGCAGCAGATGATCGACGACCTGGAACTACCTGCTTCAGGCACAGTAAAAGCGGCGCTTGCCCACGGTTCCGTTGTAACCATGGAGCGGTACCGCTGCCTCATTGATTGGTTCGGTTCTGAGCGCGAACTGGAAGTCGTCGCCAACTCGGGAGAACGCCCATTGCTCGGTGTGGGACTGTTGATCGGGCTCAATCTTAAAATCAGTTACCGTACCGGAATGATCACAATTGAGTAAATCTGCTCTGGGCAGAACGACCGCCATCACCCGGTTGCGGCGAGTGACCAAGTTTAGCGTGAAAACGAACCACCGCAACTCGGCGGTGAGTAGGGCTATTCTTTTGTGTGTAGGATACGGTTTGTATTCCCTGTTTGCCACCTGGTTTCCTGTGGTGGTGTCACAATATTGTGTCCATGCACAATTGAGGTCGCCCCCTCGTAGATCCGGACGTGCGCCGTTAACGCATCCGGCTCCCAGCCGTTACCTGTCCACCGCACTGCCTCCGCGAGACATTGCGATCAAGTCGGTCAAACGGTGCGGCGACGCCAGCGGGTTTTGCTCCAGAAATGCGTTGAACTTCGCCCAGCTGAAGTAGCTGTTTTGGCTCCGGCGACTGATGTGACGCTTCGCCATTCGGCGAGCGTGATCACGGTACGCCATCAGCAGCGGCCAGTTATCATTGATGCCGTAGTACTGATAGTGTCCGCGCAGCTTCGCGTTCAGCGTGTGCCACATCTCATCGATCGGAGTTTCCAGCTGCTTCCAGAACCAGCGTTTCAAGTCCAATAGCTTAATCCTGAGCTTCTTCGTTGACGTCTTCCTTTTCAGTTTGAATCGACCCGCGCGGCTCGTCCCGCAGTAATGAGTGAATCCGAGGAAGTCGAACGTTTGCGGAGCCCCTTCGCCGCGTCGCTGGCAATCGCGACGTGCGAAACGACCGAAACGGATCAGCTTGGTTTTATCCTCGGCGACCGATAACGAAAACCGAGCCAAACGTTTCGGCAGCACCGTTTGGTATCTCATCGCGTCCGATTCCAGGTCGAAGCCAACGATAAAATCGTCGGCGTACCGGATCAGATACGCCTCGCCTCGCATCCGTGGTTTCACATCGCGTTCGAACCATTGATCCAGAACGTAATGCAGGTACACGTTGGCGAGCAAAGGTGAGAGACTCGCGCCTTGCGGCACGCCGTCTTCGGTGTTGAAACGCTGACCTTCGATCATCACACCGGCCTTCAGAAAGCGGCCGATCAGCGCGAGCAGTTTCGGGTCGCTGATGCGAATTCGCAGCAGTTCGTCGAGTCGCTCGTGACACACGTTATCAAAGAAGCCTTTGATATCAGCATCAGAGATCCAGTTCACTTTCTTCGTCGCGATGTTTTGACCGAGCACCGATAACGCCTGATGGCATGAGCGTTGGGGGCGAAAGCCATACGAAGTGTCATAGAAATCGACTTCGTAGATTTGCTCCAGGATCATGACGACGGCTCGCTGAACGAGCTTGTCTTCCACGCAGGCGATGCCCAGCGGTCGCGTCTTCCCATTCCCTTTCGGGATGTTCTTACGCAGACTGGGTTGAGGTCGATAGCTGCCGCGATGAAGTCGCTGAAGAACGTCCTGCAAGTTGCCTCGCAGATTTGCTTCATAGTCTTCGAGCGTGACGTGATCGACTCCCGGTGCCTTGCCTCGCTTCAGTCGGCGGAACGCATGCCACAGCAACTCTTCGTTGAGCAGCGAGAAGAGGTTATTGAAAACCGCGTCCGGTTGCGTTGCCGCTCGTTGGTGGATGTGATCCAGCCGCGTTATCACCGATGGTCCGTCTCTGAGTACGGACGGTGCTCGGTCTGGATCACGTAATGGCCTGGCCGCCTTCCCTGCACCGATATTACTCGGCTTCGTTCCATCCGGCTGGCTGACGGACTTCAACGGTACTATGCGGCCATCCGACTCCCTGAAAGTCATTTGCCGTCCTCGCTGATTAGGCTTGTCGGGCATACTCGAACGTCCATGATGGGTGTGTCATTGTTCATTCAAGAACCTCAGGGTCTCACTGGTTGCCTTGATGACATCGTGTATAGCGCGAGCGGACGAGCGACTCCGGGTCTTCTCTCACAGCTTGCCAGAACGCGGCGAGAGATATTGCCTTCCAGCATGCACACACCTTGGGCAGGGTCCAACAGATACAAAATTTCGGAGCTCATGTCGTTCACCGCCGAGAGGCCACTCTCGGTCGATTCACCCTCACTACCTTTCTGGGTACGCTTCAAGATACGACTTCGGCCAATGCCTTATACGCATCCTGCAACCCTCGATACTGGGCGCGCGGCTAACGCTTACCCACGCGGGATCTACCCCCGCTTGTCATCAAACCATTTCCAGTCCGCACGTGCATCGCATTGTTCGCTAAGGCTGTCATCAAATGTGACGATTCCCAATGACCGTCAGCGATATGATTGAGTGTCTGGAAAATCACCTAAGAGAAGTGAACTGCGTAACTCCGATGAAAAGAGGTCGGACAGATTAACGCGATAGCTGGCAGCTGTGCCAACCATGCCGACGTCAACTGTATTCTGATGCAATACTTGATTGGCGTCGATCATTGATTCAAGTCTTAATAATCGAACCGGCTCGCCGACAACGCGAACAAGGGCGATATGGTGAAGTCGCACGCTACCATCACCGCTTGAATCTACAGACCCTTCGATCACGACGCTGCCGTTTCTCAGAAATGCGTCCGAGATTTTCTGCGATCTCACAAGGCGAACATACTCGCGCGCGATATCTCCGTCGAGGTGTATTGCGACCTGATTGTCACCTGCGAACATCCGAGCAGTAGACACGTGATTTTGTTCAGCGGAGACAAAAAACGGAATAAGGCAAATCATCAATAGTCCATTGAACATGTTCGACTCCATTCGACAGTGTTCGGGCCAAGTTTGACATGAGGATATCACAACCACAAGTCTGCAGAAAGACCAGCGAGTGTGAGATCAAGTGTGAAGGGAATTGAGAGTGGTGCCTGGCGAACGACCAAGTTAACCGGGTTGCCGCCAGTTAACTTGCCATGTGTGAAACCGTGCAACGGCAACTCCCCGTTCAACCTTTTGTTCGGCCGACTACTGGTCACCCTGGCGCCAGCTCCGGACGATCTTTCCCTTCTCCAACTCGTACATGGCTGTCCCCAGTGGGTATTCGACCCGTGAGTAGAACTCTCGGTCGTACTTCGGGGCAAGCGCCACTTTCTCCACGACGTGCCGCTCCCGCCACTGAAGTTCCCGCCGCCCCGTCTGCTGGACGGTCAGCTTGTTGTAAGCAGTCGTTACCACCTCGGAGGGGAACCAAACCTCTGGCTCAACCTCGTGTAATTCCTTACCCTCCGCGACGGGTTGGCTCTCGGAGAACCTGTACGTGTGTGCCAGCATTCGAATCGGAAGGTAGTTCCGATCCGCCGCCAGCCAGAACTCCTCGCCGTCGTGGACGTGACCGGATTTGAGAATCCGTTTGAGCAGAACCTTGTGGCATTTTAGCCCGTCGAACATATCCTCGCCCTCGTATGTGATCTGCATCGTGATCCCCTCCCCAACGTGGCCGTTCGGGTGGGCGCGGATCGCGTCGTGCCCAGACAGGTAGACCGAGAGCGGGACCGTCTCGTGCGAGTACCTGATCGCAAGAAGGTGCGGGCGGATGAAGTCCGCGTCCTCAAGCCGCTCATTGGCGACGTTTCCGATGGCCTTCTGTTCGAGCAACCGGGTCGTCCGGCCATCGAACGCCCGAACACGGTCGCGTGACGCCGTCCGGTCGGCGCTCTTGCTGCTTCCACTACGCTCCAGTCGGAACCACTCCCCCTGCGCGACGTACCGGGTCCGCGTCTCCCGATCGGTCACCTCGCCGTCGAAGTGCGGCGTCCGAGCGCCGATTTCGTACGTCGTCTTCATTATGACATCAATATCTTGGTACAGCGGCTCGTTTTGGCGCACGGCTGCGATGACGTCCGCCAGCGGCGGCTCGGCGGAGGCAGCCGGCGGTGAGAACGCCAACAATGGAGTGAGCCCCAGCACGGCCACTGTCATCCACCACTGCGTGCACATACTATCGTCCGATTCAGTCTTGGTCACTGGAGTCTAAGTTGCCGAACTATCATTAGTCTCGGTTAGCGATCGGTATTCGGTAACGACCGTCCGAGAGTGTTTTGATATCAAGGGGAATCCTGCGTGTCAAGTTCCTTGGCGACTCAATGGGCAAGGCACGACTGCCGAGCCAATATTTTTCTGAGGCCGAGTTGCAGGTTTTCTCACTCGCTCGACGAGCTTGACGGATACTCGAAACGCTGGCCGTGAATAATACCCTGTCGCACGTATCTGGCATGAACACATGCAGCAGAAAAATTGATGGCAGAAAAATGAATCGCAGAAAGACCACAAGTCGTGGTCTGTATTTTTCTGCCGATCATCATTCTGCCGGTCCTGACTTCCGCAAACAGACGTCTCCAAATCTTTGCGGGAGAACAAAGTAGTCGGCGGTTCACACAACTCGTCACCATCAAACTCGTCTGGCGGCGGATTCCACGATCCGGCGGATGAGTTCCTGGTAGCTCATGCCGACTTTGGTGGCGATCATCGGCAGGTCGGAATGTTCGGGGTGCAGGCCAGCGAGTGGATTGGCTTCGATGAAGTTAGGGCGACCATTGCCGTCGGATCGCAGATCGATGCGTCCCGCGTCGCGACCGTTCAGCTGACGCCATGAAATGAGTGCAATGCGTTCCGCTTCCGCGACTTCGGGATCGTTGTCTGATCGTGCCAGATCGTAGCGAACAAGTTCCTCACAGCGTTCTTTGTTGATATAGGAATACGCTCCGGGCTCGGCATCGGACAGAAGTACGATCTCAAGCGTGCCCAGGACTCTAGCGTCGTCGCCTGTTCCGAGGATCCCGACTGTGAATTCACGACCGCTCAGATACGTTTCCACGAGCACCGGCTGACGAAATTTTGCGAGCAGTGCTTCACAGACCTCGCTCAATTCCGCAGCCGATGAAATGCAAGACGCCGGCGAAACGCCCTTGCCTGTCCCCTCGGCGATCGGCTTGGCGAATAGCGGAAATGGAAGATCGATCGCAGCAACGTCAGCCATAGCTTCCACGACAGCGAACTGCGGAGTCGGCATGCCGCATTTTTCGACAAGTGTCTTTGTCAGTCCCTTGTGCAGGCAGACTGACATTGCGACCGGGTCGCCAAAAGTGCAGGGAATGGAATAGGCCTCGAGAAGCGCGGGAACCTGCGCTTCTCTCGCGATTCCGTGCATTCCTTCGCAAATGTTGAACACCAAATCCCAGCGATCGCCCACCGCCAGACGACCGACGAGCTGCCGAATATGTCCGATGCGATCAGTCTCGTGTCCCAGCGATCGAATGGCACTTTCAAGCGAATCGATCGTGTCCGCGCGATCAAATTCCGCAGTTTCGAGTTCGTCGTATCCTTCAGCAAGGTACGCTTCGCGCAGGTCGTAGGTCAGTCCGATTCTCATGCCGCCGCGCTCTCGGATGCTGCGTCCGAATCTTCTTTTTCCGGCAGCTCAGCATACAGCTGCGCCCGATACCGTTCTGCTTCGTCGCGGTCCATTCCCAGCACCTGCAACAGTTGCTGCTGAGGTCGCAGCAGTTCGACTGGACAACCACCAGCTGGTCGTTCTTTGATTCCATCGACAGTGTAATCAAATGGGTACAGCCGACAAATAAGCGGCCTGACCGTCGCTGCGAGCGTGCATCCCTGCGGGCCGAGGAAATGGCAATCGCCGTTCGGCTGCTGCTTGAGCACTCTGCGCGTTCCGTCAGGTCGAAATACGTGATGCTGCCAGAACGGATCTTCAACCGTCTGATCGTACGACGCATCTTCAGGCGCACGATACTCCGTAAAGTGTGCCGCAGATGAGGCATTTGCGATGCGCCGGACATCTCCCAGCGTTACGTAAAGATCCGTCTTTTGACAACACGTCGAATAGTGCTTCGCACAGCGTGCACAAAGAAACTCGTCGGACACAACAAATTCCTAAAGAAATTAGGGGAAAACTTCGGGCTTAAAAAAGGGGTCAGGAACCAATAGCCAAATGGCCCAGAGGGTGCTCAGCACTATTGGTTCCTGACCCCTTTTTAAAGCCGAGTGAGGTATAAACGATACTCGATATCGCCATTGTACCGGCGGGCTGACGCCACACGGCTCGCCGGTACATTGTACGATGCTGATTAAAGCCTGTAGTCCTGTAGTTGCTAAGTCGCAATCGGGTCCGGATAACGGAACATCTTGCCTTCAAAGTTTCGAAGGAGCAGGTCATCGCCGTCCCGGCCAATGACACTATCAACCTGCAGCGGGATTTTTCCGCCGCCGCCAGGAGCATCGATCACGAACGTCGGGACTGCGTAGCCAGTCGTGAAACCTCGTAGTCCCTGGATGATTTCCAGACCCTTTGAAACGGGAGTCCGAAAATGCGACGAACCACTGATTGGATCGCACTGATACAGGTAATACGGACGAACGCGCATCAGCAGCAGCTTGTGAACAAGCTCCTTCATGATTTCGACTTCGTCGTTGACACCCTTGAGCAGCACTGTTTGAGAGCCCAGGGGAATGCCGGCATCGATCAGTCGTTCGCAGGCTTGCTTCGATTCCACCGTGCACTCTTCCGGATGCAGATAGTGGACGCTCATCCAGATCGGATGATACTTTCGCAGCATGGTACACAGTTCCGGCGTGATGCGCTGAGGCAGCACGGCAGGCATTTTGGTACCGATTCGAATGAACTCAATGTGAGGAATCGCACGCAGGCGTCCGATAATCCAGTCGAGCTTTTCGTCGCTGAGGGCCAGCGGATCACCGCCGGAGATCAGCACGTCGCGCACCTGAGTCGCTTCTTCCAGATAGTGGAAGA
>JBBJME010000003.1:0-67248 GCA_037719765.1 Planctomycetaceae bacterium
AATGTCTGCGGCGAATTGACGAGCATCTGAAACTGCTCCGGGCTGGCCGTGGCCACGACCGCGTTTTCTCCCACACCCAGATACATCTTCAGCAGTTCAATTTGAGGCTCATTGTCCCAACTCACCAGAATTCGCATGTTTCGTCTCTTTACAGTTATTCAGGATTGGCCCGACGCTGGAGGATAGCAAAAAAAGACGATCGCACATCTCATCAGGAAAGTCGTTGCAACCGGCAAACTGTGCAGGTGATGTTCATTCGATTCGCGTTGCCAATCTGCAACGTGCGTCTCTCAGGATCGCCGTGACGTAGCTTTGCGACGTAAGCACGCGGTAATTCCGGGCCAGCGTGTCGGTCAGGAAACTGCACACAGAAGTGGCACTGAAGCCACTTCGCTGCGTCGAATTTCATTCATGAAGCCGCTTAGCGAACTGCTGAAACACTCTTCGATTTATGCCGTCGGTCAGATTCTGACTCGACTGGTGTCGGTTCTGCTGCTGCCATTGTATACGAACTGTCTGTCGCCCGCGGACTATGGAGTTGTCGGGATTCTCGATACGACGGCAGCAATTCTGGCACTGATGATCGGCGGTGGCATGGTCGCCGCAGTGACGCGGTTTCACTTCGAACGACCGTCTGAAGAAGATCACGATCGAACATGGTGGACTGGTCTGACATGGGTCACATTTGCCTCCGTTGTCGTGCTCACTCCCTTGTGGATTGGCCGACACACGCTTGTCAGCGTCACCCTGCCGCACAGTGTGGACAACGGCGAATGGCTGTATACTCTCACGCTGGCAACCATCCTCGTCCAGTTGATTGGTCAACTGGTCGATGGTTACCTGCGCGTCCTGAAATGGTCGGGCGTATTTGTCATGATCTCAATGGGCCGCCTGCTGGCAAACGTCTGCCTGAACGTCTGGTTCCTCGTGGGAATGAAGTACGGCGTGGAAGGATTGCTGCTGGGCAATCTGCTGGCATCCATCATTTACACGTTGATTCTGCTGAGTGTCTTTGTATGCACACGCGGGCCTTATCAGTTCAGTTTTTCACTGGCAAAGCAATTGCTGCGATTCAGCGCGCCGCTGATGGTGACCGCATTTCTGGCGATGCTGATGCACGAAGCGAATCGCTATCTCCTGGTGTTCATTGTGAGTGCCAGCGATCTGGGTGTCTACGCCTTTGCACACAAGATCGGCTTTGCGGTCAACACGCTGTGCCTGCTGCCGTTCTCCTCAATCTGGCAGGTCGCGATTTATGACATTAATCGTCAGAAGAACGCCGATGAAGTGTTCACTCAGGTCTTCGGCTGGTTTGTTTCCGGCCTGGGAATTCTGCTGCTGGGAGCGGCTCTGACGGTCCATCCTGTCCTGCCACTGTTGACCCCGGAGGCCTTTGGCCCGGCGATCGAACTGATTGCTGTGCTGCTGCTGGCGCTGTATGTGTATGGCCTGCAGATTCAGTTTGAAGTGCCGGCATTGCTGGCGAAGCGAACAGGACTGCTTGTGCCGGGGAGCATCGCGGGTGTGATCACGAATCTGACATTCAACTCGATGCTGGTACCGAGTCTGGGTCTGTGGGGTGCGGCATGGTCCGGTGTCGCCACATACTCCGCTTACTCGTTTACGACGCTGTTTCTGTGTCGCAAAGTGCGTCCGCTGGCATATCCGTGGCGTCAAAGTCTGGGCGCAGCAGCTGGCTTATGCATCAGCTATATCGGCGTCCGGTTTTATCTGTTTCCGCATCTGGGATTCATTGGTCAACTCCTCGCATCGATCGTCTGCTGTGGACTCTGGGCGATCCTGCTGCTTGGAAAAGATGGTCTCCATTGGTGGCAATCGCGGCATCATCAGGCCGAACCGCAAACGTACCTTGAACATCCTCAGGCGGAAATGCAGGCGTCCAGCAAAGGCGGATTTCGCAAGCTGGCTAAAAGTCTCCTGCAATTCATCTGCATGGCGGTGATGTTGCCATCAGTTCTGTGCTATCGTTTGCACGCAATTGTACTGGGGAGCGATCGTGCGTTCTCCGGCTGGTCACAACTGTTGAGTCTGATACCGGGATTGCTCGGCGTCCATCTGCGAAACGCCTTCTTTCGTTTTACGATGCAGGAGTGTTCAGGCGATTGCCATATTGGATTCGGTACCATCTTTTCTGATGCGGATGTCTCGGTTGGCTCGGGAGTCTACATCGGAAACTATTGCTCCATCGGTGAAGTGACGATCGAAAAAGACGTGCTGATTGCGTCGCATGTATCGATCATGAACGGTTGCCACCAGCACGGAACAGCTCTCCTGGACGTGCCGATTCGCGACCAGGACGGTCGTTATCAACCTGTGACGATCGGACAGAATACGTGGCTGGGTGAACGAGCAATAGTGGCAGCCAGCGTCGGCCAGCACTGCATCATCGGCGCGGGCTCCCTCGTTCTGTACCCCGTGCCGGACTACTGCATCGCTGTCGGTGTCCCCGCCAGGATTCTGCGCGACCGACGATCCGAAAAAGGTTCTCGGGATCAGGCGGGCTACGTCCTTGATCGCGTCGATACGGCTTTGGCAGAATTGCAGCAGATCGTGAACGACTAACAGTTCGCGAGAATTTCAGCCCCGCCGCCCCAATCCGCACTGCACTCAGCGCCGCTGTTTTACTATCCTCGCGCGAGGAACCGGCCTTGAGCCCTACTCCCCGCAAGCCGCATACTCTTCCCCCGAGACGGAACGATGGAAATCCATTTCTACAACACGCTCACCAACACCACCGAAACATTTCAGCCGGTCGCATCCGACTGCGTGCGAATGTACAGCTGCGGGCCGACCGTCTATGACTTTGCACACATTGGAAATTTCCGTTCATTCCTGTTCGCCGATGTGATTCGCCGTACGCTGGAATTCTTTGGCCACAAAGTGCATCACGTCATGAACATCACGGACGTCGGTCACATGACCGACGACGCCGGTGCCGACGGAGCTGGCGAAGACAAGATGCAGGCCGCTGCACGGCGAGTGAAAGAAGACAAGAAGTCCGGCAGGGTTCCGGAAGGAGCCGTCCAGAATCCCGACGATCCGTATCAGATTGCAAAGTTCTATACCGACGCATTTCTGCAGGACGCGCAGACTCTGGGCGTCAAGGTCGCGTTCGAATCCGAAAACATTCTGCACGCAACTCAACATATCGACACGATGCAGGAGATGATCGCGCAGCTGATCGCAAACGGTCACGCTTATGTCGGAGCGGACGGAGTCGTGTATTACAGCGTCGAAAGTTTTCCGAGCTATGGCCAACTGAGCGGCAACACTCTCGACCGACTGCTCACCGGTGCCGGTGGCCGGATCAGCGATGCAAATCAGGCCAACAAACGCCATCCGGCGGACTTTATGCTCTGGAAAGCCGACAGTTCTCACATTATGAAGTGGGATTCTCCGTGGGGTATGGGCTATCCCGGCTGGCATATTGAATGTTCGTGCATGGCGCGTAAACGTCTGGGTCGCGACGTCATCGATATTCACACAGGCGGCGAAGACCTTATCTTCCCGCATCACGAGTGTGAGATCGCTCAAACCTGCGGTGCCACGGGTAAGGACACGTTTGCTCGATTCTGGATGCATGCCCGCTTCCTGATGGTGGAAGGCGAAAAAATGTCCAAGAGCAAAGGGAATTTCTGGACCGTGCGTGATGTACTCGAGGGGCGTGCGACAGGGACTCAGGTACATCCCGCCGTACTGCGGCTGGAACTCATCAAGTCGCATTACCGGGCCAATATGAACTTTACGAAGAAGGGCCTGCTGGATTCCGCCGGGGCGGTGAAGCGCCTGACCGAATTTCGCACGAAGCTGGAAGCGGCGTGTGGAGGCAAGGCGGAATCTGTGGATTTGACTTACCCGATCCTGAAGGAATTTGCTGAAGCACTCGCTGACGACCTGAACGTCGCCGGCGCTCTGGGCGCGATCCTCCCGTGGGCGTCTTCCACTCCGTCCGATCCGGCTGCTGCGCTGGGCGCGCTCAATCGCATCAACGATGTACTCAGCATCGCTCCGCTCGGGTCAACGTCGTCCGGTGCGGCTCAGGTTTCCGGCGAACACGCAGCGATTGAAGACCTTTGTCGCCAACTGGATGACGCCCGCAAGCGGAAAGATTTTTCCGCCGCTGACAGCCTCCGCGCGGAGATTCAAAAACGGGGGTATGATGTAAAGACGTCGCCGAGTGGAACGATTGCAGAAAAGCGACTGGCATGATGCGCTCCGCTGTCGCTTGACTCTCTGAATCTAGTCCTGCCCGATACGCGAGTCTCCAGCGAACGGTGTCGCCTCACCGCAGCGAGTCCGTGCAATCGCAACTCTTCGCATGTGACACCGCTGGATGGAATGACATCGTACCGGCAAGCTGACGCATGCCGCTTGCCGGTACGTCTGGTTGGCGGCGTGCGTTGATTGCCAGAGCCAAAAGAAAGTTCCACCCCGATAGTCAGAACAACGGGCAGTTCGGTGAAAACTCGTTTGTTTTTGAGGGGTTGTGGCCACAGCAAGCGGATTCTGGCCGCAACTTTCCGACTGCGAACTAACGTTTTTTGATCCACAGCACCGCATGCTGCGTTTGTTCGTGGTAAGTTGCGTTGAGTTCACTGTTCCGAAGTCGAGTATCTGGTCCTGCTTCTAGGGTCAGCCTGTGGGAGATTTTCGTATGTCGAATCCTTCAAATCCTTTCGTGAGGCTGGGACGTCGAAACGCAGGCGCCGGATTGCTGGCTGTGATGCTGCTTTCGGGTTTTGTCGTCGCATTAAGCTGGATGGTTTACTCCAGCTTTCGGATCGATGTCGGCAGCGGCGAAATTGCGGTCCTGACGCACAAGGTCGGGAACGACCTGACCAACGGCCAGGAAGTTGCGCCAGATGAAACATTTAAGGGCATTCAGAAGAAAGTCCTCACCGAAGGTCGGTACTTTTACAATCCGTATGCATGGTCATGGGATGTCGTTAAGCAAACGGAAATCATGTCCGGCGAAATGGGTGTGATGATCAGTCTGACGGGCGATGATCTGGGCTATGGGGAATATCTGGCCAAAGTGGATCCGAATGGCGACGCGACAACCAAAGGAATCATGCCTGGCGTTTTGAATGCCGGACGATACCCGGTCAATCCGTATCTGTATTCCGTAGAAGTCCACAAGCCGGTGACCATTCCAGCAGGTTTCAAGGGCGTGCTGACCAACCTCGCCGCACCCCTGGCTGCTGAACCCAACCGATTACTTGTTGATGCTGGCGAACGTGGCGTCCAGGAAGTGACCCTGGAACCTGGTACGCATTACCGGAGTCCGTATGTCTATCGTGTCGATCTGGTGGATTGTCGCAGTCAGCGATTCAATCTCGGTGAAGAAGGCGACATGGGCTTTCCTTCGAAAGACGGATTCTGGGTGAGCCTGGACGGGATCATCGAGTTCCGTGTGGATCCTGAAAAAGCCTCTGAAGTGTACGTCCTGTTCAATCAGGCCGACAATGGTCCGGCGATTGACGAAGAAATCGTCAAGACGGTGATCATGCCGAACGCCCGCAGCTTCTGTCGCCTGCAGGGATCGAGTTCCTCAGGCCGTGAATTTATTCAGGGTGCGACTCGAAAGGAATTTCAGGAGGCCTTTGAAGTTTCCATGCGGGAAGCCTGCCAGCCGCTGGGGATCGAGATTATCCAGGCCCTGATCACACGGATTCGCCCGCCGGAACAGATCGCTCTGCCAGTGCGAACCCGGGAGATCGCAAAGCAACAGGAACTGCAATACAAGCAGCAGACACTGCAGCAGGAATCGGAACAGAAACTGGCCATTGGAAAGGCAATGGTCGATCAGAAGCAGCGTGTGGGTGCCGATCAGCTGGTCGTGCAGGTCACGACTCAGGCAATGCAGGAGCAGGAAGTTGCTCTAACGAAGGCCGACGAAAACCTGGCCGTCGCACAGTTCAAACTGGATGCGTCGATCGATGAAGCGGCTGCCATTGCAGCGCGCGGCAAAGCGGCAGCCGATGTCGTGCGTTTTGACAATGAAGCGGAAGCGGCGGGCTGGAAGAAGGCCGTCGATGCCTTCGACGGAGACGGCAATGGATACGCGCAGTATGTGATGTTCCAGAAACTGTCGCCGTCTTTTCGCCGCATGATGGTCAATACCGCAGACAGCCCGATCATGAAGATTTTCGAGTCGTTCCATGATACGCAGTCGGAGGGACCATCGAATGCTGCTCCGTCAGCAGCGGAACCAGTGACTGCACCTGTCCTCGCACCAGAACCACCGAAGTCCGCGCCCGTGACAGCGCCGACCGAATCGACTCCGGTGGACGCGACTGTGACGGAAACTGCGACGCTGGCAGAACCCGCATCAGTAGACGCAGCCCCTGCAGAACCGGCACCTGCCGAAACACCAGCTCCGGAATCGCCGACTCCAGAAACACCCACACCAGAATCAACTCCGCCAGCAGAAGCGGACCCGGGAACCGAATAACGGTACGTCAGAAGTGCGTCTCGCTCGCGCACCGTCACAAGTGACTCTGGTTTCAAGTCCCGTTAAAGTTTCAAAGGCAGACACTCTTATGAATACATCATCAACCAATCAATGGTCTCGTTATGGTCTGGCAGTTCCCGTCGTTCTTGTGCTGATCTTTGGTCTTGAACTGTTTCAATGGACTTTCAACCGCGTGTATGTGCCGCAGGGACAAAGTCTGGTGCTGCGGTATAAAGGACCGCCGCTGCCGTTTCTGCCTGGCAATCGACCGGTCGCTCAACCGGGGCAATTTGCCAAAGTCGATGAAAACGGGCGTCCATTGGAAATCGGCATCCTTAAGGAAATGCGTGGACCGGGCCGGCATTTTGTCTGGATCGGATGGTGGGAAACGAAACTGATTCCGGACGTGACAGTTAAGCCGGGGCAAGTCGCAGTCGTGTCCAGCAAGATGGGAGACGACCTGAAGAACGGGCAATTCCTTGTGGACGGTGATCTGGATGCCACCACTCAGAAAGGCATCCTCCGCAAAGTGTTCGGGCCAGGAACGTATCGCATCAACGACTATGCTTACAACGTCAAGGTCATTGAAGAAGAAACGATCAAAGACGGCCTGCAGGTCAAACATGCGGGTTGGGTATCAATCCCGACGGGCTACGTTGGCGTGGTGACGAATCTCACTGACAATCCACTCACAAAAGCAGGATCCGGAATTCAGGACAAGGTTCTGCAGCCCGGACTTTATCCCGTGAATCCCAATGAGCAGCATGTGGACATCGTGGGCATTGGCTTTGCGGAAAAATCGGTGAAGTCGAACTTGAAGAGTGTCGATGGAATTCCAATCCTTGACGAAAGCGGTGAACCTGCAGTCCTTGACGATGAAAGCGGGATTTCATTCCCCTCCAATGACGGATTCCGGATTCACATGGACTTCACTGCCGTTTGGGGCATCATGCCAGATCAGGCTGCAGATGTGATTCGTAAATTCGGCACACTGGACGCCGTCGAAGCAAAAGTCGTTGTCCCCCAGATTGAGAGCATCTGCAGGAATCAGGGTTCGTCGCTGGGGGCGGTCGATCTGCTGGTCGGTGACACACGTCGCAAGTTTCAGGAAGGCGTGTCGGATACGTTCGAAAAAATTCTGCAGGACAAGGGCTTAACACTGCTGCACGGCTTCGTCCGCAACATCCATATTCCTCTGGATGTGCGTAAGCCGATCCAGGAAAAATTCGTCGCGGATGAATTGAAGTTGACGCGCGACCAGGAGTTGCTCACAGCGGGCACCGAAGCCGAGTTGCGTGAAGCGGAGAAAAAAGTAGAACTCGAAGAGGAACGCATCAAGGCGGAGACGAAAAAACTGGTCGCGCAGGCGGCCGCCGAGGGCGAAAAAGAGGCCGAAGAAACCAAAGCGGAAACACTGAAAAAATCCGCTGTGATCGCTCGACAAACCGCAGAGCTGGAAGCTGAAGCCACAGTGACGCTCGGTAAAGCCAAGGCTGGTGCAAAACAGCTTGAGGCCGAGGCGAAATCAGAACTGTTTACACTGGCCGTGTCAGCGTTTGGATCTGGCTCAGCTTAACGTGGACGTTCGCGACCGGACTGCCCGACGATGTGCAGCTGGATATGCTCTACGCTGGCGAAGGCACGTTCTGGACCGACCTGAAAGGCTTCACCGAAGTCATGGTGGGGCGTCAGGCGATGGAACAGCAGAAGCAAACCAAGGCGAAGTAAGTAGTCTTTAGGCGATCGGCGGCGTAAAATTTCCCGGAAACACTCTTCGGGCAACCAACGCAGCCGATCACCCTATGAACCTCTACAAAGTCCATCAACAACTGGTCTCTCGTCCGCTGGCTGATATCGCAGAAGCCTTGTGTCGTCAGCTGTCGTCGTTGAATCTCTCCGTGCCTAAAGGCGATGTTGCGATCACTGTCGGCAGTCGTGGCATCAATAATCTGCCGCTGATCATCAAAGCCTGCGGGGACTGGCTGCGCAACCAGGGTGCGACGCCATTCATTGTTCCGGCAATGGGTTCGCACAACGGAGCGACCGCCGATGGACAGCGGCAGATGGTCGAATCGCTCGGTGTGACCGAAGCCGCGATGAATATGCCCATTCGCAGCAGCATGGAAGTCGTCCAGGTTGGCGAAGTCCGCACGGGCGCGGTGTACATGGACCGCTACTGTTCGGAAGCAGCGGGTGTGCTGGTTGTCAATCGCGTCAAACTGCACACGTGCTTTGCCGGGCCGATTCAGAGCGGTCTCACGAAAATGATGGTTGTCGGCATGGGCAAGATTCGGTCAGCGCAGACGTTTCATTCCGCAGGTGCCGCTGCGATGAAAGATATGTTGCTGGAAATGGGCCAGTGCGTCCTCGATTCAGGCAGGATCTTGGCCGGACTGGCCATTCTGGAGGACGGCTTCGACGAAACTGCAGAGCTGCACGCGATCCGTCCCGCCGACATTCTGCAGCGTGAAATTCAACTGCTGGAACATCACCGATCGTATTTTCCACGCCTGCCGCTGGATGATCTGAACGTATTGATTGTCGATGCGATTGGAAAGACCTACAGCGGCACCGGGATGGACACCAACGTCATCGGACGACGCGGGATTCAGGGCTTTGAGGATCTGACAACTCCTCGCATCCGCACCATCGGAGCGCTGTCACTGACTCCCGCTTCGCAGGGAAATGCGATTGGCGTCGGGCTGGCCGACTTCATCACTCAGCGTCTGCGATCTGAAATCAATGTACACAAGACGTTCATCAATACGCTCACTACCGGGGACATGGACCGCGCCAAGATTCCGGCAACTCTGGCCGACGACGATACACTCATCCGTACCATCGAAGAACGTTACGGCAGCCACCGCTGGATGTTCATTCCCAATACACTGCATCTGGGGGAGCTCTATGTGTCCGCGGACCTGGTCCCTGAAATCGCCGCCAACCCGGTCTGCCGGATTGCAGAAAAACCAACAATTCTGAGCTGTCAGAACGGACGCCAGCAGTTGTCGTTCGCCAGCCTGTAAACGGAATTCCGTGTTCCGCAACCGCAATGGATTGACGGACGCAGCAGTTGACTTCATCCTACGTGTTTTGGGAGCAGCAGTTCATGGCGGTTCGAGGCGTTCGTGGAGCGACGACAGTAGAAGCGGACGATCCTGCGCTGATTCGCGCGGCAGCGCGGGAACTGATGGAAGAAATCCTGCGACGGAATCAGATCTCCGACTTCGATGATGTCATCTCCGCAGTGTTCACTACCACGCAGGATCTTGTCTCCGCGTTCCCTGCCGAGGCCGCTCGAGCGATGGGTATGAATCAGGTCCCGCTGCTGTGCGCTACGGAAATCCCCGTCACAGGTTCGATGCCGCGCTGTATCCGCGTACTGCTGCACATCAATTCCGATCGTAAGCCCAAAGAGATCGAACACGTTTACCTCCGCGACGCTCAGAAGCTGCGCCCGGATCTGAAGAGCGCTCAGTAGACGTCATCGTGGTCATCGGTGTTCACGCCAGCATTGCCTCCATCACCAGCTTCAGATGCGTCGGAAGCCAGCGGATGGTCGTTGCCACGCCATGGCCGAGCAGACTCAATTCAACCGGCTGACCGATCGTGGACACGTCGCCACTGAGTTCGTAATCGACGAGCAGATTCATTCCATCGGTATGACACCGCGTTCCCGTTTTCCAGCGAACGCAGGCATCGCGGACTCGCTTTGGTGAAATAAACCGCGTGTCCAAACCGTGCTGAAGCTCCGGTAGATTGGCTTCCAGAATTGCGGTCAGATTCTGGTTAATTATTCGCGTCGGCATGGACGACACGTCCGTCCCGGCAATCGCAAACGCCTGCACCCAATCGCCCCATCTGGCTCTCGTCACATGTGCTATCTGCTGCGGCGGAAAGAGCGGTTTCGTCATCATCGGAAACGCGTCATCATACGGACGATGAAACGTCACATGCAACAGCCTCGCACAGCCGTCGGTGTCCCAGCCATAGCGCACGGGCGTGGCAAATCCCGCAATGAAGATTCGACTGGCGAGCGGATGTGGTGACGTCGCTGACGCCAGGTTGTTCCTCACTTGATCCCAGTGAGTCACACCGTCCTGACCCGCCGCATCGAAAAACTGCGCCACGCTCGGCTGGTGATTTGCCAGCAGATTGGTCAATAACGCGAACGCATTTCCGGCATGAGAATGTCCCCACAGCAGGATATTCTGATCCGCCAACAGCGGACGCACGAGCAGCTGATGCAGCAATCGCACAGCCAGGTCGGCTCGGGCGAGATGATTATTCTGTCCGGACCACGTCGGACTCAGAAGTTCCACCTGCGGGTCATCGCCCACCAGTTCCTGAAACCGCGTGCGAAAGCGTTCATGATAGTTGCCAACGTCGCCTGTGACAGCTGTCGTAACGGGGCGCGTCTTCTCCATCGACGCTTCGGCCAACCGATTCAGTTGCCCGGCCAGCCAGGGCACAGATTCCGCAACAGATTTCAGCGCGTCGGCAATTCCAAGAGGATCATCGCCCATAAACGTCCCGTGAACCAGGACCACGCGCCCGACCCTGAGTGCCGTGTGGAGCTTCGAAAAATCCGTCCCGTCGGCTTCATCCACATTCAGCGTGCGCAGAACGGGAGTCGTAACCGGTTCGGTGGGATACTGTTGATGCTGAAAATGATTTTCAACCGGCATCACAAAGTCCTCGTGGAACTCAAAGTGCGGCAACGCTCAGGCGAATCGTAACTCATGTCCGCAGGAAGCATAAGTGAGCGGTGACCTTGCCACAGGGCTGTCCAGTTTGCGATTCTGCGATTCCGGCAGAGTGTGTGAAGCGAAGCGAAACACACCAAATCCAGGTAATGGTGCGTTGCGTTCCGCTTCACGCACCCTGCGACTACGACGAATCCTGATTCACAAGCTCGCCAACCGTGCAAGAACAACGCTCCTCGTTGTCCTCAACCTATCCTCAGCATAGACTGAGTCTGCAAACGCCGCTTGATGCAGCGGATTTTGCCGCGCTGCACAACGAATTCGGAATCAACTCAATGACCGAAAACCCCTATGCAAGTCCTGCGCCGGTGAGCGACACGCTGGTGCTGAAGAAGCGGCCACGAATTACATTCCTTAGGCTTTTCCTCGGGCTCGCCATCGTCTTTGTCCTGGTCGCTCTCCTGTTGCCCGCCACACGGCGAGGCGGAGATGCTGCGCGCCGCACGCAATGCAAGAACAACCTCAAGCAGATTGCGCTGGCGCTGCACAACTATGAATCTGTCTACCATGCCTTGCCCCCAGCTTACACCGTCGATGCTGACGGCAATCCACTACAAAGTTGGCGGACCTTGATCCTGCCGTTTCTCGATGAACCGGGGCTTTATGGCAGGATCGATCTTTCGAAACCATGGAATGACCCGGCGAACGCGGACGCCTACGTAACCGTGCCGCAAGTCTATCGTTGCCCCAGCGCGATGCTGCCGCCGAACTTTACCAGCTACCTGGGCGTCGTTGGCTCAAACGCCTGTTTTGATCCTGTCAAACCCAGAGCGTTCTCAGAGATGACCGACGGCACTATAGAAACGCTGATGGTGATCGAAGTGGCTCAGGAAGGTGCCGTCCACTGGATGGCGCCGCAAGATGCCAGCGAAGAGATGGTGCTGAATTTCGGAAACGACGGCAAACTCGCTCACACTGGCGGAACCCAGGCAGCTTTGGCTGATGGCAGCGTTCGATTTCTCTCCGATCGCGTGTCTCCGGAGATACTTCGGGCACTGATCTCCATTGCAGGCAATGACCACGTCGGGGAGTTTTGAGATTCCAGTCATCGCCACACGCAACGACTCAATTCGTACGCCATCAGCGGCACCAGCCAGCATGTCCATGCCGCCAGCGGATAGACCCCTGCAGCTTCGACTCCGGCCACCGTCGTCGCTCCACCAATCAGCCTGAGCACCACGGCCGAGCACAACAGTACAAAGCAACGCAGCATCCAGCGTTGATGCGCAGCAAATCGCCGCTTCACCGCAGATCTCCAGCCGAGCGCAACACATGCCCCGGTGGCAACGGCCAGTGCTGCAAACCCTGCGCCCGCGGTCGCACCGGTCTCCGCATAAAATGCCATCCACAGGCCGCTCGGAGTCACCAACAGCAGGACGCACGCCACTTGAATCCGCCCCAGATACCGATGCCAAGTTGGGAACCTCCGGCTAAATTGCTCGCTGATCAGAAGCATTCCCAACACGAGCGAGCAGGGACCAGAAGTAATGCTCACAAGTTTGCCGCATGATTTGCGATCGTATTTGCCCAGTCATACCCGGATGTCACAGGCGGCAAAGTTCTTCCCTCCTGCTGATAGAGTTGAACCGTCTCTTCGACAATTTGACAAAGTTCGGCGAATACAGTTTGTTCGTCATCACCATGACAACCGCCGAAGAACAGGCCCGGGCAACTGCCTAGAAAACAGTTATCTTCGTCAGACCATTCGACAATTTTCACGTACCTCGACGGCTGATTCATGATCTTGATTCCTCAATCGCACGCTTAACAGCACGTTCCTGATAATGCCTGGCGTCCTCGCCTGGCTGCCCAGAAATCGTTAGGGCCTGGCAACTCCTGGGTGAACATAATTTCGATGACTGCCCTTGCCGCCACGATCGGAAAACCCGGCAGCCTGCAGGTCAGCAATCAGCTCCCGGATCTTTCGCGGCATTCAGTATTCTCCTCCCCTACTATCGCGCTTCGGATCTGGATTGTAGCACGCCGCATATTTCGAGTCACCTCGCCTGGTGCCTGGTTACAGCTAAGGAATCGGAGTAGCTGGCCGAGGCTGCACTGAGTGAGCGAAGTGAAGGTAGCCCCGGGGGCTTCGAGCAAAGCGATCCAGTCTCGGCCACACGAAAATAGCCTGTGACAGCAGAACACCAGGCCGAATATTATGCGAACAGCGAAACTTCGACGCATCGAATTGCTCGCGACGAACGTCGTACGTAGACTGAGTCTTCAAGCTTCGATTGATGCGAGCCATCTGCGTTTTCGTACAATGAACCTGGAATCAACTCAATGACCGATAATCCGTATGCAAGTCCGGAGCTTGGGAGCGACACCCGGGTTCTGATGAAGCGACCGCGAATTACATTCCTTAGACTTTTCCTCGGGCTCGCAATCGTCTTTGTCCTGGTCGCTCTCCTTTTGCCCGCCACAGTGCGGAGCAGAGAAGTTGCACGCCGCACGCAATGCAAGAACAACCTCAAGCAGATTGCGCTGGCGCTGCACAACTATGAATCCAAGTACCATGCCTTGCCCCCCGCTTACACGGTCGATGCGGACGGCAAACCATTGCACAGTTGGCGGACCTTGATCCTGCCATTTGTTGATGAACCGAGGCTTTATGGCAGGATCGATCTTTCGAAACCATGGAATGATCCGGCGAACGCGGACGCCTATGAAACCGTTCCGCAAGTTTTTCGTTGCCCCAGCGCGATGCTGCCGCCAGGCTTCACCAGTTACCTTGGCGTCGTTGGCTCAAACGCCTGCTTTCATCCCACCGCACCCAGAGCGTTCTTAGAGATGACCGACGGCACTACAGAAACGCTGATGGTGATCGAAGTGGCTCAGGAACATGCCGTCCACTGGATGGCGCCGCAGGACGCCAGCGAAGAGATGGTGTTGGATTTCGGAAATGACGGCAAACTCGCTCACACTGGCGGAACTCAGGCGGCCCTGGCGGCCCTGGCGGATGGAAGCACTCGATTTCTCTCCGAGAACCTGGAAACGGAGATACGTCGGGCATTGATCTCCATTGCGGGCAAAGACCGTGTCGGGGAGTATTGAGCTTCCGATCATCGCCACACGCAACGACTCAATTCGTACGCCATCAGCGGCACCAGCCAGCATGTCCATGCCGCCAGCGGATAGACCCCTGCAGCTTCGACTCCGGCCACCGTCGTCGCTCCACCAATCAGCCTGAGCACCACGGCCGAGCACAACAGTACAAAGCAACGCAGCATCCAGCGTTGATGCGCAGCAAATCGCCGCTTCACCGCAGATCTCCAGCCGAGCGCAACACATGCCCCGGTGGCAACGGCCAGTGCTGCAAACCCTGCGCCCGCGGTCGCACCGGTCTCCGCATAAAATGCCATCCACAGGCCGCTCGGAGTCACCAACAGCAGAACGCATGCCACCTGAATCCGCCCCAGATACCGATGCCACATTGGGAACTTCCGGCGAAATTGCTCGCTGATCAGAATCATTCCCAACATGAGCGAGCAGGGACCAGACGTAATATGCGTATAGAACGCCCATTGGTAGCTGCCAAAGAAGTAATGTGCTCGCCCTTGCAGAAAATCGGCTTCAAAATTCGGCGGCATGTAATCGCGATAACTCAGCAACACGCCCACGACAATTTTACAGATCAACACGCACACCAGCAGCGTCAGGATTTTCTGCAGCGTCGTTGTGTGGATCTTCAGCATTCAACGCAAATCACAGTTTAGTCTGCCTGCTCGTCAATTCCTTCAGCCGTCAGAGGTGGCTGACCGGGGCCACGAACACGGAGTATCTGCACTTCGCGTCCCACACAACGTACGATGATGCGGTACGTATTTCCCTTGCGCGTGCGAAAGAATGCCTGCCGCAATTCAACCCCCAACAAATCTGCTTCGGGAGCCACTGGAAACGCTTCCGGCGACCGCTGCAGTGAGGTCTGAATCTTTTCAAAAGCACTCACCAACCGTGCCGCGCCCTCAGGGGATCGTTGATAAATCCAGCCAACGATCTGGTCCAAATCTTCCCTGGCACGCGGAAGTATCCGCACGCGGTATCCCGTCATAACTCGCTTGCCAGATTGTATTTCGCTCTGATTTCACGGACGGCGTCTTCGACTGGCAGACCTGTCTCACCCCGCTCAATATCGCGCAGAGATGCTCTGACTGCAATGGCATCTTCACTGAGCTGTTTGGGATCCGGGTTGAGATTGCGCCATTCGTCGAACAGTTGGTCGAGCTCCAGCAACGCCCCTCCATTTTGAAGGCGTGCGGTGGCATATTGCTGAAAACTCTGTAATTCCTGTGATGACGTGGGCATTGCATTTCTCCGTTTGTGTTCCCCATTATCTTACCAGTGTCTTCATTGAAAGGTCAACGACTCTCATTCGTCTCACAGCCCAAATCCTTCGTCATCGAAAACGGCACCTGGCTGCGAAGGATTTAGAAAAACCGGCATCTGACATTTGTAAATGCGGTCGTTCGGGGGAACTCGCCATCCGCGATTGAAGTCCAGACCTGGTGCCATATAGGAATGCTATGGTCCGACGGATATTGCCCAACCGTGCAACAGTTCGCCATCCGGAGTCATTGTCCCACCCAGCGGGAACGAGCCATAAGTATCATGGAAGTTTTGGAAAGCGACTCCGAACTGTTTCAGGTTGTTTCGTGCCTGAGTTTGCCGTGCGTGATCCCGGGCTCCGGCAATCACACCAAGTTCACTGACAGAAACGGCCTCCGAATTACTATCACTACGACCGGAAAGAAGCCAGATGGCCTGATGCGCTCCGCCAACAAATGAGGTGCCTGACGCGAACAGAACCAACAGAGTCGCCGACATGATCAGCGTACTTCGCCATGTCCAGCGGTTCGTTCCGACGGAAGCCTGGCTGTCGGCTGGTCGCATGAACCAACTTGCTGTGAATTGCAGTCCCACGACAAACATCAGGACGCAGACGGTGCCAAGGATCGCAGACGCCCAGTCAATCGTCATCTGTGGAATCGTGCGGAGAGGAAAGTAGATCCAACCGAGCAGCAGTTGCTCGATGTTTATTCCGAGCAACGCGACCAGCAGAATCGTGAGAAGAATCCCCGCGCTGCCGACGACAGCCTTTCGGCCAAAGTGCGATGACGATACTCCTGACGATGGCGACTCGGTTGACGATTCAGTCATAGTGTTGTGCCTTGCGACGGCTCCGCGCGAAGTTCGGCCAGCGACTGATTGATTTCGGCAGTGCGCATGGTCCCGATAAAACCATTCGTCAGCAGAACGAGACGCTCATCGCCCTCCGCGTCGGGCTCGAATACAAATAACCGCCCGGTCGATTCAGCACGGCAATCGGGCACCGCGAGAAATTTCAAACCGGGCCAGCCTGGAACTTCCCACAACGCTGACTCGATCGACGGCTCATCCGCCCCTGGAAATTTGCCGTCATGCATCGCCGCATACTGCCAGAGCGCGGTGCGCAGCTGTTCGAGACCCCGCTGTCGAGCCTCCCGCCTTGACGTGGTATCTTCCGGCCCCGCGTTTGCCAGCGTGTAGGTCCAGCCCTGTTTGCGCCAGGCACCCGGAGTCATCAGCTCGCGCGCTCCGGAAATCATCGTGAGCACCACGACAAACGCAAGACCCCACAGCGTCACCAGTGCCAGCGACCGGCCATAACTCAGCGTCGGCAGCTTCTTAAAATCACGCCGGGCAAGATTCCAGAGTCCCTTCACGAGCCAGCCACTTAGCAGGAACATAGCCAGAAAGAATGAAATCGCCTGAATCCGCAACGCCACCGCGCCAGCCGAAACCGCATCGCCGGAACTTGCTCGCTCCGGAGAACTTTCGGCAGTCCACGAGCTCGGCAACAGCGCTGGCATTCCCGCATTCACCGATGCCGTCCAAAGGCTGCTCAGCAATGCAGCGACAACAACATAAAATGCGAAACGAGCAAGCTCGGTCTTCGAACGAAACATATGAGAGACTCCTGACGCCAGCTCAAGCAGAAAAGCGACCATCTCTCTGCCGGTCAATTCGTGCATATTAACAGTGCACAGGATTTCGTCAGGTTACAGCGAACTTTGTGCGACCTCAATGGAACTGTACAATTCTCTCGCGGTCATTTTGGTTCTTTTGATAAGTCAGTCTCACATCCACGTCCTATAATCGCGAAGGAATCCACAATGTCTCTTACACAGATTTCCGTCCTGTTTGTTGGCCTTGCACTTCTCCCGCTGACGTCGGCATCCGCGCAGCTCAGTGGATCCCGTGGCGCGGTTGGCGAGGGACGCGATCAGACTCACGAATCGTCAGGGCTGGCCCCTTTGGATCCGGAGGTAGCTCAGGGATACATCACGATCGAGGGTCAGGCAGAACTGCGAGTCAAGCCGACAGAGATTCGAGTCGTCCTCGCCGTGACGGCGGAAGGCAAAACGCCTACTGAATGCAAACAGAAAGTGACCGAGACCATCAAGTCACTGACGGCAGCCTGGCTGAATGCTGGGATCGCTCAGGAGAGTATTGTTGAGGACTTTATTGCTGTCCTGCCAAGATACGAATTTTACATTGAAAAGATTCGCGAGCAGGAGGTCGCGGTCGAAAAGAAAGCTGGCTATCTGATGCAGACAAATCTGCACCTGGCCGTCAAAAACGATGTCAAGGCGATGGAAGCCATCAATCTGGCGTTTGAAAAAGATGTCGCCGACATTATTGCATTCGACTATTGGAGCAAAGAACTTGATGAGATGAAAATCAAGGCACGTGCCGCAGCTGTCAAGGCCGCTCAGGAAAAATCGGTGACGTTGCTTGGCGCTTTGTTTGAACAGCAGCCGCCGCTGATCAATCTGCAGGAATCAACTCGTACCTATTATCCCGAGTCGTTGTACGAATCGTTCACCAACAGCAACGACGCGGAATATGAGACTTCCTATTCACGCCGTGACATTCCAGTGCTTCGTACTTTTCGACCAAAGAACACGTATTACCGCGGCCTTTATCCGGACGGTGATGTGCAATCCAAAGAGTTGCCGATGCAGTCCGAAATCTCGATCGTTTCTACCGTGCGATTGTACTTTGAATCGCCGGCCGCCAAGGAACGTCCGAAGTCGAAGAAAAGCGAGCAATGACGGGAGTCTCCGGATCGTGATCGCAGCGCTGCGGCAGAGGCATGACACGCGGTGAAACGCTACGATTGGCGAAATTCACGCATTCTGCAAAAAACTGCGACACCTATGGACGCCCTCGCGCCAATGTCTATGCAGAGGATTTACTGTCATCTGTGAGCCTGTTCAGTGCTCAGCCTTGAGGAACAACTTGACGTCGGTCGCCGGTTGCGGGAAGGCGATCGGGAGGCTTGGGCTGCGCTGTATGCGCACTACAACATCGCGGTGTGGCGGTTGACGGCCAGGCTTGTGGGGCCGGATGCGGCGGGCGTTGCGGATGTGGTGCAGGAGGTTTTTCTGGCAGCAGCAGGTTCAGCACGACGATTTGATGCGGAGCAAGGCACGTTATGGAGTTGGCTGACGGGCATCGTGCATCGGCAGGTTTCGAATTACTGGCGAAAGGCCGAACGAGCGAATCGCTGGAGGGCTTTGGCCGAGAGCGGAAAAATTGATGTCGCGGGTTTGTTCGAGTCCCATGATTCGCCGCGTGAAATCGAAGAACAACGCGAAGTGGCGGAACTCGTTCGGCGAGTCCTCGCCGAACTATCGGTGGACTACGCAATTCTGTTGACGTCGAAGTATCTCGACGATTGCAGTCTGGAAGAAATTGCGGCGCAGTCCGGTAGTACTGCGGAAGCGACAAAATCCAAACTGGCCCGCGCGCGGCGGGAGTTTCGTGCGGCGTTTGAAATCCTTGCAGGCTCTGATCTGGGAGCCCGACTGTCATGACAATCGAAAATACAGACAACAAACCCGAACCCGACGAACAGCGACTGGCCGCCATAATGCGGACGATCGATGTGGATGCGCCCGCTCCGGATGTTGCGATTCTGGAATCACTCCGACTACGCGCGGCAGCTGCGTTCGAAGAATCGCCAGTCCCGGTTCAATCCGGTCACCCGGAGAATACGCGACCTGCCGTCGTCAAAGAGAGTCGGCGATCAGGCAAAGACAAGAGGAGAAAACCGATGATCATGTTACTGGCCACACGAGGTTTCGCGGGAATTGTGGCGGTTGTTTCAGCGGTTGTGCTGTGGCTGACAGCGACACACAATTCGTCAGCGTTGAGCACGACGCCGTTTTCAAGCGTGCTGAGCGAACTCCGCAGCGCGAGTTCTCTGCAGCTTAAAGTCAGCAAAGAAGGCCAGTCGGCCGATGTCTGGGTGCGTGCCCCCGGGCTGTTGCGCCGGGAAGAATCACCGCAGCGCTATCAGATCGCGGCGGGGTCGCGACTGTGGAAGATTGATGAAGCGGAAAACACGGCCATCGAATCCGATTCTCCGTGGTTCCTTGGACCGCAGCAGCAAATCGATCTGATCGGATTGCTGGATCTGGGTGTGTCCGATGCGTCGAAACTGCTCGACGCGCGACCGGTCGCACAAGCCACGCGCGGAGGGCGTGACTGTCTGGTTTACAGAGTGGCATTGCCAACTGGAAATGGCAACCTGGAGATTGAAGCGTCAGCCGATGCAAAAAGCCTGCAACTGGTGGAGATTCTGGCGTGGAAATCCGGGACGAAACGCACAGGTCCGCCACTGGCGGAGATGCGACTGGTGTCGATGAACGTTCAAGTCGCAGACGAAAAGTTCGCGGTGACGAAATCACTGACGGAAGATGGACGGATCGGCAAGATCAGCGAAGCCCAGGGAATCGTTGTCCTGCGACCAATGCTGGCCAAACGCTGGACGCCAATCTGCCGTGAGACGCTGCTCCGTCCGGGTGACTGGATTCGCACCGAACTGCGTGGTGCGAATGCGGTCAAGGTCACACTCTCGTCGGATGTGGGATTAACGCTGGGACCGGGAACGCTGCTGGAATGTATTTCGCCGACTGAGGCACGTTTGCACACCGGCACGATTCAGACGGTATCTCCAAAACTGAGTACCGTTGAAGAGGCGTGGAGATTCTCTCTGCTGGGGCCGCGCACAGAAAAACGATTCATTGATATTGGCAAAAAACTGCTGGTCCGAGTTGACCGGGACGAAAAGCTGGTCGATATCGCGGAGACGCCGCCGTGGCTGGCAGGCTTTGAGGGCACGTCGAACAACGAATCACTGGGTTCGCTGATCGTGACACTTCCCGACGGTCGCAACGAACCGCTGACCGTCGGCTATCACAAGGTCAGCGTCGAGATTCGCGACCAGATCGCACGGACGACGATTGAAGAGTCATTCGTCAATCATACGCTCGGACGCCTGGAAGGTGTATTCCACTTTCCGCTGCCTCAGGATGCGTCTATCAGTGGCTTTGGCATGTGGATCGGCAACGACTTGATCGAAGCGGATGTCGTGGAGAAGCAGAGGGCTCGTGAGATCTACGAAACTATCCTGCGTGAGAAACGCGATCCCGGATTGCTGGAATGGACCGGCGGCAACATTTTTAAGGCTCGCGTATTCCCGATCGAGGCGCATTCAGAAAAGCGAATCAAGATCGTTTATACGCAGGTGTTGCCACTCCGCGCTAGTCGGTACCGGTACTCTTACGGACTGCGAAGCGAGTTGCTGCGAACGACGCCGTTGCGGGAATTGTCGCTGACGGTTACGGTCAATTCGGCCCTGGCGCTGAAGAGTGTGACCTGCCCGACGCATACGGCGCGGATTGCGACTTCTGGCGAGCGGTTGGGCGTCAGCCCACCGAGTGCGACTGGAACCGAACGAACACGGAGGGCTGACGCCCTGCCGCTCGCCTTTCATTCAGCACAAGTCGAATTCTCGGCACAGGAGTATGCACCGACACGAGACTTCGAAGTCGTTTGCGAAATCGATGGAAGGCAGTCGGATGTGGTTGTGGTGCCGCATCAGCGCGGCGATGACGGCTACTTTCTTTTGCAGCTGACTCCGCCAGGAACTGACGGCAAATGGCAACGCGAAATTCTGCCGGACGGTGATCCGTTACAGATCGTGCTGCTGTGCGATACGTCGATGTCGATGGATTCGGAAAAGCGTCGGGAGGAGTCCGAGTTTGTCGCCGCAATCCTTGCGTCTCTCGGACCGGACGATCATTTTCAGCTGGTGGCTGCGGATGTTGCAACCGCCTGGGCTTCTGCGGAACCCATGACGACCAGCGGCGACAACAATGCAGCAGCGACAAAGTTCCTGAGCGATCGTGTGTCGCTCGGGTGGACGAACCTCGATCGGGCGTTCGCGGATGTGATCAGCAAAGCTGCAGCGAACGCCCACATTGTGTATATCGGCGACGGTATTATTTCGGCTGGGGACACCGATCCGGCCGCCTTTGTGAAACGACTGCAGCAATTGGCGAGCGGAGGGCGTCAGCCCTCCGGTACCCCCCGCTCGCCGGGGAATTTCACGCTTCATGCGGTCACAGTCGGCAATGCCAATGATTCCGTCGTGATGGGCGGCATCGCCACTGTCGGCGGCGGGTCAGCGCGTTCCATCAGCGGTGAGCAAACGCCTCAAATTGCCGCGCTGGAATTGCTCAATGAGATCGCTCAACCTGGCCTGCGGGATCTGAATGTGGAATTTCGCGGTTTGAAAGTGGCGGCAGTCTATCCTGAGCGATTGCCGAACGTCGCTGCGGGGACTCAGCAGATTCTTGTCGGTCGTTATCTTCCCGAAGGTGCCGATCAGCAGGGTGAGATCATTGTGACGGGCAAGCGAGGCTCAGAAGTTGTCCGTTATGCTGCCAAGGTAAATCTGAAAGGTGCGGAGGAAGGAAACTCATTCATTCCGCGACTTTGGGCCCGGGCTCATTTGGATCAGTTGCTCGCTCAGGGTGGCAGCCAGGCGGTGCAGGATGACATCATTCGGCTGTCGGAAGAATTCCACATCATCACGCCGTACACGTCGCTGTTGGTTCTGGAAACGGACGCGGATCGTGAACGCTTTGGAGTTCATCGTCGCTATGAGATGCGGGATGGCGAACGCTACTTTGCCGATGGTCGCGACAACGCAAACTTTGAGTTGCTGCAGCAGCAGATGAAGCGTGCAGGCGACTGGCGATTAGGCATGCGGCGACAGATTCTGGGCCAACTTGCCGGGCTGGGTCGCGATGCTGCAGTATTTCAGCAGCACGTTCAGAGGCTTGAACAGCTCCAGAGCCTTTCACTTTCGCGTGGCGCGTATCCGATGTCCGGTACGCGGAGCGCAGGCGGTAGCCTTGGCGATGACTATTTCTCCATGTTAGACGGTGGCTCATTAACTAGCGGGTTCGGTGGCGGCGGTGGTGGATTTGGAGGCGGGCTTGGACTGAATGATTCACTGAATGAAATGGACTTCAACATGCCAATGGATGACCGATCGCCCAATGAGTTTTCCTCGTCCAACTTCCTGGGTCGTCAGGAGCTGGAGAAAAAGCTCGAGGAATCCGGCGAATCGGACAGAAAAGACTCTTTTGAAAAACTCGCCGTTGATGAAGACTTGTTGGTGGGTCTGCAAGACAAAAGAGAATCGTTCGAGCGGCGAAAGAGCGACTCTTCTGCATTCGAGTCTCTTGGCGACGAGGGGGACTACGGACTGGACGGGCTCTTCGACGGAAGGATTTCAGTGAAAGCGAAGGCCGCCAATACGCGTGGTCTGAGTCTGTATGCAGAAAGGGCGCCCGGTCACTACGAACGCGGATACAACCAGCCGGACTACACGTCATGGATCAGCTCGCTTTTCCCAACGCTCAGCCGAGCGCCCGCAATCAAAGCATCTGAGCCAGTCAAAGATCCGGAACGCTGGTCGCCGGAAGCCATTGCTCTGGCAAAGAGTTTGTTGCGGACCGAATCGCTGCAGGCTCTGGATGGCGGCATCGAAATGCTGCGTGACACGGAACATCTCGATCCGCGCTGGAACCGTTCTTCCGGCCGCAGCATTGATCAGGTCTTGTATTCTCCAACGGCATGGCTCACGCAGGGAAGCAATATCGGCGAACAGACGCTCGTGAATTACTGCGATGCGAACGAACGCAGCGTCTATTCCAGAGCATTCCGTCTGGGTCGAAGCCGCGCTGCCGTGGCGAGTGAACTCAAATCGCCGCCATTGAGTCTGAACGATTTCTCATTGTCGCCGTTGCAACATATGTACGCCAGCTGGAACGTCGCAATTGAACCGGCAGGAGACAATCAGGTCCGGCTGATTCTGACGATGAAAGACACCGCGAACTCCGTACGCTTCACAATTGACACGGCGCGGCATGTGTTGCTGAAACACGAAGTTTTGAACGACGGCAGGGTCCAGAACACAACGTCTTTTGAGGACTTCGTCGAATTGGCAGGCACATGGTGGGCTCGCAGAATTGTCCTGACCAACAATCAGGGGCAGGTGCTTTCTGATACACAACTGAACCTTCAGGCCCTGACGAAGGATGAGTACGCTCAGCAGTTGCAGCAACTTCTTGCTGACAAAGCTTCGGTGCAGTTCGTGCAGGAGCCATTTGTGAGGCTCAAGGTCGCTCGACAGAAAGTGGCGGATGCCACGGCGACGTTTGATGATCGTCTGGCCATGGTTCTCCACAACGCGCAGATTCAGCAGTGGGACGAAATGTGGAGGCATGTTGATGCGGCTGAACAACTCGCAGCGGACAAACCTGGCGTCCGCTGGATACGCACAGTCCTGCTGGCCACGATTCGTCGCAATGAAGAAGCCCGTCAGCGGTTGATTGAGGAAGCTCAGCGGCTGGCACCAAACGCCATCCCGGACGAAGTGTTCCTCGCTGAATTCATCCTGCAGCATGCCAACACCGTCTCTGAAACGCCGGAATTCTATCACGTGCATCAGTTGCTCAAACCGGTCTACGCGCGTCCGCTGGCAGTGAAAGTTCCCACGATTCCGACACGATGGCCAGACGATAACGCGGCCGAACAACGCATCCGTGAAGCAATGTCCCAACGGGTCCAGGAAATCTGGAATGAACGGGAAGCGTCGAGTCAGGAACGGATGGGGCACAGTGAAGACGTCCTGAAACTGCGACGAGCGATTGCGGAGTCGATGCCATGGAATGTCTACGCTCAGCAGGACTATGCGAATCGCCTGGAAGCAGTCGGACAGCCGCATGAGGCTCTCGTATGGTTGCAGCAGGAACTGGCTCGTCCGGAACGAAGTCCCTATGACGACGATGTTTTGCGGACCGCTGTCGCGGATTTGTACCGCAAACAGGGCAAGTGGGACGATCTCCAGCAATGGACGACGGAATGGATCGCCCGAAATCCTGAGACGACATCGTACTATTCGGCCTACGCACATCATCTCGCGGCGATGGTATTCAATGATCAAATCGACGCTGCGTACGCTCTGGCCGATCAGTGGCTGCAGGAAGGCCGCGTTGAAGGAAAAATGTCGACGCTGCAACAGTTGCGATTTGACTCCGCGCTGAATTTTGCGAACGGGCAGGCCCCGAATCTGAACATCCAGCGAGTCGATGAGCGATGGTTTGAACCGCTGGCAGAAACCGCTCGGTTCTTTGTGCGTCATCCGCATCACTTCGACATCGTGTCCCGCTGCACGTCGAATTCCTACTTCGCACAAAGCGATGTCGTCGATCAACTGCGTGGCGAATGGCTGACAATGCTGCGAAACGAAGGAGCGACACTCTCCGCAGCTCAATGGAGCTCACTCGTCGGCTGGACGCTGAGCGGGCGGCTGGAGTTGACGGAACCGATTGATGACCGCAAACAACTTGAGGCCAATGAAGTTCCGGACAGTGTCTGGGAACAAATCGCGGCGACACTGAAACAGCGTTGGCTGCAAACGGAAGATCGGGATCAGAAGCGTCTGTTGAGCGAAGCACTGGTGACTGTCTACTCCAGTCGATTCCGTGAAACGAAGTTGTTGCCGTTCCTGCGAGAACGGATCGCCGCAGCTGTTGACAGCGACAAACCTGCGTACACGGCAGTCCTGTTCGAAAACCTGCTGACGACCGCGTGGACGCATGAAATTGAAACAGAAGCCTGCACTGTGTTGCAGCAGTTAAGCGTGGCTGCGGATACCTCGGAACAGCTGACGGTTGAATTGCCTGCTCTGTATCGCCTGGTCGATGCGATGCTCGCAAACCGCGTTGCGTCCGGCGAAAAACTGCTTCACGATCAGGGCGGACTGGACAAATTGACGCGCAAGGAGTTGGCAGAAAAGAAATCCGAAATTCGAAAGACAGCCCTCACGGAACTCTCCGTACGTCTGGCGGAACTGGCTCGCGGATCTGACGAGCCAATGACCGCTTGGTTCCGCATTGAACAGTTCTGGCTCGATGTTCAACTGGGGCAAAATCTTGTCGAGGCAGAATCCGGATGCTGGCGGATTCTTGGCGACGCACCGCCAAAGCTGAAAGATGACGCTGAGTCTGATGACTCAGATCTGGTGATCGAAGACATATCGCTGCTGGCTTCAGAGCAACGTAAGGAATTCTTCGAAATGCAATTGAAGCGCCGTGCGTTTGCGACCGTGATGAATCTTGCCGTGCGTTCGAAGGCACCTGCGGAAAGCGTCGATCGACTGCTGAAATACGTCGATGCCGGGATTGGGAACGGTGGCGATACAGCCAGCCCGTGGCGACAAGTGAAATTCCGTTTGCTCATTGCGCTCGATCGAGCGGACGACCTGGAACGTGAACTTCGAGAATGGATTCGCGTCGATGTTTCCACCGCATCCTGGCGACAAATGCTGGCTCGCCTGCTAGCCGAACGCGGTAAGCTCGACGAAGCAATCGCGTTGTTTGAAGCGTGTGAAAAGGACAAACTGCTGACGGCTTCGGATTATCGCCTGTTGTCCGACTGGTATCTCGTGTCCAATCGCCGCGACGCATACGAACGCAGCCGCGTTGAATCCTTCAAACAAATGCCCGAACAGTCGTTGCAACAAATGTTGTATCAGACTCAGAACCGCTGGTCGCGATCCGATATCCCGCTGCCGAGCGAACTGAATGAGGACACGCTGTTCGCACTGCGAGCACTCTTTGAGAAATCGGCTTCTCCGGAAAGCTATTTCTATCAGGTTCAGGCATTGTACGGTGCCTGTCGCGATTTCCGGTTGCTGCAGATGGTCCCCGACGCCATGCTCGGCCGATCGCCACAGCAGGTGTATTCGTTCCTGCAGGGTCTTCAGAATTACGTACTCGGGGAAATTCGCAACGAGGCGACGGCGGATGAGATTCTGGTTCGAGTCAACCAACTGCGCCAAGGTGAACGAACGGCCACAGATCTGCGAGCCCTCGATTTGCTGGAAGCATTCATCGAACGAAAATCCTCGGAGCTGCTGAACCAGCCCGGCCCGCATCTGAATTCCTGCCTTGCTGCCATGCAGAAAGCGTTTCAACGCGAGTGGGGGAATGGCGAACCGAGAATGATGGCGACGTTCCTGTTTCAGCTTGGCGCATTGCCGAACGAGACACTGAAAGCCGAACAGCTTCGTGAACTGCTGGAACTGCGGAACACGGCTGCGGCATTATCTCGAGATCATCTTTCGATCACGATGGATCTTTGTCAGCTGTTGTTCTTCAGCTATGGCGAACGCGATGAAGCCCTGCGACAGATGGAAATAGAAGTCCGTGACTACACGCAGGCCAATAACGGTCTGTGGCCGTATGCAGACAACGAAATTCTCAGCCGTTATGTCACGCTGCTGGAAGCTGCCAATCGCCACGCAGCAGGGGAACAGTTATTGCAAAGGTTCATCGCTCAGCCGGCAAACACAGAACAAACAAAATGGCTGAAAGACCGCATGATGTCACTCTACAATCATGCGTTGGAACACGACGGTGCCGTGTCGATCGGCACAGGTCGAGCCAATCTGTTTGCACCGATTGTCGCTCTGAGCCTTGCCGAATTGGATGCAGCCCCGGACGAAAACGTGCGGTATACCCTGGTGACTCGACTGACAGGGACATTCGACACGGCACATCGTCATCAGCTTGCCGGGACGAAGGAAGCCGTGCAGAAGTTTGCGTTCGAAACACTACCCGCCGTTCTGAAACGCCAACAGCAGCAGTACCGCAGTACAGCAACGCATCCGCTGCAGCTCATTCGTGATGTGCTGGATGCCATGATGACTCTGCAGTATGTCGTCGAACGCATGGAACAGTATTCGCGGCGGTTGGAAACGCATTACGACAATTCATGGAATGCGTTTGGATACGAATTGTCAGCACGCCGCGCTCATGCTGGCAGCACGGACCTTGATGCCCGCATTCTGAAGCTGACAATTGCTCGCCTGGAGTATTATCTGCGCACTGGTGAGTCGAACCACTTCCAGATTTTCTACAACGGCTACGATGAGTTCTGGAAAGAAAAGGCCGCGGAATTTGCCGCCACCGCGGAAAGAGTTCTGAACGAACGTCGTTCCTCCGGACGTCGCGCGATGACCGTGGCGCAGTATTTTCGCAATGGCCTTTCCATGGCACCGCGGGCGATCGAAATTCTGCAGATTGCACATGGAGCCGGAATCCTGAACGAATCCGAGCAGTACACGCTGGTCACATGGCTGCGTGAAACAAATCGCTTTGCCGAAATGATTCCGATTCTGGAACCACTGGTGAAGCATCATCCGGATTCGATGCAGTATCGCATCGACCTGATGGCCGCTTATTTTCACACTAAACGCCTCGAACAGCTGCAAACCCTGATTGCGCAAACGATCGCACACTTCCATGAGGGCGGACGGTGGACGGAAGGCAATGTGGGGATGTTGGCAAACGGTTTCATCGGCGTGAACGACTGGAAGCGCGCACAACAGTACTTCACGGAAGCAATCGCGCTGCATCAGCGGGCAAACCCTGGCAGCGGATTGAACGACAACACGCTGTCCCAGTATTACCAGAATCTCGCCAGCGCGGAATCTGCGCTCGGCAATACCAAAGAAGCCGTCACAGCGGCGATGTCTTCGATCGTGTGCTGGGACGCTCGTCACGAATACCGAACTTACGCGCTGAACGCTCTCCGCAGCGCGGTGAATGCATCCAAAGATCTGGATGCGTTTGTAGCGCAACTGGATGCAGAGGCCGCACAGTCCGGCCAGGATAATCCGATCCTCCGAAAAGCGATTGGTCAGACGTACCAGAGTCGCAATGAACATCGCAAGGCGATAGGTCAGTTCAATCTCGCACTGGAATTGCAGCCCAACGACAAAGAAATTCATCAGGCCCTGATCGTGTGCTACGACGCCGTAGAGGACAAAGCTGCCGCGAGTTCACAATTGCTTCATCTGATCGACCTGCAGCAGCATGATCTGACCCTGTATCAGCAACTTGCCACACGCATGTCAGACAACCCTGCTGAAGCCGAACGCGCCTCGACATCGATCATCGAATCATCTCCGAACGTAGCTGAATCACACGCAGCGATGGCTGAACTCCGGCAAACTCAGGACCGCTGGGCCGAAGCCATTCCGCACTGGGAACAAGTCGCCCGCTACCGCAAACTGGAACCGACAGGTCTCCTGAAACTGGTCGAAGCGCAGATTCACGAACAGCAATTCGCCGAGGCAAAGCAGACGCTTCAAACGCTGAAACGTACAGCATGGCCGTCGCGATTCGGCGATGTCGAATCACAGAGTCGTCAACTGGAAGAGAAGGTGCCGAAGCCATGAAATATGGTGGGCGGTTTGTGGAAGTGGAGAACACGAAGGGTGGGACAGCGGAGCGCAGTTCCACCATTTGTTCGAAGTGGTGGGCTGGCGCTGTCGCTTGTCCCACCCTGCATACAGCGTAAACTCACAAACTGACTAAGCATTCGTTACATTCCTTGAGTCGCCGCGAAGCATCAGCCAAACCGTTGGCCCAATCACCAGGAGCATGCCGAGAAGCGAATGGATCTGGAGCGAGCGATTCCAGAAAATGACATCGAAGATCATCGCGAAGCCCACCTGAGTCAGTCCAATGACCGAAATGCGCGCGGGTGCTCTTGCGGCGAACGCGCGAGTCAGCAGGAGTTGTCCAATCGTCGCGGAGATTCCCACTCCAAGTAAGTAGACAGGGGCAGGCCAGGACGCAGTCAGTTGTAACGCCAGGGCATGCTCTGAAGGAACCGCGAGCATTGTCGCCAGCACGACCAGAACAGAAACAGCAGAAAAGTGCACGACGATGGCATTCGGTGCAATTTGCCCAAGGCGATGAAGTCCGATCAGTGCCACCGCACTTGTGACTGATCCAGTGACGGCCGCCAGGGTTCCGAGGTTACCTTCCGCAAGATAAGGCTCCTGCATCACCGCGACTCCGATGACTCCGCACAACACGCCGAACCAGACATCACGCTCCGGGAAGCGGCCGAGCACGGGCCAGGACAGTACGGCAATCCAGACGGGAAACATGTTTGTCAGCGTCAATGCATCAGCGATCGGAAGTCGCGACAATGCATAGAAGTTGCACATCACGCTCAGGCTGCCGGCGATGCTTCGAACCCAGAGTGTCCATGGACGAAGGAAGACCATGGACGTCTTTTCCTTCACTGCCAGCAGACCTGCGATCATCATCGCCAGCATTGATCGCACCAGAGCGATTACCTGCCAGTCATAATACTCCGCCGCGGCATGCGTGAACGCACCCATCACTGCAAACGCAAATGCTCCCCACAGCATCAGCAAATATGGACGCATCAAAATCTCTCAAGCGCAATCCGCGAAGTGCACGTGTGTAAAGGCGGTTCCGCTCAGATCAGCGCCACCAGAGCCAGAATCATGTTAAAGCCGTTGAACAGGAAATGCACCAGCATCACGGTCACATAGCTGCGGCGGCGGAGATAGGTGTATCCGAGCGCGAAAGCCAACGGAATCAGCGCGATGCAATCAGGAAATCCGTGGGCAAAAGAAAACAGGATCGAGGATGCGATCAGAGCCAGCACTGGTTTGCCAAGCTGAGCGATTCCTCCGAGAACTACAACTCGAAACTGCAGTTCTTCGACGATCGGGGCCACGAACACGGCCATAGTCAGGATCAAAAGTATTATGGGCACACTCACACCGGCCTCGAGCATTTCCAGAAACGGATGCGAAGCCGGTGGCTCGCCAACGATACTCATTGAAATCAGCACAATGAGTAGTCGCAGCGCCGTCGTCGGAAGGTAGGCTGCCAGAAAGACCTCCGCTGCGAATCGCAATTCACGGGAAAACGAGAAACGCTCATCCGCAATACGCGGCTCGGCTGCGACAGCCACAGCTGCATTCAGGTCGGTGCCGAATGGTTCATCTTCCAGCACGACAGCAAACGGATTGTGCTGTGCGGTTTCAGGCAGCCGCTGCGGAGTCGGCGACACAGGAAGATTCGGTGCCTCGTCTGCATTCACTGTCATATCTTGAGGGGTTAGTCCCGGAGCAGTCGCGCCGCGATTTCCCAGGATGTCGTAGCCCGGCATCTGCGGTATTGAAGAAGCATCGTCGAGATCAGGCCACGGTGAACCAAAACCCATGCCGGCACCTGCCGCGCGACCTGATTGCTGAGGCATCAAAGCCCGAGGCCCTGACGGCTGCAACTGAGAAACCGTCGAGTCCCTAAGATAAACACGACCTGCGTTGCTGGCCACCAGCACCACAGTGCCAAAGGCCAAAAGCATGACAAGGTCCATCACGATTGTCTGGATCACAGCGTTCTTCATCTGATCGGGATCGATGCTGTTTTTTTTTGTGGATGATGTCGCGTCGCTTCCATCGGCGTTTTTAACTTCTGAAATTGGTGCACTGTCAGTCAGCTCTGTATCAGGCAATGCCGGCTCGGCAATTTTTGGCTCAGTTGCCGGCGATGCCTGTTGGGCTTCGGCTGCAGCTTTGGTACCCGCTGGATCGATTTCGACTTCCGCTGGCTTGGCGGGCACGACGTTATTGACGACAGGAACGGGATCCACCAACGACGAAGTCAGCACCAGCGACGTCAAAAGTATCGACAGCACGACCGCAACAAGTGTTAAGGGCCATGGAACTCGCAACACACCGCGTCGAGCCGCAGGCAGTGCGTGTCCGGTCTGGCCAAAGCGAATCACCCAGGCGACAATCATCGCCATACTGCCCACGGCCGTCATGAGGAACAGGATCGCCGTGAGGATCGTGCCGACAGTGACTTCTTCCGGAGCGGCGGCTTGAGCAAGAATCGGATTCAGAAATGACATCATGCGAAGATTTCAAAGCAGGCAAACGGACTTGACACGGACATTCCGGGACTCTGTTGCAAAAATTTATCGACGATCGCTGAGCAATTCACGATAGAGCCTCGACCAGCATCGGAGATCACAATACCATCCCGTCGAGTATCTGAACGCGGAGTTTGCCCCTTGTCGACCATTCTTGACAAAATCCTTGCCCAGAAGAACCGGGAAATTGCCGCTGCGCGCGATCGGGTGACTTTTGAGTCCCTGGAAGCTCGGATCAAGTCTGCCCCGCCAGTGCGAGGATTCCTGGCGGCCCTGCAATCCGCGGAACGCCCGGGTCTGATCGCGGAAGTGAAGAAAGCATCGCCGTCCGCCGGACTGATACGCGAAGATTTTGACCCGGTCGCGATTGCCAGGCAGTACGAAGTCGCCGGAGCCACCTGCCTGAGTGTGCTCACCGACGAACATTTCTTCCAGGGACACCTCGACTATCTGCGCGACATCCGCCAGGTCGTGCGGATTCCGGTGATGCGCAAGGAATTCATCATTGATCGCTATCAGATCGCCGAAGCCCGTGTCGCGGGTGCAGACTGCGTGTTGCTGATTGCCGAGTGTCTGGACGATGTCCAACTGCACGACCTGTACGGGTATGCTTACAGCCTTGGCATGGATGCCCTGATCGAATTGTACGATCTCGAAAACATCCCGCGCGTGCTGGCGACCGGAACGAAACTTCTGGGAATCAATAACCGCGACCTGCGAACTTTCGTGACATCGCTGGAACATACGTTACGGGTCAAACTGCAGATTCCCGACGATGTGCTGCTCGTCAGCGAAAGCGGCATCAGCACTCCTGCACATATCCAGCGCCTGCGTGCCGAAGGTGTCGGTGCTGTGCTGGTGGGTGAATCGCTGATGAGGCAACCAAACATTGGTAACGCCGTGAGAGAACTCATGGGGACGACGCAGACCAGAACCGTGACCAATCTTTCGTAACGGAAGTTTGTCATTTGCGGTCGATCAGCTTCATTGTTCGCCGGCGGCAATGTGGATCTTGCCGGATCTCCTGCAGAATAGTCGTCCGGGCGGTCGCTTGCTGCCACGATGATAAATCAATAAACACGTTCCACGATCAGCGGCGGAGCACAGCCTTCGCCGCTGATGGTGATCGCATTTTGGACAGTCACTTTGACTGCGTCCGGGTGCTTTGAAAAAATGCGCACCAGTGGTGTGCCGAAGCCGACAACATCGCCGAGCCGTACGAGCATTTCGAGGCCGACGGAATGATCGATCGGGTCGCCCATCCTGCGACGGCCTCCGCCAAGCGAGATGATCACGAGGCCGAGTGCTTCCGTGTCGATCGCTGACACAACGCCGGCGCGATCGGCTCCCAATTCAGACGGCGGTGCGACGGCAAGCGCGGCTTCCGGATCGCCGCCCTGTCGCTGCACCATGCGGCACCAGCGTTCATAGGCGACTCCGTTGGCCAGCAGATTCACGCAGCGCTGGCGCGCGGATTCCATGTTCTGGTCGATGCCGACAGAAACCAGCAGCTCAGCGCACAGTTCAATCGTCAGCAGTCGCACATCATCCGGTCCGCCGCCTTTGAGCACATCAATGGACTCGATGACTTCCACGGCGTTGCCGCACATGCGGCCCAGCGGCTGATTCATGTCCGTGAGCAGCGAGGTTGTGCGGACACCCATACGGTTGCCGGTGTCGACCAGCGAGCGTGCAAGCTCCGTTGCCTGTTCTCGCGTCTTCATAAACGCACCACTGCCGAATTTGACGTCGAGCACCAGTGCATCGAGCGATTCGGCCAGTTTCTTGCTCATGATGCTGCCCGTGATCAGCGGGATGGACGGGACTGTCGCCGTGACATCTCGCAGGGCATAGAGTTTACGATCGGCGGGCGCAAGTTCTGCAGATGCGCCGGTGACGACGCAACCCACAGACTGCGTCAAACGTGTGATCTCTTCGAGCGAAAGATCCGTGCGAAATCCCGGGATGGCTTCCAGCTTGTCGAGCGTGCCGCCGGTCGCTCCCAGACCTCGACCGGAGAGCATCGGAACCTGCACGCCACATTCCGCCAGCAGCGGGGCCAGGATCAGCGAAGTCTTGTCGCCGATACCGCCGGTGGAGTGTTTATCGACTCTTGCTATGCCATCGCGCGGCCACGTCAGCTGAGTCCCCGACCTCAGCATTTCGGACGTCAACGTGGCAACTTCACGGGGTGTCATACCGTTGAGATAAATGGCCATCGCCATGGCGGACATCTGATAGTCAGGAATACTTCCCGCAGCAAAGCCGTGAATGAAGAACGCAATTTGTGCGTCGCTCAATTCCTGACAGTCGCGCTTGGCAGCAATCAACGACGCGGGCAGCATGACGAGCCTCAGACTGTCGAAACAAATGCATACTACGGCGTGCGGCGGAGTGGCTTAGCCGGAATCGTCGGGTAATTCGCCACGGGAGGCAATTGAGCTGGCGGAAACTGCGGTCCTGCGAAACCAATGACCGGCGGCAGCGCATTCCCGGTGCGATATGACGACCGCGCTGCCTCGCCGGGCAGTACGCGGCTTTGCGTCGCCAGCGTGACGGGAACCTGCGACATTCCCTGAGGAAAGGGATTCAACGCAGGGCTGTGCGGGGCCGCATAAATCTGAGGAGCAGCAGGGAACTGCTGAGCCTGCTTTACATTCCCATACCGGCTTCCGGCAGTCGATGTCGATGGCATCAATCTGGTGTTCGCGACAAGAGCATTTGAGAATGAAACGGAAGACATCGGAACTGCGGTCGTCGCGGGCAACACTGAACGCCCGGCGTTGCCGTAGCGAGAGCCGGTCTGGAGTGGTGTCGTCAATGCGGAAACAGGTCGGGCAATCATTTGACGATTTGGCCCCATGATCATATTCGGCTGCAACAACGATTGGCCTGGTGCAGCCAGTGGCGGCGCAGGCAGGGGTGGAAGTGTGGACGACGCACCGGGCACAGGCGAACCTGGAATGGAACTTTCGTCCGGAAGCGACGGAACCTGCGCAGGTCCGAACTGCGGCGGTGGAGTTACAGACTGCGGAAAACCATTTGGAGCTGGCATCGCTGGCATCCCGCCAAATCCAGCCTGAGGCGCAGAGTTCGGATAGACACTGACCGGGGCCTGAGAATTGCCATACACCGGCGAAGTGATTTGTGAGTCTGGCAGCAGCAACGAATTCTGAGGCGTGTAGAGCAACTGCTGCGGTAGTTGATTCTCATAACCTGCCGACATGGAATCAAAACCGGAACCTGGACATCCCGGCACTGGAGGGAAACGACTCCAGCAGGTCTGATTGAAGCCCCAGTTGGGCGCGCAGGCGGCCGACATGTGTGGTCGCGCTGGCTGCTCCTGCGACCGATGTCCGGCCAGTACGGCGGTCGATCCGAGCAGGATTAGAGACCCCTTCGCGGCGAAACCAATCAATCGTGTCAACTGACGAACGTCCATGTCTTCTTTCCTTGAGTTCATCCGTGTTCTCAATTCAAACTAATCTGGCAATGCATTTGAAAGTGAATCGGAGACTATCTGCCCGCGCGGTATGTGTTGCCAATTCCACCAAACTGGGACATGTGTCCTGAGACACCGCCAAATCCGGAACTCACACCACCGAAGCCACCGCCCGTGGTCCCGATTCCGCCAAAGTTCGACTGGCCTCCTAACTGGCCACCGCCGCCGTTGAATCCACCGCCACCACCAATTCCGCCACCGCCCGTTCCAAAGTAACCACCGGAAAATTGGCCGTTACCGAACGAGTTGAAAATCACCGGGTGACCTGTCATTCCCAGTTGCGAATAGCCGTAGCTGCCCCCGTTCATCTGCATCTGTGATCCCTGCTGCATCTGCTGCATCTGCAGGCTCTGAATGCCTTGTCCAAGTTGCTGATTCTGCATGGCAAAATCCTGTTGCGGCCGCACGAGTCCATAGTAATTCAACCCTGTATTTCCACCACGCAGCAGATTGATGTACGGACTGATGGTCGCCGAATTCCCCTGGGGATTGCTGCCACCGCCGAACTGGGCCATCGCGAGCGACGACCAGCCACAGGCAACTGTGATTGTCAGAGTCAGCCTGAGCCAATACGACCTTGACATACCGATGATCCTGCTGGCCGGGGAAAAGGTGTCAGATACCCATATCCAAATGGCCCGAAGGGTACTTCGAACGGTTGGTTCCTGACACCTTTTCCCAGGCTTTAACATATTGATTGTCCTTTTAGTTGTTCTGATTCAGATTCTGACCCTGCAGCGAACGCACGGTGCCGTTGCCAAGGATCGTAATGCCAAGGATTCGTTCAATCGGTGCGGTCAGTCTTCCGAATTTCGTATCGAACGTCACCAGCGGCAATGCTTTCACATAGATTCGGTCACCTGGCAGGACCTGATAATTTGTGCCCGTTTGCGCCCCCTGAGCAATCGCGTTCCAATCGATGGTGAGGACCTGGTCCGGAGCACACTGATTCGGCGATGGCCGAGCGATCCAGATGGAACCCTTCGATGCCACAGGGGGCAGTCCATTGATACCGGCGATGGCGTCCAGCACTGTTTCGTTTCCGGTCGCATAAATGCGATAGACCTGTTCTCCGGCACCGCCACCATCGGTAATGACGTAATAGACTTTGCTGTTGTAGGCCAGCACGTCAACCGAAACTTCAGGTCGATAGATATATTGGCTCAAATGCTGTTCAATCTGGGTGCGTGCCTGCTGTAGTGTGAGTCCTGAGACATACACACCGCCGTAGACACCTAAGCCGACTGTTCCATCAGGCCGTACCAGATGCGGTCCCGCGACGAACTGTTTGTTCTGAGGCGCTGGCAGCGTGACCAGAACCTGGGGATTCGTCAGCACCTGCCGCAGATGCGTATCGACACGTTGCTGAATGGCTTCCATTGGCAGATCGGCAACCAGAATCTTGCCATACTCGGGGCCCAGATTCAGATATCCGTCTGAACCGATCATGTACATGCCGTTGATGGTTTTGAACTGAGCGGAGACGGATTCTTCGGTCTGGCTCAGAGGGATCGTGCGGTTCACCTGAACCAGCAACGCTTCTCCCACATGCACCGGAGCCGTCGCAGGGCGAATGTTATTGACGGTTTCGATCAACAAGACGTCCGGCGGTTCGACGATATAGGCCGGCAAAGAAACTTTACGCAGTTCTCGAGGTACGTCGTTCTGCCCTTCCAGGCCGCACATTCCTGCTCCGCAGGGCTGACCGCAAGATGCAGAACTCTGATAAACCGGGTCGGACGTCGAAACAGAGGCACAGCCGCTCAGACTGAAAACTGTCAGGCAGATGACAGTCGGCGTCAGAAGTCTCCGAAACGATCCCGAGCACACGTGGTGTGCTGGTCGCATAGTACCCTCCTTGGTGTCTCGTCAAATGGTCTCGCCCGGAAATACGCCCATCCTCGAGCGACTTTCCACTCTGTGTACCAGTGTGAAAAGTGTTGATCCTGACGAATCTTAGTTCCAGTCACCCACCGCCAATCTCGGTGGAATCCCGAGTGTCTTCATCGGAAGACCATGCTTTCGCTCGCTCGCCTTTCTAACGTACCGATCCTGCGTTTTCGCGCTTCGATGAAAGTTATGCCGCACGTATCGATTCCTCCGCCTGTACGCTCTGACGATCGGGAGCATGGCGTTGCCTTCCTTCACTCTTTTGTCGATGCAGAACCGGCAACCCCTGCCGATCGACGCAGCGGGGGCCGGATGGTATGTTGTAACGCGAGCGCCGTCAGCCCGTCGGTACAAAAACTCAACTCAGCAGGCAGAAGCCATGAGAAATCTGATCGTTGTCACTCTCATCACACCGCTGATCATCGCTGCGTCAGGCGGGAGTCCTGACGAACCGAAAGTCACATCCCCGCCGACGCCTTCTGTGATTCTGTCGAAGGCCGAAACGAACCGGGAGAAAGTCGTCTCCGGACTATCTCCGTTGTCGTTTCTTGTCGGCGACTGGAGAGGCGTGGCGCAGCCTAAACGTGGTTCCAATTCCGGAGCATGGTCTGAAAAAGCGCACACGGTCTGGCACTTCGATGAAAAGATCCCGTGCCTGCTGCTGCAACTTGAACCGGGCGAAAAATCCACGCGGATCTTCTTCGCAGCTGCATCCGAAACGGGGCGACCGATCGTCGAACTTCATCAGCCGGAAAAGCTTGCGATCGCGTTAGAAATGACAGAACCGGAAAAGTCACCGGCATCAGATGCTACCGCTCAGACCGACAAGTCAGCGCAGGATCACTGGGTGTTTGAATCCGTCCCGGAACCCGGCAAACCTCGCTTGCGGTTCACCCTGCGGAAGATCAACGACATTCGCATAACGCTGCTCTTCGAAGAAAGTGTCCGCTCCGAGGCTGCTTTTCGGCGCCAATATGAAATCGGAATGACGCGGGCTGGCGAACGACTGGCGAGCGGAAACACGGGCGAACGACAGTGTATTGTCACTGGTGGCCTTGGCACCATTTCTGTCACTCACGCCGGAAAGACCTACTTCGTCTGCTGCGAAGGCTGCAAACAGGCGTTCGAAGCTGACCCCGAAGGCACACTCACTGCCTGGCGGGAACGATTGAAGAAAAAGTCCGAGTGAAACAGAATGGGCTGCATCGCGACTGACGTCTGTGACGGCCGCATCGCGGGCAGCAAACAAGTCGACCGTTTGTACCGCGACCGGTACTCGCAGTGTGCCGATGTCGTCTGAATTGACATGTGGTCGCGCAGCCAGTGGAAGCGTGAACGCTACGCGCCCTCGTTTCATGTGGATGACAAAAATCTGGATTCAAAGACCTAGTGCCGTTCTCCAATTCTTTCGGGTGGGATTCAAATACGAACTGGACGGGCTGTAAACTTGTTCCCGGGCTCGGCCCTGGAACATACTGCCCCGGAGGTTCCCGCTTCCGCGCTTAGAATTTCAGCAATCAGAGCCGGCGCAGACTCGAGTTCGTATCTCGAAGAATCGAGTGCGTATCAAATTAAAAATATCACTCTCCCGCCTTTTCGCCCTGGCTCTCGGTCAGTTTTGCGACAATTGCCCGGAATCTGTCATCATCCCGCACAGGAATCAGATCAGGCTGAGTAGAGATCGTGAACGGATCATTCTGTCCATCTTCCACACAGCGATCGAGTGCATCCAGCGCGGCGTTGCGTAGAGCGTCCCTGGCATCTCCTTCGGTTCTGCGTGTAAGCTGAGCCATCGCTCGGGCGATATCCAGTCTGAGGTCGGGGTCTTTCTTGTCGGAGGCAGACAGTTCGTCGGCAAGGGCCTTTGCCGCATCGACATTGCCGATCCTCGCCTCAGAAAGTATCAGATCCACTTTGTTACTTACGTCAGCCGAAGCAGTAACAAGTTCTGCGCGGACTGCTCGTGACCGTTCAAACAGGGCGAGTGCATCCGGTGCGAGTCCCTGGGCATCCCGAGCGACTGCCAGGTAGTAAAGGGCATAACTGTAGCTGTGTTTTAAACCCGCGTCTGTTGGATTTGCGCTGAAGTTCTTTTCTGTAAGGTCGTGTGATTCCGCAAGCAGTCGCGCTGCATCCTCGGTTCTCTCCGCTCTGAGCATGTATTGGCCATAATTCCGCAACTGCATCGCCAGTTGATCGCGAGCATTCGCATCTTCGGGCGATTTCAGGGCCGCTTCGCGAGATCGCTGAACGATTCCGTCAAAGATCGGAATGGCCTCGTCTGTTCTTCCAAGTCGACACAGATTGTTGGCTCGCCCGGCGCGTGAGACCTCAAGACTGCGCTGGAAATGCTGCTGTACCGCACTTTGAAACTCCGGTTTCAGCTTTGTCACCCACTCCGCCTTTGCATCAATCTCTTTCAACAGTGTTTCGCAAACCTGTCCAATCTCAGTGTATGCAGTTTCAGCCTTCGCGAGCCGGCCTTCCTTCAGATAAGCCATGGCAGACTGGGAAAGCACATCCTGGAGCACGTCAGCGATCTGAAATTGTTGCGGTGATCCTGGTTCCGGATGCGGTTCACGCTGAACCTCTTTGAGGAGTTCCACGGCATGATCCCTCAAGCGAGCGGCATCCGCAGGGTCTCCTGTTGCCCGCCACCTGATGGGCGCCCAGTCCCGGCAAATCACAGCAGGATTGACACGAGAGCTGTCATTGCGATTCTTGTCAATCAGCCGCTGTTCCGCCATCCTCAGCCAGCGGCCGGAATCGCATGCTGCCGGTGGGCTCACGGTACCGGTGGTCTCACGCCGCACCGCTCGCCTGATATGTCCGGTTTTCGGGGCGAACCTGCATGAGTCAGCGTCCGGCCTGCACAGATTCCAGGGCCACGATGGCGCTTTTGAATCGTTCCGTGTCTCGCAATGGTTTGAGATCAGGTTCGACTCGCACCCGAAACGGGTCACTGTAGCCGTCCGTCACGGCCCGTTCGAGCGCCGTGAGGGCCGCATCCCTGAGGGCCGATTGCTGGTCGCCTTCGGTCTGACGTGCCAGCTGAGCAAGTGCGCGAGCTCTGTCCAGTTGAAGGTCGGCGTTCTTTTTGTCTGATTCTCCCAGTTCATCCACGAGCTTTTGGGCTGTCTCCACGTTGCCCATGCGGGCCTCAGCCAACATCAGGTTGACTTTGCTGGAGGTATCGGGGCTGTTCGCAAGAATCTCAGTTCGAAGGATTCGTGAACGCTCAAAGACTGCGAGCGTTTCTTCAGAATGCTCCTGCTCGTCACGCGCGGTTCCAAGGTAATAGTTCGCAACCCCCAGAACATTCTTGAAGCCGGCATTCTTCGGGTCCAGATCATGCAGAGATTGCGCAAGGTCCCGTCCTTCAGTCAGCATCGTTCCCGCGGAATCCATCCGCCCCGCCAGGATCAGGGCCTGACCAATGCTGATCAGCTGAACTGTCAGTTGAATCTTTGCAGAAAAATCCTTGGGATTCTGTTCCAGACTTGTTCGCCGACGTTTGATGACAGCTTCATAGAGGGGCATTGCCTCGTCTGTTCGGCCGCGTCGAACGAGAACATGAGCCAGACTGCTGATAGCCCTGTCTTCCGACTGTTCAAAGGCATTTTTGACAAGCGATTTTCTCTGATCCGGTAAAGCGGTATACCAGGCCACAGAGTCAGCGATCTCTTTCAGGCAGCGTCCGTTTACATCGATCGCTTCCTTAAATGTTTCCTCGGCCAACTGAAGTTTGCCCTGCTGCTGCTGAGTGCTCCCCACAATCTGCAATGTCGCTGCCAGTGCATTCAGGATTTCGTAAACCGCCGGACTGTCTTCTCTTGGCTGCGGCTCCTTAATAATTTCCCGCAGCAGTGCGAGCGATTCCTGAAGAAGTCTGTCGCTCTCTGCCGGATCTCCCAGCAGGCGATGTTTGATCGGTGCCCAGTCCCGACAAATCACCGCGAGATTGTAACGGGGGGAATCCAGTCGCCCTTTAACAACCAGTCGCTCCTTTCCCTGTTCGTAGATCTTTACGACCTGTTCATCGGCATCCGCAAGTTTGTCGAGGCTTTCCCAGGCCTTCGCAATTTTATGACGAACCGTCATCAGAGTGGGGACCGCCTGACCCTGCAGCCCGCCCGTCATGGCCACGTCAAGTTCGTCCCACTTCTTTTCAAGGATCTCCAGAATGGCGATGCGAATTTCACTCATGGCCGGTTCTTTAGCCAGCCTGTCGTCGACTTCCGTGACCACGAGCTGAATATTCTTCAAAGCCAGCATTGCCTGTTCCTGGGCAATTTTTTCGTTTCTTTCCGCGAGTAGTTTGGCTTCATCAGCAAGGATTTTTTGGCGATTTGCGTTGTCTTTTTCCTCGACCGCGATCGCGCGCTGAACTTCTTTCTCGTCTGATTCCCGTTTGATCACAACGGCCTGAGCCGATGTGACCGACCAGGCCCAGGTGGAAATAATGGCTGTCGCGACGATAAACAAACTGGCCAGTGTCGACGGTATCGCCACCTTTGGATTCCGTCTACACCACCGCCAGCCTCGCTCCAGCCGACTGACAGGACGCGCCAGAATCGGCTCACCATTGATGAACCTTCGCAGGTCAGCAGCCAGTTCTGCACAGCTGGGATATCGCGCGGCCGGATCTTTCTGCAGGGCCTTCATGCAGATTGTTTCGATATCCACCGGCAGCGACGGCTGCAACTTTCCTGGTGGAACCGGATCGTTGTTGATCACCTGCAGAACTGTATCGAGAGCGCGTTCTGCCACAAACGGTGGTCGGGCTGTCAGCATCTGGTAAAGGATTGCCCCTAGAGAATACAGATCTGACCGGGGTGACACGGAAGACAAATCCCCCCGAGCCTGCTCAGGAGGCATATAACTGGGACTGCCCATCACAGTCCCATCGTTGGTGGCTCCTGAAGCCTCGGAATCAACGTTCTTCGCCAGTCCAAAGTCAGTGATTTTCGGGTGGCCGCTCTTGTCCAGCAGGATGTTGGCCGGCTTCAGGTCACGGTGCAGGATCTTGTGGTCGTGAGCATACTGCATGGCAATGCAAAGCTGCTCAACCATTTCAGCAGAACGCTTTGGATCCCGAGGCAGGCCGTTGAGATCTTTTTGCAGGTCTTTGCCTTCGACGAACTCCAGCGAGAAATACGGCAGCCCTTCGTGTTCGCCAATATCAAAGATCTGCACGATCCCCGGATGCTGCAGAGTGGCGACTGCCCGGGCCTCTGCGATGAACCGCTGCAACGCCTCATTTCCCGAGTGCTTGCCGGCCAGAATCATCTTGAGGGCCACCGTGCGATTCAGCTTGCGGTGCCGAGCCTTGTAGACAACTCCCATGCCGCCCCGGCCGAGTTCGCCAATGATCTGGTAGTCGCCGACGACGTAACCACGAATTCCGTCTCCCCGCCTGCCGGACGATTCTTCGGGCACCGTTTCAAAGAAGTCCTCGCTGTCCTTCTTGTCGGGCAGGCCGATCTTTGTGGCACCCAAATCGTCGACATTGTCGGCGGAAGACTGCACAAAGGTTTTTTCCGTTCCCGGGTCTGACTTCCGGCCATCCGGGTGACGGTCAGGAGAACTCTGTTTTTCACCGGCATCTTTTGGAAACTTCGGGCCGTGCGGAGTGAGATGCACTTGCTCATTCAAAGCCTGAGCGGTCTCCAGGGACGACGAGTCTGCAGGCGGATGCACGCTGATCACCGTGCCGGCCACCACGGGCTCTGACGGAGCACGGAGTCCTCTGTCGGCAGCAACTGCTTTGCCCTTGGGAGGAGACGCAGCCGGCGTCACCGGAGCTTCCTGCGTTTCTCCCTGATTCACGGTTCCCGCCGCCTGAATGTCAGAAATGAATGTCGCATCACCTGGTGAATCAGGCCTGGGATCATCGTTGTCGGGAACAGCAGTGGGGCGATTCATATAGGTAACCTGTCTGCAATCTCGGAAAACAGAATCCGCGACTCCTGAAGTATAGCATCATCCGTCTGGTATTCGATATCCGGGTGCTGCCTCAGAATCCTCCCAGCCCGTTGATTTCGTCAAACAGTGAATTCGCCAGCACACGCAGACTGATCTCGGCACTGCTCAGACTTCCATTGCTGTTCACGTCAAACAACAAGCCATCGTGAGCCCGGCTGTTGACGGCTAGCAGCAGGTCCATGATCGTGATCGTCGAATTGTCGGCAATTCCAAACGCAGCTCCGCGGTTTGTCACGTTGACGGATCCGGTTCCGACTCCGTGGGTCGTCACAAGGAATCCGTAGGCTGAGGCCGTGTTCCCCGCCAGCGAGGATTTGGTGACATACACCGACAATGCAGTGGCCATCACCTGGGCATCCAGTTTGGGCGGCCCGCCAGGTGAGGTCGTGCCGTTCAGAGCAAACGCCTTCTTGTAGTACGCCGCCACCTGAGTATTTGTCTGGCCAGCCAGACTTCCGTACATCTTCGGGAATGTGGCTGCCAGCCAGTTGCCCAGCTGTGTGGACGATGCACTGCCATTGAGAGCGATGATCAGATTCTGACCATTCTTGTTCTGCCAGAAACCGATGCCCGCCGTTTCACCCTGCTGAATGGCTCCGTCACCACCACCCGATGTCGAAAGTTCGGCAAAGTTGTAGTTCTCCGCGAGCTGACCGTCACTCAGCACAATTCCGCTGAAGGAATCGTTGCCGGAAATTGTGCCGGCAGCGATTCCGCCAATTGTCCCAAGTGTTTCCATACCATCAGCGTAGCCTGCCGGCTGATTCTGTGTCAGTGAGTATCCTGCAGCATTGGCTGGCCGCAGGTTATTAAAGAAGTAAACACCGTTGGAATCAGTCGGCACGCTCAGATTCACTGTGTTGCCGCGATCATCTGTTCCCGTCAAGGTCACAGTCACTCCTGAAATGCCGTTTTCACCGACATCCACCTGGCCGTCGTTGTCCTGATCCAGGTAAACAAATCCCTGAATGAGCGACGGTGCCAGCACAGTGACCGACACATCATCTTCGCTGCTCAGGTAATCCGCGTTTCCGCTGTAGACGATACTTACCGACCGCGTCCCCACGGGCAGCGTCGTTGTGCCGAGATCGAGCGTGGCCGAACCGGAATTCAGAGTTGCCATGCCCAGCAGCGTCGAGCCGTCATAGAAGCTCACCGTTCCTGTGGGTGTGAAACCTCCCGCTGTCGCCGGGGCAACGGTGGCTGTGATCCGAACACTCTCAATACCGTAGAGCGTACGGTCCACATTGACGGTCGCGGCGGCCGTCGAAAGCACCTGAATCACAGCGAAGTGCGTCGAGTAATCGGTATTTCCGCCGTCCTTGTCCGCAATCCGCCCCCGCACCGTCTTTGTGCCGGCACCAGCGGTGTAACTGGATGGCACATTTACCGACGAGGATGACGAGGACAAATCAAATGTGTCATCGTTGTCGAAGTCATAGAAATACTGAAACGCCGCCGCCATATCCTCGGGCGACGGGTCCGTACTGTTCGAGAACGAAACTGTTGCCGTCTGGCTCGGTGTGATATCGCCACCGTTCGAAAACACAGCGGTCGGAGCGACATTCGCCACCGTGATGGTCTGGGTGGTCGATGCCGAACCGCCGTCTTCGTCCGAAACAGTCAGCGTTACTGTAAATGTGCCGTTGTCGGCATAGATATGCGTCACATCTGCGCCGCTGGCCGTCGCAGATCCGTCACCAAAGTTCCAGACATAGCTGAGTGTGTCGCGCGAACCTGCCGGATCCGTTGCCGTACCGGAAAAGCTGATGGAAGTGCCTTCCAGTCGCGTTGAACTGATGCTGCTGATGGTTGGGGTTGGCGCAACATTGTTGACAGTGATCGATTTTGTGCTGGTGCCATTCCCCCCATCGCCATCATCGACCGTCAGTGTCACAACGTAGGCACCGTTGTCGTCCGGTGTGAAGCTGAATCCTGAAGCATTGCCGGTTGCATAATTCGCACCGTTCTTTGTGACGCTCCAGACATAGGTCAGAGGATCATTCGCTCCCGCCACGTCGCTGGCCGTGCTTGTCAACGTGATCGCTGTGGCCTCTGGACTGGTCGCCGGGGCTCCGTTGATCGCGACTGCTGGAGCGACGTTGATTACGGTGATATCAAGCTGCCGTGTCAGCGTCTGCCCAATATCGTCGACGATCGAGACAGTCACCGTGAATGAGCCATTGTCGGCCCACACATGGTTCAGCATGAATTCACCTGACTCACTCACAACCAGGTCCAGATCGCCTGTATTGTCGCCGTAGTTAACCGTTCTGCCAGTCCAGTCTGAACCGCCGCGGTCGCTGACCGTGACTAATCGGCTGAATGCGCTGCCCTCATTGACACTGGTGGCAGCAGAACCCAGGCTGAAATCCAGAGTGTAATTCTCCCCCGGACCACCGACGATGATGTCCACGCCGCCAAAGCCCTTCAGGTCATCGATGAGGTCGGATGAACTGGCTTTTCGGAACTTCGACATAATCAGCTGGTAACGCCCCGTGTCTGTGTCTTCCAGGGTGTCAGTCAGTCGCTGCAGGACATCCATCTCGGCAGGTGACAAGTCGTTCGAGGGATCCGTGTCCGTCTGACGCTGCTGCAACTGAAGCTGCAGGGCAACCGCCGCAGCATAATCAGCATCAGTTGATTCACGCTTGAACGTGTCGACTTCGATGTAGTACGTCCCGCTGGTCGGCAGCACCAGGTCGATGATACTGGAGTCCGTAGGCTCGAACGTGTCGTCGTTCACTGCTGTGCCGTCATAGTATGGCACCAGAGTGCGCACGCCACCGACGTCGTACCAGACTCGCACGATCGTATCCACGTAATCATCTGGTGTGAGTGCGCCGCCAGCCCCTGTGCCGAACCGAGCCACTGAATTGGACAACACGTCAATGTTGATCAGGTCGCCGGCTCGGCCTTCAAACGAATACCAGTCGCTGTTGCTCTTCTGCATCGTTGAATCAACACGGATCTCTCCGAGCACCGACGCGATCTGCACGAAGAAGTCCTTTGGCTCATTCAGCCCGCGACTCAGCGTATTCGGCACCGCCAGTGTCACGGGCTTAAGCGCCGTCGCCATGGACTGCGAATGATTGCCGCCGGTGCTGGTGATTGTTGTCTGGGCCGGATTGCTGTTGGCAAACGCCAGCTTGATCGCTTCGCGTTCCCCGAAGAACAGGTCATTCAGATCGTCGAATCGAGTCGTCCCAATGGTCGCCGGTGACCCGATCAGATGATCAAACGTCTCGACGCCGCCTGCCGGCCCTGTATAAACCGGTTTGTAACCGCCAATTCCCGGAGGATCATGGACACCCGATCCGATCGGACCAAAACTGTCCTGGTGCCGGAGACCCATCAGGTGTGCCAGTTCGTGAGCCGCCACTTTGGAAGACAATCGCACAAAGTTATCGCTGGTGCCTGCCGGCTTCGTCGCACCAACTTCCAAATCACTGACCAGCTGATGATCGCCCTTGAATGCGTCCAGGTCACCTTCAATTTCGGCTTCACTCTCGAGGCTGGTGATGATTCCTCCCAGCAGCCCGTTCACCTGCACGACGGCATTGCCGCCCAGATTCACATTGCCCGGATCAATTTCGCTGGCCAGTCCGCCTGGTCGCCCGGATGTCGGGGTCTGGTTGAAGTAGATCGTGGCGAACCTCGCATTGCGGTACTCCGTCGGAAGGTACTCCGTCGGAATGTCATTGAGATTCGTGACGATTCGCACATCAAACCACGGATCTCCTGCGTTCGGTCCGCGATAGACCGCTTCCACGCGCTGGCGAATGAGTTCGATTTCGGTCGATGTAGACATGTTCCCCGGCATCCGGCAGTCCTGTCACGGTGTCGGTGAGCCCCGTGTTTGTGTACGAGACAAAGTCGAGCAGCACCCACTGCGTCTCACCGCGAGTCGACGCCACCGGCCCTGTGAACGCATCATCGAAGTCCGCCCCGCCAATGTAGTTGTTGCGCGGGTTACCGTAGATCGTGTCGGCAAACTGACTGCCGATGATATTCTCGAACGCCATGCCGTCGGTCAGCCTGATCCGCAGCTGTCCGTTACCCTGCGACTGCCAGACGTTCATCAGCCGCAGATCCAGATTGACTGCGCCGCCTGCGAAGCTGCTGAAATCCAGCGTGTCTTTTGACGTGTCATTGATGCCCGAATAACTGTCGGTCAGCGTCACGTCGGCCAGCGGGTTCGACACAAAGCGGACAAGGTCATCACCGTCCCCGCCTGTCAGTGTCATTGTTCCGGAGCCCACAATCATGGCGCTGTCATTGCCTTCCCCGCCGTCGTAGCTGACGGTGGTCGCTGCACCCCGCATCGCGAAAAAGTCATTCCCGGGTCCAGCAAGGAAGGTCACGATAGACGCCGCTGTGCCTACACCATTGTACGTAAACGAGTCCGTTCCCGTTCCGCCATGGAACGTAACGCTGCCCAGGTCCCGACCGTGAACTCGCAGCGTGTCGCCATCGGCACCACCAGTGAAGAACAACCGACCGACTCCGCCGGCATTGTTGATCAGCGTGTCTGCGCCAGCATCGCCGGAGAAACTCAGCAGTGTGAGCACACGACCATTGTTGACCAGCACATCGTCATCGCCTCCGCCGAGGAATGTCAGCGAGACGACAGTGGCATTGTTCTGCAGGATGTCATCATCAGCACCACCCGAGAAGGTCAGCGTTGTGACGGCGGCATTGTTGACCAGCGTGTCAGCACCGTCATCCAGCGTTTCGGGGCCGTCCGCGTGGCCAAAGAACACCAAAGACGCGACAGGCGCACTGTTTACAAGGATGTCGTCGTCTGCCCCGCCGGAGAAGGTCAGCGTTGTGACAGCTCCCAGATTGAACAGTAAATCAAGTCCGCCGTCTCCGTAAAAATTCAGCACGTCCACCTGAGTGCCGCGATTCAGCAGAATGTCATCATCGGCGCCGCCACCGAACGTCAGCACGGTCACGGTACCGGAATTCACCAGCACATCGGCATCGGCCCCGCCGGTAAACTTCAGATTCGTCACGAATCCATTGTTCTGCAGCACATCACCATCCGCTCCACCGGTGAAGGTCAGATTCAGAATGCCGGCCGCGTCATTGACCAGGACGTCAATACCGAGATCGTCTGTGAATACGATGGAACCCACCTGAATCCCGCCCTTGCGGTTCCAGAGCGTGTCATTGCCCGCATCACCGGTAAAGACCAGCGATGCAATCACCGGGCCATCATTGAGCAGGATGTCGTCGTCGGCGCCACCGCTGAGAAAGATGTCGGCGTCTGCTCCCCCGGTAAACACCAGGGAACTGATGCTGCCGGTATTGAACAATGCATCCAGGCCACCATCACCGCCGAAGTTCAGGTTGCCCAGCACAGTTCCAAGATTCTGAAAAATGTCAGCGTCCGCACCGCCATTGAACGTCAGCCCGGTGATGTTGCCAAAGTTGAACAACTGGTCCAGCCCGGCGTCGCCGCCAAAGTTGAGACCGGAAATGCCCGTGGTCGATGCGGAGATTGTCATGATATCGTCATCCGCACCACCATAGAATGTGGCATTTACCGTGTTGTCACTGACACGGAATTCGTCATCTCCGGCACCACCTGACACCGTTGCATCACTGTCACCCGTAAGCGTGTCGTCAAACGTACTGCCAATCAGTTCCGTGAATGTCCCCAGTGTCCGCACCTCATGGATCGGGTCCTGGTCTTCGACAGGAAGCACATCCTGAGTCGTCATCGTAGTCGTGCTCACCAAGCTCAGATCGAATGTGATCCCAATGTCCGCCAGCCCGAATTCGAGACTGTTTTCACCACCCTTGTCGATGACCGTCAGGATACTGTTTGGACGCAGGACATACCGATCATCCCCTGCCTCCACAGGAGTCGGACCACCGGCATAAGGCACGTTGGCATTATCATTGCCCTGAGCCAGATAGTACACGTCATCGCCGGCGCCCCCGTAGCGATCATCCTTGCCCGCGCCCCCGACCAGCACAACGCTGAATCTCGGATCCGTGACACCGGTGGCATCAATCGTGTCGTCGCCGTCCAGTGCCAGCGCCATCAGATGCTGTGTTCCGGCGTTGGTGAACGTCGCATTGGTCACAATCAGACGATTGACGCCCGTGTCATTCCCGTTCGTTCCCACCAGCAAAGCCGACTCAAACAGCGTGGTGCCTCCGTCATCGTCCTTGGCCGTCACAGACACTTTCCACACAGACGTCGGGGCAGCCGTTCGATCAATTTGAAACAAGTTGGAGGTCGTCAACGTGCCGGACTGGCTGGCCGTTGAGGGACCGCCCACAGGTGTCGCTGTCCACGTCACGCTGATTGTGTCGCGAATGCCGGGGTCGGTGACGACTGCCTTCAGAGAAATGAATGCCGGATTCGTGTTTGTCGAGCTTGGTTCAAGAGTCACTGTCGGTGTGACATTGTTCACTTCCTGGGTCACGGTGCCTTCACCGCTCTTGCCATCGTCATCTGTCACCACAGCACGAATCGCCGCTGCCCACCTCGAGATCACAGGCGACCCCGGCGGAACAATCGGCCGGATGCCCAAACATCCTCACGCCCTCACTGCCGTTGCCGCTCAGCGGAATCGTGCCGGTGACATCAGTGCCAATGTAATTACCGGAGATGCGGGAATTGTATTCGCCGCTGAGGGAAATCGCACTGGAGGAGCCAACAACCACGTTGCGTTCTGATCGAGTGAAGCCTCCAAACAGGTTGTTGCTTCCGGAGGACTGGATCCCGGAGATGCTGTTCAGCAACGCTCCCGTGCCGCTCGCGTTCGTACCCACAAAGTTGCCGGAGACAACCGTGTAACTGGAGCTCATCAAAATACCGTTTCTCAGGTTGCCGGAGATGACGTTTCGGGCGCCGCTGACGGAACCACCGATGTGCGTGCCGATTCCAGTACTCAGAATCCCGTCAAACGTGTTTCCAACCGCCGCGGTTCCGACCGCGTTTGTACCAATCAGGTTGCCCGGGATGAATGTTCCTGATCCGGACGTACTGATCCCGTATTGATCATTTCCGCTGATCACATTTCCGGCGCCGGCCGCCGAACCACCGATCCGGTTGCCCGGAGAGCCGGACTGAACAGAGACACCACTCCCTCCGTTCCCAAGGTCCGCCGTTCCTGCGGCATTCGTTCCAATGTAGTTCCCCTGGACGGTATTGCTGACCTTTGCTGCACCCGACAGACTTTGGATGTTCCGGATTTCAGTGAGGGACAATGCGCGGTTGTAGAGAGCCGTCTCGTCCACTCGCCCGGAGAAATGAGCAGGGTTCGCGAGTCCCGGGTGAGTGTTGCTGCGGCCAATCACCAGCGAATCATTGGGCTGCAGGGCGTTGAGAATCGTGGAGGTCGTACTCGCCACCTGAACTCCGTCCACATACAGCCGCAGACTGTTCCCGGACCGAACACCGGCAAGATGATGCCAGCCGGCTGTGAGTGCTGATGGAGCGCTGATTCGGTCGAATGTTGCGCCATTCAGGATCCCGAAGGCGGGGCGTCCATCGGCCGCGTTGGCACCACCATAGCTCGGGGAACTGGACTTGAGAACGATCGCCTGTCTTGGTCCCGACGAGACATACTGATAATCGTCCCAGCCCACCACAACTCGTTCGCCCACGTTGGTCAACGGATCGATATACACCCAACTGTCGAGTGTGAAATCCTGGACGGCCGCTGGACGGTTGAACTGCACATAGTCATTGACCCCGTCGAGACTGAAAGCCTGACCGGAGATCCCGGTGGCATACGTCGCCCCGTTCTGCAGAGTGCCCGTGTTGCCACCCACGACGTCATTGGTAATGCCATCAGCCTTCCAATAATTCACCGTGCCACTCAGGATATTATTGCTGCTGATGTCGATGCCGTTGCCGGCATTGCCGCTGATGGTATTACGAGCCCCAGCCGTCGTGCCGCCGATCGTGTTGCCCGATGTGCCGACACTGATCCCGATCAGGTTCGGTCGAGCCAGCGTGCCGCTCGCATCTGTGCCGATTGAGTTCCCCACGATGATCGAGCCGGTCGACGTGTCTTCCAGTCGCAAACCGGCGACGGTCGAACTTCCTGAAATCACGTTGCCGCGAATCGTGTTGTTGTCGCGAATGAAGACGCCGACCTGAGACATGCCGTAGGCCGTGACGCCGTCGGCAGCAATACCGACGTAGTTGCCCTCAAAGATGTTGTCCGTATCATAGGTTTCAAATCCGCGTGAGCCACCGACAATGATGTTCCGAGCTGCCGCAGTCGGACCACCGACAATGTTCCCCGATGCCCCGAAAGCTGTCTGAATACCGCGCACGTCGCCGGGATTTCGATTCAGCAATCCGGTAATGTCCGTGCCGAAGTAGTTGCCCTGAACTGTATTCGTTCCGCCGCCGAGGATGTCCAGATAACTGTTGCCGTTGAAGTTGGCTGCCCCGTATCCCGCAAAAACGTTGCGCGAACCGGCCGCCGTTCCGCCGATCATGGAACCAGCCGCTTCGCTGCGAATGCCGCTCGACGCCAAAATCGCGGGAACTGCTACGCCCAAAATGGTTGTCCCATCCGCTTGAAGCCCAAAAGTGTTCCCCAGCAATGTACTGGCACCCGTCAACTGGACCATGCCGCCAAACAGATTGCCTGCTCCAGTCCCCGGTGTAGTCGTCAGACCGCCAATTGTTCCTTTGCCAAAGATATCGAGGGCATTGTTTCCGTTGAAGTAATTTGGCAGCGGAGTGGTTCCCGCAGCATTGACACCGAAGTAATTCCCCCGAATCGAGTTCCCCGCACCTGCACTCTGCAAATCGACCCCAAAGCCAGCATTGCCGCTGATGATGTTGCGTTCACTGGCCGTCGTGCCGCCGATCATCGTATTTGTGGCCCTATCGAGCACAATGCCGCCAGCATTCGGCAGGGCGGCCGTACCGGCCGCATTTGTCCCGATTCGATTGCCCGTAATCACCGTCCCAGTCGCACTCCCAACCACTCCGCCGTCAGTCACCACGACGCCGTAGTCAAGGTTGCCGGCGATCAGATTGTTGAGCACGACCGTGCCCGACGACTTGCTGATGTCCACGCCAAAAGCGGCGTCGGGGCCGCGGCGGTCCCGGTCGCGTCCGTGCCGATGGAGTTGTCTCGACAGTGACGCCGGTCGCCGTTGATCACCAGCATACGGAAAGCTGAAACTGGTTAATAACCAGACCGCGGACGACGCTGCCAGCCGCTCCCGCCCCGTTCACCACCACTCCGTACACGTTTCCGGCACTGGCCCCGCTGATCACAACGAGCGGCGTGCCGGCGTAGCCTGGCTGCGTAGTGGCATCTATGGTTAGGGTGTCGCTAATGCCTGGCAGACCCGAGATTGGGCTGATGGTCTGCGCACCGCTGCCGGTGATGCTGAACACGATCCGGTCCGCGATGTCCCCATTCGGGGTGGCGTTGGCATCCAGGATCGCTTGTCTCAGCGACCCGGCCCCGCTGTCGGTTGTGCTGGAGACGATGAACGTGTTGTTGTTCAGCGCCGTTAGTACCACGTCGTTTCCTGTCCCGCCGACGTAGCTGATTCTGAACGCTCTCACACCAGCCACCAGGGTGGCGCCTTCACCCAGGCTGGCAAACGTACCCACGATGGAATCGGTCCCATCATTATCAATGATGCGGAACGAATTCCCCGACGCCGGAATGAAACCGCTCAGCAAGCTCACGTTGAGCGCCCCGGCAAGTGTCACCGTGCCACTGACAATAACTTGATCGAAGTCCGGCGTGGCAGGATTCGTCCCTGCGATTTCAATGTTCAGCGTACCGCTCGACGTCTGCGTGTAGTTGCCGTTGACCGTGACAATCCCAGGCGAGTTTCCGGGGCTCAGATTTCCCTGATTGCTGAGTTGACCACCGACCGTCGCATTTCCCTTCAGTGTCCCGGAACTGGTCACCGTTGTTGGACCGGCAAGCGAACCATTGACGGTCAGCGTGCCGCCGCTGACTGTCGTTGCCCCGCTGTACGTATTCGCGCCGCTGATCGTGAACGTTCCTGTGCCTTGTTTGGTGAGCGCCCCATTGGCCCCGCTAATGACTCCCGCATAAGTGGTTGAAGAATTATTCGATCCGACCGCGAGTGTGCCAAAACCATCAGCACTTTGCCTGTGCCTTCAAGCGAGCCGATGGTCTCGCTGAAATTGTTGAGCTGCAGTGACGCCGTGGCATCGACAATATTGACGGCACTGGCATCGGGAATCGCACTGGCCGCGCCGAGAAGAACTGTGCCCACGCCCGTAATCCGCGTGACCCCACTGTAGTTGTTCGCCGGGTTGGTCAATTCAATAACGGCCGTGGAACTGCTCGTGATGAACTGCGGGCCGTAGGTTACGACACTAGCGCTGATCGCACCGCTGATCGTGAACGTGCTGGTTGAAGAAAGATTCGCGATTTGGGCACCGGCACGGACCAACGTGACTGGCCCGCTCACCACGCTGCCTGCACCGCCGCTCAGTTGCGACCCCAGGTTGATTGGTCCCGAAGCATTCGCACCGCCTTCGATAACAATAGACGAATTGGCAACCGACGCCGTCAGCGGCTCAGCGATAGTGACGCCAGCGCCAACCAGCAACGAAGCGTTGCTGCCCACAGATGTTCCGCCAAGACTACTGCTTAACGCGGGCTTCGCCCGCACCCCAGAGGCGAGGTGTCGCGACTTCGCCGCTCCCCGGACACGGATGTGTTGCGCGCGGAACATCCTGTCAAATCGCAGTCGTGGCATCCTGCCACGAAGGTTTTTTCGCTTATTGCCAATTCCGAAGGCTGGTTTGTCGTATTGCAAGGAAGGTGGGCGGTCGAAGACCGCCCGCCTTCGGACTTGGCCCCCGGAACGGCGCTCAGGTTGCACCTCTGCAGAGCCTTATCCTCCGTCCGGGTCGGGAGCATTCTGGCCATGCCACGGCTTTTAATGCAACCGCGCGCCTTGCCAAAATTCTGTGTGGCCGCGCCTTTGCCGGTTTGTGATCGCGTTCTCTGAAGATCACTTTATTGAGGCCATTGAGTTCCTCAGAACAAACTCTGCGAAAATCGGCGAGTGATCCGACGCGGGATGGAAAACACGGCGTACTACCCTCACGATGATGTTATCACACACTCATCACAGGGAGCACGCCGTGCAGTTCGCCAAACGATTTCTCGAAAAATTCAGCAGCCTCATTGTGACAGTACTGTCGTGTTTTGACAGAGTCATTTTCAAGGGTTATTTGCCGTTTCACAGCGAAGCAGAGCTGAATTCCTGGGTGGACTACACTCTGCGAATCCGCCGCGTCGATTTTGTCACCCAACTGGAAAAGCGATCGGAAGAACTGGTCGATCACGCCAAAGCCTTTGCTGCGAAGGCTGATCGTCCGTACGAATACCGGCAGGGCAGATTTCGCAAAGAGAAATTCATTCAGGACATCATTCGCAGGGACAATCTCACCGAGGGACTGGTCGCCGTGCTGTGTACTCAGGAAACGTGCCGCAGCATCAAGCTGGCCTATGCCGACAAGCGGCCGCGTCTGATCTTTGCGAAACGTCCGCAACGCGTGCTGTACTACTATGTTCTTGACCGCGATTTCGGACTGATGTACATCCGGCTGGAAACCTGGTTTCCCTACACCATCCAGGTGTACGTGAATGGACACGACTGGCTGGCGCGACAGATGCTCAGACGGAAAATGGGCTTCGTGCAGCGGGACAATGCGTTCACTCAGCTGGATGATCCACAGCAGTCTCAGCAAATTGCGGATCAGTTCGCTCAGATCAACTGGGTGAAGCAACTGTCGAAGTGGGCTCGCCTGGTAAATCCGCATATCGACAAAGGCGGCTGGTTGCATGGAAAGGATTACTACTGGGTCACCGAACAGGCAGAATATGCCAGCGACGTGATCTTCAAGGATCGCTCGAAGTTGAGGGACCTTTATCCGCGGCTCCTGGATCATGCTGTGGTGAATTTCTCAGCGAGCGATATTTTAACGTTTCTGGGTCGGAAACTGACCGGGAATTTTCTCGGCGAGGTTCTCACCGACTGCAAGAAGAAACGTGAACCCGGTGCACGTGTGAAGCATCGAGTGAAAGAGAACTGGATCAAAATGTATGACAAATTTGGTCTGGTTCTGCGCGTGGAGACGGTCATCAATTCTCCGCGTGAATTCCGAGTCCGTCGAAAGCGAATTCGGAAAGGGCAACCAACAATGGTTTGGTGTCCGATGAATAAAGGCGTGACCAACCTGCCGAGTTATCAGCGGGTGTGCCGCGCCGCCAACGACCGCTACCTGAATGCGCTGTCCGTTGTGAATGATCCGACGCCTGCCTATCAGCAGGTCGCCGATCTGACAGAGTCGAAAACTCATCAAGGTCGCCGCTATGCCGGCTTCAACCCGGCCCGCAAAGACGATGTGCGTCTGTTCCAGGCGGTGCTCTCCGGAGCTCACGAGTTGCGTGGCTTCCACAACTGCGACATCCGTGAATCTCTACATGGGGTGGTTCGCGATCCGACTGAACGTCGTCGCCGTGCCAACGCCGTGTCACGAATGCTGAAACGCCTGCATGTCCGAGGACTCATCGCCAGGATCCCCAGAACTCGCCGCTGGAGAGTCACCTCACGAGGACATTCGCTTCTCGGCGCAATGATCCGACTTCACTACCACGGAATACCTCTTGCTGCATAAAATCATGCGCGCACCGTGCGCTTATGAAACAGAGTAAGACTCTAATGCACTGGTATGGCTTGCGCGTAACGAACCAGCCTGCACACTTGTGGCTCCGCTGTAGGTATTGGCACCAGAAAGCGTGAATGTTCCGGTCCCCGCTTTGAAAAGGGCCGTGCTCGCTGTGGCCCCGTCCTGGATCACGCCGGCAAACGTGGCAGTGCCGTCCACGGTCAAGGTCGCCGTACCGCTCAGAGCGGTGTTGGTCACTGTCCCCAATCCGGTCAGCGCACCGACAATCGAGAACCCATTGCCATTCAGATCCAGCGTACCGCCATCGCTGACCGCCCCGTTAAAAGTGCCGCCAGCGATAACGACCGCACTGTTCGCAATCGAAAGAGCTCCCGTGCCATTGGCCAGATTGCCGCTTTGGTCCGCCTTGACGCCCACCAGATTGTTCAAGACGGAATTGTTGATTGTGGCCGCTCCATCCGCGAAGATCGCGTAGCCTGTATTGCCGCTGATGACGTTTTCGAATGCTGCCGTGGCACCGCCGACTGTGTTACCGGTCGCGCCGCCGGTGATCACCACTCCGGTCGTGTTTGGCAGCGCCCCGGTGCCAGTCGCGTTCGTGCCGATGCCGTGTCGCCCGCGGCGTTGAGACCCAGGTAATTCCCTTCCACACGGTTGCCAGTAGAACCAGCCCCCAGAATCCAGATATTGTCCGAGGACCCGGCGATCACGTTCCGCGACCCGGCGGCCGTACCGCCGATGACGTTGTTCCGGGCGTTGTCAATCCTCACATTGGTCGAGGCATTCCGGATCAAGCTGGTTCCGCTCGCATTGGTGCCGATGTAGTTGCCGAGGACGGTGTTGCCGGCGGTGCCACTGCCCGTGATGAGCACTCCAACGCCGCTATTCCCGCTGATGACATTACCAGATGCTGAACTTACACCACCGATCGTATTCCCGCTCGCCGCATTCTGAATGAGCACGCCCGTGACATTGGCTCCGGCCGTCGTGCCGTTCGCGTGAACACCGATATAGCTCGACTGCAGCTGGTTGTTATTGCCGTTGAAGATCAACCCGGCAGAGGACCAGTTGACGATCGAAAGCCCTTTGATCAAAGCACTATTCGAATTCACCTGCAGGCCGCTGGCAGCGGTCAGAACGTTGTCGCCGTCCAGCTCGACGAGCGGTGTTCCGCTATAGCCCGGTTGCGAAGTCGCATCAACGATTACGTTCTCGGTGATCGAGGGCAATGCCGTCTGTGGGTGAATCGCGAATGGACCGACGCCGGGAATACTAAATTGAATTTGATCGCGACCGCTGATTGCGTTCGCATCGATGATTGCCTGCCGCAAACTTCCGGAACCGCTATCGTTTGGATTTGTTACGACAAAAACTGTGTATTGAGTCGATAAGACAACATCATTTCCATCACCACCGATATACGAGATGAAGTAAGTTACATTGTCTGACGTAAAACTAGCTCCTTCCGGAAGGCTGTTGAACGTCCCAAACACGGCATCGATACCGTCATTATTGATGATCTTAAATGCATTACCTGCTGCTGGGTTGAATCCACCGTATCGCAGCGCCGTAATATTGTCGGCGAGCGTCACGGTCCCCGTAACGTTAACTTGATCGTGATTGGTCGCAGTGTTGCCAGGGGTCAACCCGCCAATTTCGATTTCCAGGGCAGATCCGGCTTGCAAATTGAAATTACCGGTATTCAAAATGCCAGGGCTGTTACCTGGCGCAACGGACGCGCCCGATTGCGCCGTTATCGGTGCACTGATCGTTCCAGATCCTTTCAGCGTGCCGCCCGAAGCGAGAGTGAGAGCCGAAGGCGCAAAAGTGCCGTTGATTATCAACACGCCGCTGTCGGTGAAGGGAATTGCAGGGGCGAACGACTGGCCACTTCCAACAGTCAAGCTACCGGAATTCGTCGAAAGGCTGGCGATGGCGTTCGTCGTTCCACTATCACGATAGAAATGAGACGTGGCACCGTCCACGACAATCGTGGCCGCATTCGTAGTAACGCTCGAAGGCATTCCGATGCGAAGAGTCCCACCGGAAATCGCTTTCCAGGTTCCTCCGGTTAGCGTGCCCGCTGAAAAGTTTGTTGGTGTGGATGTTGTTGCGTTCAACGTGCCGCTTGCCTGGGCCGCCACCGAACCTAAATTTTGCCAACTCGTTGGATTTATCAGGAGCGAAGCACTGGCATTGGTGACATCCAGTATGCCGAGAGCGGTGTTGGTGAAACTGGTGAGACCGTTGGAATTGTAGACAGGACCGCTGACCCGACCGCCGATTGCCATACTGCCTGCCGCGTCCGCACGAATGATACTGTTATTGATGACATTTGTATTGGTACCGGCATTGGGATACGTGCCGGTGATGTTGATGGTTCCACCGTGTATCAATAACTGATTCGGGCCCGCTGGCAGTGGGTTCTGACCGAGGGTCAAAGTCATGTTCGATTGGTTTAACCTTATTTTCCGCATCCTCAGATCGAGTCGTGGCTCAGAAAATTCGCGGGGATTTTTCTGAGCGGTATCAGTCGGGTGGTCGGGCGAGACGGCGGCTGAGGGTTTGGGCGGGGGAAGGGAAGTTCAGTCGTCGGAGGATTTCTCGCTGGCGTGTTGTCAGACGCGTCGCGTTCACCACGCGACCGAGGGGATTATGATCAATCAAAATCGCATAGCTTCGAAAGGCCGTCAGAATCGTCGCCGTCGTTGTGCGACGTTCTTTTTCAGGAGCGTCCTCCGGCGTATTTTGGCGGTACGTTCGCTGCACCAGAAAATAGACCATCAACGAAATCATCAACAGGAACACCAGAGCTTCGACGCGCTCCGGCGAATGCAGAAACACGGGACGAACGGCCAGCGGACCTTTGAACTGCCGGTTCGCGTGTTCGACAAGATTCTGTTCGCGAAACATTGTGAACACCGTATCCGCGTTGTGAGTCGCAGGCGGAACGGTCGTCACGATCGCCGAATACCCATCGTTCGCTTCATCGTCTTTCACCAGAGATTCGTCGAACGACCATGTGAAGCGATGTGTCGGAACGCGGCCACCACGCACCGTCGATTTCGTCGCTGCTTTGAGTTCCGCCGGAGTCAGCTTTGTCAGATCCCACGCGAAATAGCGATCCGAGTTTCCGCTGTTGAAAGCGCGTGCCACGCGCTTCGACACGGCTGTCATCTTGTCGTTGTATCGACCCGCAGCCACGCTCAGTTCGATTTGCTGCAGTTCGTCCTTGATTCGCTGAATCTGCTTCTGACGCTGCTGCTGCACGACCTTTTGATCGGCCGTGCTGAATACAAAAATCACGCGCGTGTCGATCGATCGCCCCGATTCATCGTCGTGAAACTTATGTTTGACAACTGCGAGTTCGTAGTGTTCCTGAGGCAAACTGCTGTCGCGATCGCGTCGTCGCTTCTGTTCGATCGACAGGAACGAAGCTGTCTGCCACTGCAGCGACGTCCATTTTTCCTCGAACAGATCCTTCACATCGGCCCACGGCACACTGCAGATGGCGTGCGACTTCGCGTCCTCCAGCCGCAGCAAATGAGCGACCGAAAACGTCCCGCGATCCGAGAGCATTGTGAATCTCGGAATCTTCAGCGTCTTTTCAATCAGCGCCAGTTGCTGACGAATGCCCGTGCGTCCGTTCTGATTGCCGTCGATGGTGTGGCCGAAGAATGGCAGCGGCCCGAGTTCATCAATAAAGGTGACGAGCCCGGCATGGATCATGCGAGTCCCTTTTGGCGCGTCATCGGTGCCTCGACCTTTGGTGATGTGCGCGGGATTCAGGGCGTGATCAATCAGCGTTTCGCCTTCGCCCGTGTCTTCCCGAGCTTCGGCTGCGGCATAGGCTCCGGTGAACAGGATGTGGGTGGGATCATAGTGCAGTCGATTCAGAGGAACTTTGAACACCGCCGCAACGTGCAGAGCCAGCGATGCCAGTATCGAATGCCGCTGCGTAAAGAATGCGTCCAGCGATCGCCCCAGTCGATCATCGTTGAGCTTGTCGGCCGGAATGTTCCACAGTGTGTCGGCACCGGATTGTTCCGCCCACTCCGCCACGTTGGACAATGCGACGGGCGAATACAGCCGCGCCGCCGCGAGCATGCTGAGGATGGCACCATGATCAAACTCAGCCTGCGGATCGGCCGGCAAATGTTGATTGATGATTCCGGCGAGGTTGATTTTCTGAATCATGGGCTCAATCACGGCGAGCGCCCCGAACGTGGCAGTTTCAACATCGGTTTGGCTTCCGTACCATGTCGTCTGATTCATCCCGCGAAATCTGGCGACTCTGGCAGTTTGCGCAAAGACGAATTTCGACTCGTCTCAAGGTTGCGGAAAATAGGTTTAACCACAACCCCTGATTGCCATTCGATACGATTTCGCCAGTTCCTGCCAGAATTTGTGTGCCGTTGAAGAAGAGCCCCTGGACATAACCGTTGCTTGTGCCAAGCGTCAGTATGCCATCGACAGTCAGGCCGCCGCTCACGCTGACGACGGCGTTGGCGGTGGTAATCACGTCAGCGCCAGTGGCGAAACTGGTTCCATTCAACGTACCCGTGCTCATCTGCAATTGGGCGCCATTGCCGGTTGCAACCGAGCCACCGCTCACGGTTCCACCCGACAGAGTCCAGGTGCCGTAATTGGTCGAGGATCGGTCCAAAACCAGTGTTGACCCTGCCGGAATCGTGAGTGTTCCAGTCAGGTTCACCGTTCCCGCCGTTCCGGACTGCCGGACATACGTTCCCAAACCCGACAGGCTGAACGATCCCCCGAAATTCACAGTACCTCCGGTCTGCGAAATCGTCTATGAGTTTGTCCAATTAGTACCCGTAAGACTTAGCGTTCCACTGCTCAGTTGTATTGTGCCCGCCCCTGCCAAATTGCCCGCGACAGTGAGCGAACCAGCCGTGATAGAAACCGTCTCAAGAGAAGTAAGGCTTTGAATCGAAACGGCACCGGTCGAAGTTGTTGTGCTAGTTCCAGGAATGTCCAGATACACATTGTTTGCGGACACCGGTAACGTGTTATTACTCCAATTATTGACATCGGCCCAGTTTAACGTCGCGGCACCACCATCCCAGGTGACAAAGTTGGCACCAAGCAACGTATAGTTGGTTGTATTTGCCTGGGTAGAAAGCGTTGCCAAAGAGTTAATTGTTGGCAAATTCTTTGTTGCAAAGTCGCCGGAGCGCGACGCAAATGTCATCATCGCAAAACTCTGACCAATCCCGGGGGTGAAACCGCTAACTGTGGTCACGTTCAATGTGCCATTTAGCGTTGCGGAACCGGAAATCACCAACTGATCATAGTCGGGTGTCGCTGTATTCACCCCCGCGACTTCGATGTTGAGTACGCCACTCGCGCCTTGCACATAATTTCCCGAGATATTCAGAATTCCCGGTGAGAAACCGGGTGATACCGTTCCGGAGTTATTGGTGAAGGTAGCCGACGCGACGGTTCCTGTTCCGCTGAAAACGCCGCCATTAATCGTCACCGAAGAAATACTCGAAGCGATGCTTGCGCCATTTGAAAGAATCGTCGTGGCGATTTGCGTGAAGGCTCTTGGCGTGGTTTGAGCAAACGAACCGCCGTTGATATTAAAACTGCCGCTATTCGTAATAGTCGTAGCAGCTGAGCCGAGGAAGTTCTTATTCAAAATATTCAGCGTCCCTTGAATATCCTGAACGTTGGCGAACTTAGGGAATGAGGCAGACGCGCCAGAGTAAGTGACCGAGGCGCCCGGGCCAAGCGTCAAGATATTAGGCGCGGCAGGGGGGAAGGTCAATGTGCCTGAGGCAATCCACGAACCGCCCGTTAGTGTAGAGATCGTGCCTTGCGTGACGGTCCCCGATGAATTGAGCGTGGTGCCCGCTCCGACGGTAACGGTGCCTGTATTATTGAGCGTGCCAGAGGTCGTTAAAACACCGGAGCTAATCGTGCTGATCGCGCCCGTCACATTCAGCGTCGCGCTGACCGTCGTGGTTCCGCCGGCGGGGTTAAAAGCCACCTCCTTGCCAACGGGCACTGTGATTGGCTGGCCGCTTACGGTTGTAGCGGCAATGTGCGTAAAGAAACCAGGAAGTCGGTCACGCCGCTGCCGCCGATCGCTATGTTTCCACCCATGCTTCGCGGCACCAGAACCCGTCATCGTTCCCGACCAGGTCGCTACCGCCTGTCCGGCGCGTTTGCAATAACGCGCCGGATGAAACGGTGAACGTTCCCCGTCCAGACGCCACCTGATTAAGATTGAGCGTTCCCGTTTGAACATCGTCGTGCCGCCGCTGTTGTCGACTCGGCCCAGCGTCTGGTTCCCGACGCGCTCGATTGCGGAGCGTGCCCCCAGGTTATTGGTAAATACGCCGCCGCTGAGACGACTACCGACCCCGAGCCCGTGAATGATCCGCCCGCGTTCCACGCCGCCGTCCCGCTCAACGTAGGCGACTTGCCAGCCGATACCGAAACCGTTCCGCTCGACAGCGTCACTGTCGAGGAGAGAGTGTTGTCCTCCGAAAACGAAACGGAGCCACCGGCGAATTGCATCGGCGGTGCTTCTGAGCCAGTGAAGTTCATCGTGCCACTTAAAATCGCCGTACCTCCGCCGATAATGGACGCACTCGTTCCAAAGCTCTGCGTACCATTGGAGAACGTCAGCGTCGTTCCGATCGACAGATTAAATGTTCCATTGTCGAGTTCTCCGACCCCTGCCATGTCGCTGAACCGTTTGAAACTCAATCGTGCCGTCATTCTCTACTGTTGGCGTCCCCACGTTGCTGGCGTTGAAGTTGAATGCGCCCGTACCTGTAGAACGCCGAATTAGCCCCTGATTGAGAATGAAGGAAGATGCCCCTCCCGACACATTCAAGCCGCCAGTCGATGTTGTGATTTCGTACACGCCGGTGGCTTCGTTGGTAAAGTTCCCCGTCACGCTGAGCGAAGCGGTGCCCGTATGGTTCACCGTCCCGGCATTGGCGAATTTTCCCGAAATCACCGGAGCTGACGCACCAATGCTGATGGTCCCCGTATTGCGAACAGTTCCGGCACCACTGATTCCAGCGGCGGCCGTAAAGCTGTTACCAGCACTGCTCAGAGTGAACGTTTTTCCGGCAGACACACTGACTGTCCCGGACGAACTGGACAGCAGGACGTTCGCCGCAGTCGTCAGGTTGTCATTGATGTTGAACGTGCCGTTCGCGAATTCGACCGTGCCGGTCCCCGGCAGCGAAGTCCCCGTATTGAAGTTGAACACAAAGCTGTTGCCAAAACGCGTCGTGGCGCCGTTTGCCGTGGTGATCGAATTTGAAAACGTCGAGGCCCGCTGAAAATCGAGCGTACCTGATGACGAATTGTTGATGGTTCCGGAACCAGTGAACGGTGTGTTAATCGGTGACGTGCCCGATCCTCCGGTGCGCAACAGGCTGCCATTATTGACAAAGCTTCCTGAGGCTCCCTCGAATCCTCCAGTCGACTGGATGTCGAGTGTGGCCCCGACTTCGTTGGTGACCACAGCACCGGGGCTCAGCGTAAACACGGAGCTGCCGGTTGTCAGATTGAGAACCCCGGCGTTGTTGAATGATCCAAGAACAAGCCCGACTCCTCCGGAAACAGTGAGGGTTCCGGTGTTTCGCAAAGTCCCTGTTGCGCCACCACTATTAAAATTGGCTCCTGTGATGGAATTGTTACCGGTCAGAGTAAGCGTTTTGCTCGCGGCAATGTTCATGTAGTTGAGATTGAACGACAACTGCAGATTTGTTCCGGAGATGTTATCCATCACGTTAAATGTTCCGCCGTTCAACGCAATAGTGCCGCCACCACCAAACGATGTGCCAGCATTAAGCGTCATCGTGCCACCCTGGATCGCCATTGTCGCTCCCGGCATGGCCGTGAACGTTCCTGCGTGGATTCCCGATGAAGGCAACGCCAGGGTCCCGGAAAGTGCTCTGATCTGGCCACCGGACTTGTTGTTGTAGTTGTTGACGGCGATTCCCGCGGTTCCCGTCGAATTAATCAAACCGGAGTTGTTGAGTTGTCCACCTCCCGTGATGCCTGAGTTGGAAGATGTCGTGAGCGCAATGGTTCCTCCTGCCGAATTCGTGAGCACGCCCGGTGAGTTCAGTAAAATCTGGGCGGCACCGGAAACATTCACAGTTCCGCTGTTGGTCACGTTGCCGCTCAACGTTGCGGATGTCGCAATGACGGTGGTCCCGGAAATCGCCAGCGTTCCGGACCCGGTAATGGTCCCACCACTGAGTGTCGGCGATGGAGCGGACAGCGTCTTGCCTGCAGCAACGGAGATCGTGGCACTGTTCTCCAGCTTTGGGATGGTGATATCACTGTTGACATTCATGGTCCCCGAAAGAAACTTAACCGTGCCTCCACCGGAAAACGTGGCCCCCGAATTGAAGTCGGTGGTCCCTGTCTGAAACTGAAGGGTCGCGCCTGTGCTTACAGAAAACGCGCCCGCGTGTGCCGCTCCGTGGGGGAACTGAAATGTGCCGCTGGCAACCGTGAATGTCGCAGAGCCATAGTTGTAGAATTTCCCCTCAACACCGTGAATCCCTGTCATCGTGTCGGCGAACACCGCTGACCCACTGCTGCCGTTCGAAAAAGCCCCTGTCCCGAAGGTCCTTATGGAAGTCGAACTGCCGACCCCCTGCAGTTGATAGAGGCTCTCGTTCGCGAACAGCGTGCTGTTCAGATCGAACAGTCCGTCCGTCTGAGTGAACGTGCCGTAATTGAAAATTGTTGTATTCTGAGCGCTTCGATTACTGACTCCGCTGAAGACCATTGTGCCATGCAGGGCGATGGCGCCTGACCCGCTGCCAAGGATATTGCCAGCCGACCAGGTGCTTGAACCATAGATGTCAGCCCCAAAGTTTGGCGAAAACGTAGCGCCCGACAATGTGACCCCGGCGCGGTAGGTGCTTAGCTGCGTCGTGGTAAACGTGCCTGCGGTGAAGGCGACGTTTTCCAGGGCCGTCACACTTGCTACTGTCGTCGTGGTTCCCAAAGAAATGATTTGATTTCCGCTCAGGTCTCCAATCAGCACATCATCGCCGCTGGCAGGCAGAATGTTGCTGTCCCAGTTGTTGACGTCGGACCAGTTGGAAGTCAAGGCGCCTCCGTCCCAGATGCGGTCAGCCCATTTGCCGACAATGAACTGATCATTCTGAAGTCCATACTCCAGGGTGATTTCGGCAGCGCCGGCAAAGTTCGTATCCAGCGACCAGTCAGCCGGATTGGAAGGAATCGCTCCGGTGTCCTCAACAACCCCCAGATTGTCATTGCCATTGTTATCCCAGTTACCCACCACCGGAATCGCAAGATCGGAACCAAACGTGTAGGTATGGTCCACGGGCTGCCCGGCACCGGTCCCGGGATGCAGCGGATACGGATTGGCACCGGCATCGGCGTCATGCACGTACCATGTAAACGTGCCGCCGCCAGCACGCACCGCTGTCACATCAGCTCGGCCGTCGCCGTTAAAATCACCGATCTGCGGGATGTCCGTTGATAATCCAAATGTGAATGATGCATTAACACTCACCGTCGAATCATTCGTCGGGTACGGTGTCGCCCCCGGAGTGGCGTAGTGCACATACCAGTCCAGAAATCCGCCGTTTACCCGTACCGCCACGACGTCATCGTAGCCGTCGCCATTCAGATCACCGATCAATGACTTGTCACCCGCAAGGCCGAAACGGAACAGGTATTCCTGCGTCGTATCGCGGTCTGTGTCCCCCAGCCACTGCAGAGCTCCAGACACGCTCCGGGTCGTAACAGCCTGATCAAACCCTACGCCGCTGAAGTCTCCGACAAGCGTTCGATCGTTCGCTGATGCGCCAGACGAGGTGGCGCTGAATCCAAAATGGAAATCAATCTCCTGAGTCGCATCACGTGTTCCCGAGAGGATCACTGTCCAACAGGTACTGCATCAGATCGTTTGAGTCGGCAAGGTCAGGACGCACCGCACCGATATTGGTTGAAGACAATAATGCCCGAATTTCCAGCACTTCGACAGCCGACGGACGCTGCCGACGTCCCCGAATGGTCTGGGTCTTTCCCGGCCTGGAACGCCGATGCATATCACGCAGTTCTGATTGTGTCCGGAAGAAGAGTCGAGAAAGCCAGGACCTGGTGGCACTCGGACTTGTGCAGGAACGTAAGGCCATGCGTCAAACTCTTCTTTTTGGTTATTGAGATCGAAAGTGAAACGTTTGTGCTGATCCGTCGGAAAGATTCGAGAGCGCCTCCGGGACCTGTCATCAATGTTCTCATTTCTTCGTCAATCAGATTGTCGCATAGGGAAGATACTACCCCAGGAGTGGGGGTTCGTCAATCTTCCACAAAAGACGAAAAAGGACACACGGACCAAGGGCAGGTGGCATTGAATTGGCGGCTGGTCTTCTTCCCCAGCGACGATTCCTGAGGCTCGCTGCTCCCGAGAAAACGTTCGCCCGGAGCCAGCCGTACTTCTCTTCCAGTCGCTCGGCCGTGCCAAGTCGCAACACGGTTTTCCGATTGTCGATCGAGCACCGACAGAGTCGTTCTGCTCCAACGCAGCAGTGACGCAAGATTCATGCAGCGTGCCTTAAACGGAAGCAGATTCAGCAACTGCAGATCCGCCAGACTCAGAGGGGTTCCCGCCGCAGGATGTCGCTCAAACGCAATCCCAGAATCACCAGGCACTTTTCCTGTCCGATTTGCACCGTGTGCATGGTCTCGCAGCGTTGGCTTCCTGCTAAGGATTGCATCTTTGCGATCGGCTGTGCTCGCATGTTTTTTCACAACGATCGTGAACCAAGCGAGGCGACCTAAGATTCGCCGCTCGCTTTGCGCGTCAGATGCGTGGTGACCATGCGTGTTCGTCCGCCTGCAATGGCGGCACGGGCATCGTGGAGTAATCCAGATCGTTTCCATATCGTCCGTTCACATTCGCCAGGTTCACCAGCGCCTGCAGCGGCAGCAGGACATCTTCATCGGTGGGTCGCAATGGAATACGAATTGTCGGCAGCGGAGCAGCGAAGCCGGCCGGATACAATTCGGCCTCTTCTGACGATTCAGCTCGCACAACACAGACGCGATATGGGCTCTTCAGCCGCTCCGGATAGATCTCCTGTTCTGCCGCCAGCACCCATGTGCCTTCGCGCAACAGATCGATTTCCACCAGATTCACTTCCGCATCGATGAATTCACTTTGCTTCGCCAGATACTGCTTTCGTCCGGCCGCCGTGGCTTTGTTCGGCAGACTGATAAATTCAATCGCCGTGACGACGCGGCGATTTGCTTTAAGATCGACGATCTGAATATAACGGAGTGTCTGAGGCGGACTGCGGCGACGGACGCGCAGTGGTTCGTCAGCGACCAACTCTGCGACGGCCAGACCACCGTCGGTGGATTTTGCGAGCGACAGTGCCTTCTGACGCTCCGCAGCGTTCATCACCTTGCCGGTGAGAGTGACCACTCCGCCGTTGGTCGTCACGTCGATATTCAAGCCCCTGACATCTTCGTCAAGGTAGTACTTGGACTGCAGTTTCGTCGTGATCCAGGCATCGGACATTTCATTGCCGGCGCGATCGGCGCGCTCCTGCGACTTGTCGCCGATCTTGCCGCTCTTGTCCTTCGCACTGTCAGCTTTGGCGTCGGCCTTGTCCTTCGCGCGGTCAGCCTTGTCGGCTGCCTTGGTACCGGTGGTCCCTTTCGCTGCCGGCACGAGAGCGAGGTGGTCGACGACGCGGCTCACGCCATCCACTTCCTTGGCGCG
>JBBJME010000333.1:0-7025 GCA_037719765.1 Planctomycetaceae bacterium
ACTGGCAGTTTCGCAGGGGGAAAGAAAGTGTGTCTCGCACTCTGCTACAACCCAATGGACCACGGACGAAAACGCCCCGGAAGAACCTACACCGGGGGGCCTCCCGTCCGGCGATTCTGCCAAGTCCGGGCATCAAATGATCGTTTGAACCAAAAACGCCCAAAAAAACAGACCCCCCCCTCTCGAATTGCGCACAAATTCGCGCGCGTGGCTACGTGTGGTTTCCAGCGGGAACCGTTCTAAAAAAACGGCCCCCCTCCCCTGGTTGACAACGAACCCGGCAACCGTTCCGTTCTTCAGTCCAGTTTCCGGCCAGCGCTCGAGGTCTCCACCATGGCAAGAATCGTCCGCCGTTCGAGCTCACTCAACAACGGCCAGGCATCAACCACGGTCTGCAGCCCCGGACTGAATTCAATTGCCCCACCGTTTTCGATTGCCCCACTATGAGCCCCACCAACTTCGGAAAGTGCCGTTTCCCCTGCAAAAACCGCATTAGTTCGACCCCCGCCTCCGGTACTTGAGATTTACGAACAGACGTGAATGAACGAGAACGAACGCGAATATCACGGGGATTTTCGATTGTTCGGCTTCTTTCATTCGCGTCTGTTCTCGTTTGATCGCTTACATTCTGGGCCACCTGAAGGGCCACCGATGGAGTCTGATCTGAATTGTGGCCCACTGGTGGCCCATCAGACAACTCAGCTTTCGCTGCTTCTGCTGCCGCCGTTTCCTTCGCCTGCTGGTTGAACTGCTTAAAATGGTGGTCATCCACCTGAGCGTAATTGTCGTTTTGAACCTTCACGGAATGCCCCATCCACCTCGCAACAACGTGCGCGGGGTTCCCGGCATCCAGCCAATCGGTTTCACAGGATGCCCGAAGATTCTGAATCAGCTTTGGCCAAATCGTGAAACCAGCCGCCACAATGATTTTCTCGAACGGCTTGGCAAGATTCACGTTCGATTCCGTGAACCGCGTAATCAGCCGCTGCGAACCCTCAGGCGCTTCGTTGAACGATTCTTCCAGCCACGGCAGGATATCGCCGATCGGAACGATCCGGATTCCTTTGCCTTCATGGTGCTTTGTCTTTGGAATCGTCATCAGCATTCGACCCTGATCCCACAGAACGTGTTCCCAGCGTAGTTGAAAGATTTCCATCTTGCGAAGACCAGCGAACCTCCACAGAGCGATAATCAGACGCCATTGTGAATCAGGGCAAGCGTCAATGATCTTCAACGCATCGGGACGCCACAAGCGGTAGTCCCGTGAACGGTCAATGACCAGCGAAGACTGGACAACGTGATCCCAAACCGATCTTTCAACTCAACCGCCATTACGAGTTGAGCAAGCGAATCCCATTCGACTGTGTCCAGGGCGGACAGCATAGGAGTAATCGAATCCACGGGACGATGCAATGCTTGTGCGACAGCTTCTCGCTCAATGATTGCATCACTGCCGATGCGGACGCCCGCATGGACCTGCGAATCACCACCGATCACTGCCCGAGCGCCAATTCTGATGGGAGATGTGACCAGCAATCGCCTGCCGTCAGGATAGACCGTGAGGCTGTGTGCAACGACACGGCAATCGGGAGCTCCGATATCTCCCGGATTGACTTCGGACTCGTGCCATTCCGACGATTCCGAGCCTTCGAAGGTATTGCTGAAGCGGCTGTTTCCAATCACGCATCAGACGTCGTTTCTGCCGAATCCTCCTGCAGGCCCATGTCCCATCACCTTCTCCACCAGCACACCATCGACAGTTCGCACAGGCTTTTCGGCTCGCGATCGCATAGCCGCAACACGTCTGCAACGGTGGCCGTTCCGGGGAATGAGTGCAGCGGAATCCGTGCGAGTGGTACGTTCCCCGACCGATCAAACAAGTCCGCAAGCGTTTCCAGCCTGTCGAGTTCTATTGCGATCATCGTGGCCTCGATGCGTTGTACCCGTTTCATTCGATCACAGATTGAGTCCGCACTGCCAGTTTGCCTTCAGGTCTGTCAAAGAAGCATGGACAAATAATGCGCCAGTCGGATTGATCATTCTGACCGACTGTTCAAGCGTGGTTCGACCGATGTGGGTATGCACAAGTCCACTGAATATCGAAATAAGCGTCTTAGCGTTTTCTGGCTTTACTTCAATTAGAAAACGAGTGTTGGACTCAGAGAAGAGAGCTGTCGCGGGGTTCGACGCAGGTGAAATCTCAATTCCGAATCCCCCAGCAAATGCCATCTCCGCTGCCGCAACTGCGAGGCCCCCTTCGCTGAGGTCATGGCAGCTGAGGATCAGACCTTGTTTGATAGCCTGGTGCAGGGCTCGGAAAATTTTCGGTGCCATGTCTTTGTCAACGGCAGGCACGTTGCCGCCGGTGAGGCCGTTGACGAGGTTGTAGTGGGAGCCGCCCATTTCGTCTTTGGACTCGCCGATCAGGTAGAGCAGGTTGCCGGGGCCTTTGAGGTCCATGGTGACGCAGGTTTCGACGTCATCGACCTGGCCAAGGGCGGTGATGAGCAGCGTCGAGGGGATTGCGACTGTCTTTCTCGTCGATTTAAGAGGGGCAAACCCTGAAGTTGCAAGAGTGTCAGCCCCTTTTAAGTCGACTTCGTAACTGAACTCGTTGTTGAGGCTGTCTTTGCCGCTGACGAAGGGAGTCCCATACGCCACCGCGATGTCCTGACACGCGACGGCGGCTCGGACGAGTGTGCCGAGGGTTTCGGGGCGTTCGGTGTTGCCCCAGCAGAAATTGTCGAGGATCGCGATGCGGTCCGGGTTGGCTCCGACGGCGACGCAGTTTCTCACGGCTTCGTCGATAGCGGAGGCGGCCATCCAGTACGGATCGAGGTCGCCAAAATGCGGGTTGATGCCGCAGGAGATGACGAGGCCTCGGTTGGAAGTCAGGTCGGGACGGACAACGGCGGCGTCAGAGGGGCCGTCGTTGTTGATGCCAACGAGCGGTTTAATGACGCTGCCGGCCTGCACCTCATGGTCGTACTGGCGAATGATCCATTCCTTGCTGGCGACATTGAGGGAGCCGAGGATCTTTTTGAGGTCTTCCGTGTAGTCTGTTTTATTACAGGGATCCACTGTGCCCCGATGCTCCGCAGGGGGATGCTGAGCCGAGGATTCCCGCCACGGAGTGACGGGGCAAACAGGCTTGATGTCATACACCGCTTCGCGAATCACCGGCGGACGGCCGTCGTGGAGAAAGTGCATGCTGACTTCGCCGACTTTGTGTTCACCGTATTTCAGCACAAGCTGCTTCGTGTCGGTAAACTTGCCGATGATGGTGGCTTCGACGCCTTCAGACGCACAGTGCTTCGAACTGAGTCCAGTTCTTTTTGGGCACAGACAGGACCAGCGTTCCTGAGCTTCTGAAATCAGATCTCCGTGTACGACAATCCCAATACTTCAATGGGGCACGATCCAGCCACACTTCGCTCCGGTGTCTTCACCCATTTCGCCCACGGCGTTGCTGAAGCCGCCGGCACCGCAGTCGGTGATGGCGGAATACAGATTCAGGTCGCGAGCTGCGAGGATCACATCGGCCACCATTTTTCGGTGATCACGTACCAATCTGACGGACCCGCCGCTGATGTGTTCGCTCTTCGGTGGGTTCCACGACGAAAACGTCGCGCCGTAATTCCGTCGCGGCCCGTGCGTCCGCCGACAGCCACGATCAGGTCCCCGGGGCTGACTTTCTGTCGCACTTATCGACAGGAATCATGGCCACATTGCCGCAGTAGACCAGCGGGTTGCCGAGATAGCGGTCGTCGAAACACACCGCTCCATTGACGGTCGGAATACCCATGCGGTTGCCGTAATCACGAACTCCGGCGACAACGCCCTGCATGACAGCCAGCGGGTGCAGCACGCCGGGCGGAAGCTGATCGGCGGGATAATCCGGTCGGGCGAAACAGAACACATCGGTGCTGCAAACCGGGCGAGCCCCCAAACCGGTCCCCAGCGGATCGCGGATGACTCCGCCGAGCCCCGTGTTGGCACCGCCGTACGGTTCGATCGCCGAAGGATGATTGTGAGTTTCCACCTTGATGCAGACATTCTGCTTGTCATCAAACTTGACGATGCCCGCGTTGTCCTTGAACACGCTCACGCACCAGTCGTCCTTGCCGAGCGCTCTGCGAATCTGCACTGTCGCCGCAAAGATCGCTCTTTCAACATGCTGTTGAAGTGCGTGTCCCGGACAACTTTGCCTTCGCAGGTTTCGACGTAATGAATGCGCCCGCCAAGCGTCTTGTGCGAACAATGTTCGCTCCAGGTCTGTGCGACGGTTTCCAGTTCGATGTCGGTGGGGTCGCGCTGCAGCGACCGGAAGTAATCCTGCACCGTCTTCATTTCGGCGATACTCAGATACAACTGACCCTTCTTGCTGAGTTCCATCAGAGCCGCATCGTCCATGTCGCGAATGGCGACGGTGGTGAGTCTGAATTTGTACTCGCTGCCGAGCGTCAGGTCTTTGATCTGCAGCGGCCCCGCGAGGACGTATTCAATGGCGTCATTCGCGAGAACTTTCTTTGACAACTGAGCGACTTTGGTCGCGCCCAGGTCGCCGGTCAGCCAATAGCGTCGGCACGTGGCGACGTTAGTGACGCTGAGGTTCATACGCGTGAGTGCCTTCGCGGCATTTTCTGCGACGCTGTCGGTGACGCCAGGGTGGAGAAGCACGTTGAGGAGAATTTCAGATTTCAAATTTGAGATTTGAGATTCTGCCGCAGGCAGTTCGTGGATATGGAATTGCTCGGTGACGGGATCGACGAGTAATTGCTCAGCGGCGCGGTGCGCGTCGTCGCGGGTCAGTTTGCCCTGAATCAGAAACGTACGGGCCGATTTAACGGCATCAAGTCCGGCAATGCCCTGACTTTGAGCACTTGCCAGAATTCGTTGACCTTCAATTTTTCGCTGCCGATCGGCAAAATTTCAACTTCCCAGAGCATGGTGTGGTGCGATCCGTTTGAGTAGGTTTCAGTAGGTCCTTCGCCGGAAAGGACTGGCTTGCAGGTCCTTTCGCCGGAAAGGACTTTCGCTGCAAGGAGGACCCGCGCGAACGAATAAACGATGAGCGATCCGCTGTTGATCGCGTGGAAAAAACTCCCGCCCGGCAGGCGGGATCTACACAACGCACCGTTGTCGATGGGCGGCAGTATTTCAGGGCGGGAACGGGAGTACAAGAAACGGACAGGGCGGATTCCTGAGAAGTGGACTTAACGACGTTCGGATCTTCAAAACTGGTGAATTTCGGCGGAAAATTCCGCGTTGCCCTAAACGCGGCATTCTGGTATCACTCAGTCCTCTCTCCGCAGCAGTTTGTGCCGAAGCAGGCATCGAATTGATGCGAAATCAGCAGCACACGACCTCGCGAAACTCTCCTTCGCCAGGGGCATTCCTCAACGAACAGCGTTCAGCACGAGGCTGAAAGCGGTGGCCACGGAGTCGGCAGTGAGCACCAAAAAACGACATAGCCTGCGAGTTCTGTTTGTCGATGACGAACAGTCGATCGCCGATTTGATGCGGTCTGAGCTGCCGCGAATGGGGCACAATGCTACCGTTCGCCAGTCGCCGGGTTCCGCGATCGAGGCCATTCAGAAGAACGTGTTCGATGCCGCCATTGTCGATCTCAGACGGCCGGGTGGCAGCGGCTGGGACGTGATCGACTATCTGCGTGAGCATTCACCGGAGACGGTCTCCGTGATCAGCACTGGTCACGGTGATCGCGACGATGCGATTCGTGCCATTCGAATGGGAGCCTACGATTTCCTGCCGAAACCGGTTTCGCTGTTCGAAATCATCAATGTGCTCGATCGCATCGGCGAAAAAAAGGCACTTCAGAACAAGACGATCGCCCTTGAGAGCCGTTTGCAGCGTGTTGAAGGCCGGTCAGATCTGATCGGCACGTCCGGGCCGATGCTGCGGGTCCGCAAGCTCATTGATAAAATCGCACCCACGGATTCAGCCGTGCTGATTCTGGGGGAAACCGGCACTGGCAAGGAAATGGTCGCTCGGCGAGTTCACGAACAGAGCGAACGCCGAAACGAACCATTTGTCGCCGTCAACTGCGGGGCGATTCCTGAAAACCTCGTTGAGAGCGAATTCTTCGGCCATCGCAAAGGTTCGTTTACCGGTGCGGATTCGAATCGCGCGGGGCTGTTTGAAGTTGCGAATGGCGGAACACTGTTTCTGGACGAATTAGGTGAACTCGACAGATCCATGCAGGTCAAACTGCTGCGATTTCTGGAATCGGGTGAAGTGCGACGTGTCGGCGACAATGAGTCATTTCATGTGGATGTGCGCATCGTCTGTGCGACAAACCGCGAACTGCAGCAGATGGTCACGGAAGCGTGTTCCGTGAAGACCTATTCTTCCGCGTCAACACTTTTGAAATCTATCTGCCGCCTTTGCGGGAGCGACTCGACGATATTCCGTCGCTGGCAGTGCACCTGCTTGCCCGACACCTGAAGCGTGACAGTATCTCTCCCGACATGTTGCCACCGGAGACGGTGAAGTTACTGCAGGCTCATTACTGGTCCGGCAATGTCCGTGAACTGGCGAACGTGCTCGAACATTCTGTGATATTGTCCGATGGCCTGACGATCCGTCCGGAAGATTTACCCCGGAGTATCAATCGAGACGTTGCGGCGGCTGTTGGGGCACCTCAGGATTCGCCGACGATCGCCATGGTCGCTCAAAGTCCAATGTTCACCAGTGAGCCCAGGACACTGCGAGAAATGGAAGAATTCATGATTCTTCGAGTTCTTGACAAGTACCAAGGCGACAAACCAAAAGCAGCGAAAGAGCTGGGAATCGCTCTGAAGACGCTCTACAACCGCCTGAGCCAGATGAGCCCGCAGCGAGACGCCGGTTAGAAGCAGTTCCAGCGAGATATGATTGTCAATCCGCCGGCGCAAGAATCCCATGGCGGGTCGGCGCAGCGATTCCGCGCGCGGTTGAGGATGGCACATTCGTTTAACCTTATTTTCCGCACCCTCAGATCGAGTCGTGGCTCAGAAAATTCG
>JBBJME010000334.1:0-6992 GCA_037719765.1 Planctomycetaceae bacterium
CAATATCGAATCACGAAAGCTCAGGCGGACAAGTTTGCTGAGGCCCTGAGCAGCCTCCGCTCGCGACAGGGCAGCGATCCGCTTTTGATGCAACTGGAGAGCGATGCGCTCAAAAGCCAGTTGGACGAATTACGAAATCAACTCGAAAACTATGAACGACTTCAATCCGGTGAGAGTGATGTCATCGTTGTTGATTCATTTGACGAGCTTCCTCAGGCCCTGGTCAAGGCAAGGATCGCGCTGAGGCTCAGTCAAAAAGATCTGGCCGACCGTCTTGGGATGAAAGAGCAACAAATCCAGCGTTACGAATCCACAGACTATCAGTCAGCCAGTATGTCCCGCCTTCACGATGTCGTGCAGGCACTCGGCGTCTCAGTTCGACCTGAATTCAAGTACACCAATGATGCGTGTTCGTGATGGATCTCAAGTTCAGTCAGGCGTCACAGTCAGGCCTGGTAGGTTGCCCGTCGCTGGATTTCCTGAAGACGGGATCGTTGTTCGGTTCCTCACGAGCCGCTTTCTTGACTGTGTTGATTTCTTCGTCCGTCACGAATAGCCGAGGACAGTCCGCCTCCAGGTTCGACCGCGCGGCGTGGGCGGTAGCCAACGGTTTTTGGTTGGCGTCGCCATCAGCGACACTCTCTCAAGACTGTAGAGCATCGCTGACCCTTGCTTGATCAGTGCAGTGGTAAGCCTCACTCAGGGTTGCAGCATCGGTAAGTTCGACTCTAACTTGGAATCGTCATCTGACCAACTGCACGCGGAAAACTGTTTAGTGTACTATTTGCGTCGATCAACTCTGTCACATGGAGCAAAATATGAGCCTCGGCTCTCCAGCATTCCGACGATTCTCAGACGAAAAAGGACGTGTTCTGCTTACAGCACTGCGAAATGCTGTGGCCCCGATTCTTGGGAACAATCTACTTCCGCATTTTACCGACCACAGCGTAACGCATTCTGACAATATCGCATCGTTGGTAGACGTACTGCAGGAAGGAATAAAGATTCCCTTAACGGATCAGGAATTGACCATTCTCTATAGTGCCTGCTACCTGCACGATATTGGGATGCAATATGAACGCGCGGACATGACGGCCACAATTCAAGACCTGAATCTGTTTCCGACTTGGGCCGACCAAAACGAATCCCAACGGCGTGAATTGTTAAGGCGATTACATCACAAGATTTCGGCAGAAATGGTCCTGAGGTCTATTAATGCTGCGGAACCTCCTATTGGTTTTCAGCTGACACAAGAATACTTTGGAACGTATGTGGCGAATCTGTGTCACGCACACTGCATTCCGGGGGACGGGTCAGAATACCAAAGTTTGGTTTGCGACGGTCCCAATATTCGCATGGGACTGTTGAGTGCCTTCCTCCGAATCGCAGATATCCTTGACGAATCCAGAAGACGGGCATCGCGTGCCAAAGAGCGAACTTTATTGCTGGACGTCTTGGCCCAGAGCCATTGGTGGCGTCACTACTACACGGAAGACATAACGCTGGATGATCGGCAAAGAGCAATCACTGTCTGGTTTGACTTTCCAACGCAACATGCGAAAGAGTACTTGGCGATTGTTTCTGAACTGCAAGTGCCTTGGATTCGAGCAGAACTGTCCTACCACAATGCCGTACTTCTCGCCAATGGTTGCCAATGGTTCGTCAAAACTGAATGCAAAGAGAAAGCGTACTCGGATGCACCCGCCATGCCGGAACATGTTCTAACGGAGATGCTAAAACAGCTAGCAGCACGGCGCCGCGCTGCCGATGAATCTCAGCGTATCGACATGCTGACCAAGTTCAAAGAGGCGCAGCCAAGTATTCAACGCCGTATACAAACGTTGAACGATGGAAAATCCGGGCTTAAGCCGTCCGAGTATTTGAGTGAGTTGTCGAAAATAGCGACTGATCTATTTGAATTGGGCGGCCATCGTGGTGCGAGGTCAATGTTGTTTCACCCATTCAGCAAAGACTTCAAGAATCTGCCTGCAGATGATCGGCTAGACATCGGGCTTCGCTTGCTGCAATGGACTGTATCGGACGGCGATGATTTTAGTTCAAGGACACTCATGGAAGAATTGGTAGCCGAATTCAGTAGTCTACCGGTCCAAGACGCAAGAAAATGGAAATTTGAGAAATTGCGAATAATAGTGCTGAATCTGTGCTGTGACTACGAAAACGCGTTAACGGCAATCAACGATGCGATTCCGTGGGCACCGCCGCATGAGCACGAATGGCTTCAGGCAGAAAAGCTTCAGATGGAACTACTGCAGGGCGATTTTCAACTGGAAGAGAGATAGATCGTGCTCGATCTTATTGCAAATCAGTCTCGTATTCTTGTTGCCACAGCCCGCCGACTTGCGCACTGCGGCGACCTGAATTCGGCAGTCGAAAAAATTGAAGCCGTTGTTGCTACAGCGTCCCTTCCTCCACTTGACGTTGCAGCATTGCTGTTGACTGAGGCAGAACTCTTTCACCTGAACGGTGCCTTTTCACGCTCGTATGAGATATTCGAGAAACGAATTGCGCCAATACTCCCAAGGTTGCCGCATGCTGTTGCATTGACGATTGAATTGAATCGGGTTGAAGTCGCTTCTTCTTTGTTCCACTCGACTGGGGTCTCATCCTTCTACGGTTTGGTCGATGAAATGCGAATAGCTGGCTTGGAGCATTGGGACGCATCTTCCTTATTGCATGCATATCGACAGCGAAATTCCGGGAAGAGCTACGACTCATTGCCTGCAATTTGGCGAGAACTAAACCGGACTTACCAACAAGGTCGATGGAACGCGTTTCGTGATGTTTCGCGATACATGGCTGAAGAGTGCCTCCGAATCGGGGAATTCGGCGACGCAGCTTTCCACGCTGTGATTGCCGGAAACGAGGACGTCGCGAAGGAGGTGATAACGTGTCTCTCCCTCACTCGGACAGTTCAAGAAGGTAACCGTTCACGGAATCAGTTCTGTAGTAGCGATGGAGCGGTCTGTTTATTGAGCTTCGCTTCGATGGAGGACTTCAGAAAGTCGAAGAAGTTGCGTTGTTGTTTTCGGCAGGTGGCCAGAGCTGTCCACATGCGTTCGTGATAGCGCTGACCAGCTTCGCCGCGAGTTCCCTGAGTGATCAGACGATCGATAACGCACTGGCGGATTTGTTGTTCGTTGTGATTATTGGTCGGTTCGACCCCGTCTGCAAACATAAAACGGAAGTAGTCCTGAGACATATCGTACGACTGGATTTCGTCGCTGCCTTCCACGACGTATTCGCGGATGGCGAAGCGCGCAGCAAGATTCGCGGCCTCTTGTGATGAAGGAGGCTGGCGAACCAGCTCCAGAAAGCGGTCGCGATGGATCATCATCGAGCGGCGAAAGCCTTCGGCCGTCATTTTCTCGCGGGTATGCCATGCCTGAAACAGCCGCCGCGAACGATCCTCCAGCTGTTCGGCCCAGACTTTTGTTTTCTCGTCCGGGAGCTTCTTCAGGAACCGGATGTCGCGTATCAAATGAGCCCAGCAGTACTGAGCCTTAATCCAGAAGTTCCACGCAAACGAGCAGTTGGCTGAGAAGTAATCGAAGTTCAGATAGCCCGCGAATTCCTCACCGACAAGTTCTTCGAGCACTTTGCGAGATCGCGTCGGAGCAATATGAAACACCGTGAAGATGGCCGATGCGATGCACCAGATCCAGTGCTTCTTGCCGTTGTTTTTGAAACTCGTCTCGTCGCTGCCGAGTTGTTCCTGCTGAGGGATCGCATCCTTCAGTTCCTGGTAGCTCTCATTCAGAGAATCGGCGATCAATCCTGTGCAGAGTTTCGCCAGATAGCCTCGCGAAACCGGCACCTGCAGCACGTCTTCCATGTACGTTTCGATGGTGGAATAGCTGCAATGAGCTGCGGACTTCATCCACCCGATCATCGCCAGCAGTCGCGGCCCGAAGATTGGTTTGTTGAGGATGTCTCCAACGTCAGGCACATATCTTTCACCGTCGTCCGTGAGATAAACTCGCAGCCGATGTTCGGTAACGAAGACCGGCGACTCGGGGAGCTCGATGAACTGGTATGTCTCGAATTCGTCGGTGGGTTTCAGGCCTAACCGCTGAACTTCTTCGTCGGTAATTTCATAGTCGTATGTTTCATCGACGCGTTCCGGCGGCAGGTTTTCCCGCAGATGTCGCGGATGCCCGGCCTGGCCACCACGTTTTGGCTTACCGCGTCGCCCCGGCTTTTTCGAAGTCTTCGGCTTGGTGATATCACTGGATGGCGGTTTCGATGATGTTGACGAGTCTTTTGTCGCTTTGGCCAGCGCCAGTTTCAGTTCAGCGACCTCTTGTCTCAACGCAGCGATCTCTGCCGATTGCTTTGCTACCAGCTTCTGAAGATCCTCAATGATCTTGTCTCTCGCGTCCATCATGGAAAGCTAACAAATTTCACCTGTCCCAACCAAGACCATTTTGAAACCGTGAACGGTTACTCAAGAAGTACGTGGTGTCTTGGAAAAACTATTAGTCACAGCCAACCTGGCATCACATTTCAAATTGGCTTGCATTGTCGTGCAGGGTTGTGCTGAATTCATCCCTGACGACTACGTCGAACGTCTGATCATGTGGATTCTGCCACGTTGCTGCGGGCACTCCGCACACGAGGATTTTGGAGCCGTCGAACGCGGCGCGTGGAAGACGATTTCAAAAATTGCATCCCGATGTTCGCCCGAAACCGCCGAATTGATCGTTGAAATGGCATTGAAGCATCCTTCGTGGTCGATGATCCCACAGCAGGTTAACCAGATGATAAGAGGTAGGGAGGAAATCGTTGACGCGATTTTTGCGGTCGTATCGACAATCCAGCCAGAATCACTGGGAGCGCTGGTTGAGGCCGCAATTCCACTTGCCGTTGAGCGTCGAAGTTCTGACGACTTTAACAATGTTGTGGATTTGTTCGCACATATGTTCTCTCGAGCTCCAGAGACGGTTAAAGCTGCGATTAAAGCAGCACTATATCCGAGTGGGCAACCACTTCCACCAGTTTTAATGCAACTTGCACCGCACTTCGGTGTGACCATCGGTAACCAAAACGACCAACTCGAAAAGTATGCACAGACAGTAACACAGAACCTTTACATCGTTGTACAAAGAGTAAAAGTTGTCGATGATGCTGTTCCCGTCAATGGCACCGTGATGACGTGGACATCGCAGAAGGAACACGAAATACTGCTTGTTCATTCTGTAAATTGTGCAGATGTCTACGCAATCGCCAGGAATCGAAAGCAGTTCAGTGATGCAGCGATAGCGGCTCTAGTTGCAGCACTCGTTGACGGCGTGATCGATTGCGACAATCTTCTGCAGAACAAGATCGTCTTCATCGATTGCATCTTAAAATTTGCTGACGTCATCTCAGTGAAAACTGCAAATTACATATTTGATGGCCTTGCCCCCATTGCCGAGGGAACGATTGAGTCTTCATCCCGTCTCCCATGCGATGAGCATCAAAATCATCCGCTGAGCCGGATGCGAATGCACAGCACCACGCAATCCCAGGTGACTGGACATGCGTTGTTTACACTTGCTCGGATTGAACGCCATTTACAGGGGACGTTTGGGGAGAGACTTCAGTCAATTGTTGAAGTCGCCCTCGTCAGTGAATCTCCAGAGATTCGACAAAACGCGTTCGCTGCGGTCCGTGAGATGCCATCGATTTCGGAAAGCACCTGGATGCCACTCATTATGGGCACGCGCGACCCTGACCCCAGGGCTGCGTCTCTCGCATTTGACGCGATCGCACACAAGCAAGGAGCCCGTTTAACACGATCGCAATGGGGAATGGTTTTGTATGCTTTACGAACAGCACATTCATGCAGTTCGGTGGAGCTTCGGCGTACTGCAGCGCATGCAACTGCGACGTTAGCAAAGAATTCGCCCAACAAGAAAATATCAAAGGAAATCCAGGAGATTCGGGAACTCTTTGCGCAGGACATCGCGTTCTCGGTGCGATCAGCGGCTCTTTCCGAGAACGCCTGCTTATAGCCTCCGTTGCTCTTCCGACATTGAAGAACCGAAATTCCCGCGGAACCCAAAATGACGAACCCACTCTCGACGATGCCGGGGAAGCCATTTTGTGTCGTGAGGTCTCGGTGAAATCGATCGTGTCTGGCGGCTGAAGGGAACGATTGGGGATCCTGTGGCGAACGGGCTTCGTTAGGGGATCGATTCCGGAAATTTCTCACGGTATCCAGGGGTATCCAGGCACGGTTCGCTGCTCTATTCGAGTGGCACAAGAACCGGAGCGTAGTCCGATAGGCCCCGCGGTCACGCAGGAAGCACGACTTGTGGCCGAACGTTTCGTTACCTTGAACCATTTTTTCGAAACCGCTGATTCGATCGCGCTACAGGTGCGTGCTTTTGATAAATTCATGTTCCCCGTAAAGCAGCTTTTCCCCATCCTGTGATTCCTGCCCCAGAGCTTTTCCTTCGGAGCAATACGCGATGCCTGATTTTCATCGACCCGGAATTGCCGCCGGTTTGCACCGGCGAACGTTCCTCGCTGACATCGGTCTCGGCTTTACCGGGCTTGCACTCGGAGCGATGCTCGCTGAAGAGGGTACCGTCCGGGCTGATGAACATGCAGTCTGGCAGCCTCCAGACGGACAACCACACTTTACTCCCAAAGCGAAGAGCGTGGTTTGGCTCTTCATGAATGGTGGAGTTTCGCATGCAGAGTCTTTTGATCCGAAACCAGAGATCACGAAATACGCAGGCAAGTCCATCAGTGAGACACCTTATGCCGATACCCAGAAGCCTGAGCGACTCAAACGGCGCGAAGTTGCATTCAACGTCGAGTTGCGACAGAAGCTCTATCCTCTGCAAGTCGGATTTAGAAGGTACGGCGACTGTGGCATCGAAATGAGCGACTGGGTACCGCACATGGGAAGCTGTATCGACGACATGGCAATTGTTCGTTCCATGTGGACGACCGACGACAATCACGGTGCTCAGACACAGTTC
>JBBJME010000335.1:0-6978 GCA_037719765.1 Planctomycetaceae bacterium
TGCCCCCGGCGTTGTCAGACGACGAAAAACTGCTGCAGCGATTTGAACGTGAAATCGGGATCCTGAAACGTCTCAAGCATCCGAATATCGTCAAGTACTACGGCGGCGGAACTCACCGCGGAGAACGCTGGTATGCGATGGAATACATCGACGGAGGTTCACTGCACGACATCCTGAAAAAGCGTAAACGACTCACCTGGGATCAGGCGATTCAGGTGGGTCGGCAACTGACAGCGGCCCTGGAACATGCTCACAATGCGGGCATTATTCATCGCGACCTGAAGCCCGGAAATCTGTTCATCACTAAGAATGGACGCATCAAACTGGGTGACTTCGGAATCGCACGCGACACGGAAGCGACAGCCCTCACGGCGGCAGGCAAGACCGTTGGTACGTACGCATACATGGCTCCCGAACAGATTCACGGCAACGCGCCGATTTCACGCAAAACGGATCTGTACGCCACCGGCTGTCTGCTCTACGAACTGCTTGTCGGGGAAACGCCGTTCGTAACCGCCAACCCGGCGGAGATGCTGATGATGCATCTGAATGACTACCCGTACAACCTCCATGAAAAAGATGTCGAATGTCCGCTCGCCCTCGATCAGCTCGTCGAGCGTCTGCTGCAGAAAAATCAGGATGACCGTCCTTTCGACGCGCTGGCTGTGAACACAGAACTGGAACACATTCTGAAATCCGGTTTGGAATCCGCTGTGGATGTTTCACAGGAAGCTGTGCAGGCTGCCGGTGCATCTGCCTCAGTGTCCGTATCCGTTGATCCGGCCACTGGTGACGTAACGGTTAAGAAGAAAAAGAAGAAAAAAAAGGACCAGTCGCAGTTTTATGAAAAGACGTGGTTTCTGTTGGTCTTTCTGGGACTGTTGATCGGGGCCGGTGTGTGGCTGGCACTGCCGCCCGGTGAGGACACGCTGTACATCAATGCCAAAGAAGCCATGTCCACGGCCGATCCGGTCGCTCACTTTGACGCCCGGAGTCATTACCTGCGTCCGTATGTGGAACGCTTTCCGGAAGGCAAGTATGCTGCAGAAATGCGGCGCTGGCTGGATGATGTCGAAGTGTCGTTGATCGAAGCTCAGTTGGATCGACGCGTGCGGCGACCGGACGATGGACGCAATCGCTTCGAAACGGCCTGCTTGAAAGCCATGCGGACAGCGGCCGATTCCGATCGCAATCCGCTGGAATCACTGGAAATGTTCCAGGCACTGATTGAATCGTTGCCAAAGGACGATGTCGCGGACGCCGTTGCTGCGGAACCAGCTGACAGCAAAGCGGATTCTGAGGGCGAAGCGTCAGATGACATAATCTCCGTGCCGCGATTCTGGAGAATCATCGCGGAAAAAAAACGTGATGCCGGGAAGCAGATTTTGCTGTCCGATCCCGATCGCATCCGGATCATCAGCGAACGCATGACGGTCGCCAATCAACTGCTGAAGGACGGAAAGTCAGACGAGGCGCAACAGGTTTTTCATCTGTTCCGTGAAGTCTTCTACGGCGAAAAAGCACTCGAAGACTGGCTCGACTATGCCAAATTCCGCCTCCACGGCGACGCGGTCGAGATGCCGACCGTGCCGACCCTGCCGGAGCCACCTGAAGCTGGCAAAGAGTAACGACACGAACCCTGGGCCGTTGATTCCATGGTTGGATGTGATGCATCCTGGTAATTGGCGAGTGGCATGCGTCAGCCTGCCGGTACTTTACTCCGAGAAAAAAATGCATCTGACGTATGACATGCAACGCACTTGGGAAGCAAACTGCGAGCGAGGACCCACATTTGCGGACGAAATTATTGACGCGCCCATCACGCCCATGAAGACATTTCTGGGCCTGCCCGTCCGCAGTCGCATCGGAATTGCTGCGGGGTTACTGCCGAACAGTCGATGGGTTCTGCCCTACGCAAAACGCGGATTCGATATTGTGACCTATAAAACGGTACGCGCTGTCGCCAGACCAAGTTACCCGCTGCCGAACTGGGTTTTCGTCGAAGACACCCAGCCACCTGATGGCCCGGTGTACGTAGTCGAGACTGCCGGGGATGATCCGGCTCAGGTCAGTTCAGCTGTCTGCTTTGGAATGCCATCTGCCGGGCCGGAAGTGTGGCGTGAGGATGTACGGCATGCACGGGCCGGACTTGCCGACGGGCAATTGTTGGTTGTGTCGGTCGTGGCGACACCATCGCCAGCGTCTTCATTGTCAGAGATCGCAGTCGATTTTGCGCGGTGTGCCGCCTGGGCCGCTGAGGCTGGGGCGCACGTGATCGAGGCGAACCTTTCGTGCCCCAACGTGTGTTCGGCAGAGGGATTGCTTTATCGCGATATTGACGCCAGCCAGACGGTGGTCCGCTTCATCCGTGCGGCAGTAGGCTCGACCCCGCTGCTGTTGAAACTCGGCGTGTTTCCTGATGACCTCCGGATGCGACAATTCCTGCGAGCGATGAATGGGCTGGCCGACGGAGTCACGCTGGTCAACTGCATCAGCCGTCCGGTGCTGCATCGAGATGGCCGACCGGCCTTCGGTCCTGAATTCCCGACAGCCGGTGTCCTGGGACGCACGATTCACGAACCGTCGGTGGCCGTCGTCCGAGCTGTGAAGCAGTGCATCACATCTGAAGGATTAAATCTCGAAGTGGCCGCTGTCGGAGGAGTTTCAACACCGAAAGATGTGGAAGATTTCTTTGCAGCAGGTGCGGATGCAGTACTCTGCGGTTCGTCGCCGATGTACGTGCCCAACCTTGCGATCGACTGCAAGCGTCTGCATCCTGAGTGGTGAAGGTTCGCTGATTATCAGAAGACATTGAGCAGTCGCTACGGAAACCTGGCCCTTCCCGAGATTCGACATCGACTGCGTCCTTACCGAAATCCAGGACCACACCCGGTCAATCAATGCCGCACATGATTCTTTTTTTATTGTGTCTATTTGTGTACATTGTCAGCTTACGAGTCGCTGTTGTGGACTGTTCCTGTAAATGATTCGAAGCCAGACGGCGATTGAATTTTGTGGTTGAATGAGACCGGCGACGGCGGATTGCTTTGCGATGAACTTCTTCCCCACAACGAATACGCGACGAGATTTCCTCACGGGATCGGGAATCGGGCTGGGCAGCATCGCGCTGGCGGACATGTTGGCGCAGGATTCCGGCGCGGCTGACTCGCAGGATCATGGTGTGCTGGGTGAGCCGCATTTCGCGCCGAAAGCCAAACGCATCATTTATCTTTTCATGTCCGGTGCGCCGTCGCAGCTGGATCTGCTGGATTACAAGCCGCTGTTGAACAGGATGAATGGCGAGCAACTGCCGGATTCTGTCCGGGGGACTCAGCGACTCACCGGAATGTCCGGTAATCAATCGTCAATTCCTCTGGTTGGTTCACCGTTTAAGTTTACTCAGCACGGGCAGGCCGGTGCCTGGTTCAGCGAGTTGCTGCCGCACACGGCCAGTATTGCCGATGACTTGTGCGTCGTGAATTCGATGTACACGGAAGCGATCAATCACGGGCCGGGCGTGACGTTCCTCCAGACCGGGACTCAGATCGCCGGACGTCCCAGCATGGGTGCGTGGCTGAGCTACGGACTCGGTCAGGACAACGCCAATCTGCCTTCGTTTGTCGTGCTGGTCACCAGGGACAAAGGTGGCCAGCCGCTGGGCGCTCATTTGTGGGGCAGCGGATTCCTGCCGACACGGCATCAGGGCGTGTTATTTCGGGCGGCCAAAGATCCAGTCCTGTATCTGGGCAATCCCAATGGTGTGAGCGGTGACAGTCGTCGGATGTTGCTGGATCGACTGAAGGAACTTCATCAGCACCAGTTGGAAGGAACTGCGGACAGCGAAATTCAAAGCCGCATCGATCATTACGAGATGGCCTGGTCGATGCAGACGAGTGTGCCCGAAGCAACGGATATCTCCGGCGAACCGAAGTCTGTACTGGATGATTATGGGCCGGATGTGTCAACGCCCGGCGCTTTCGCTGCAAACTGTCTGCAGGCTCGCCGACTGGCCGAACGCGGCGTGCGATTCATTCAGTTGTATCATCAGGACTGGGATCATCACGGCGGACTTCCGGGTGCTCTGCCGGCAATTTGCAAAGAAACAGATCAGCCTGCGGCAGCATTGGTGAAAGATCTAAAACGCTGCGGATTGCTGGAGGACACACTGGTCGTCTGGGGCGGCGAATTCGGACGCACGAATTACTGCCAGGGAAAGATCTCGCCCAACTTCGGACGCGATCACCATCCTCGCTGTTTCAGCATGTGGATGGCTGGCGGTGGCATAAAGTCAGGATCAGTTTACGGTGCCACCGATGAGTTCGGTTACAACGTTGCGACGGATGGACTGCACATCCACGACCTGCATGCAACGATTATGCAGCTGTTGGGAATCGACCACGAACGACTGACCTACAAGTTTCAGGGTCGGCGTTATCGATTAACGGACGTGCATGGGAAACTGGTGGACGGAATTCTGGCGTAGGCCGCACCAGCGGGCAAAAATTGTTCGCGGGCTGAGAGTTCGCAGTTCTGAGTTTCAATTGAGTCCACTGGCCGGACGGGATCTGGACTCTCTTCACACTCCATATGCACCGCATTTAGATTTCCAAACATTTTTGGCAGGTCTCGGCCGCGTTGATGATGAATGTGACAACCGATCAGCACGCCGTCTGAGTTTCGACGAGTCCACTCAACATCACCATTCAAAACCGCTCGGTCTTTGGTACCACCGGAACCAAACAGCGTAAACTTGCTGCCATGCGTTACAACACGCTGTGCATGCAGGCACAAGCCATCAATGGAATAATCTGCAATCCACACCGGTTCAAGTTGTCCGTTGCCGTCCCACAGAATCCAGGCTTTCCAGTTGCATTCATATCGCAGCGTATTGCGCAGATCACTCCATTCACGTTCCGTCAACCGATCTGGCAGTGGCATTGTCATGAAGATTCCGATTTGCCAGCCGCGTTGATGTGGTCGACACCAATGCACGATCCCTGCCGTCTGTGTGACCGACGACACGAGATCACTGAACAAAGCCAGTTGAACGGTCGTTCCATAGCGCAGCGGCCGATCCGTGACGATCATCAGGTCAAGCCGAGCCAGTTCAACCAGTCGCGCGGGAATTGGCGTGCCACCATCCAGGCAGACGGAGACGGAAATCCCCGCCTGGGGCATGCGGCCCGAATTCCGTGGAAACGGAGTTGAGTGACTGATCGCAGTGGATAGTAACATTGCGGCCTCAGGCAGCCACCCTGCGGAAGATCCGGACAGGCGACTGAGTTTTGACGAACGGACATCCGATGCGGTTATCGATTCCACGCATCTCGCCTGAACCTGTTTTTCAGGATCTTTTGCCCCACACGAAAACTGCCTGCCGTAATCAACGACCAGTCTGTACCGACCGGTTGTATCAGTCGGTCCGCCCGACGCAGAGTGAGACGCATGTTAGGACAATCCGCTCAATGCGTCTTAGAGAGCGATCCGGCAGAATCTGCTGAAAGAAAGACCAAAGTCAACGGAGGGAGAATGGGACAGGTCTTTCGGTTAGTGAGTTGGCACCGTGCGTGAGAGACGTGTTTTTTGTGTTCTTCCGGTTGCAGTGAGTCTTCCGTCAAAACACGTTTTCCGTACTGGCGATAACTTGACGAGACGAGCGTTCCTTTGGGCCGCCGCAGCTTCCGCAATCGTTCGGCGTGTGGTTGCTGTTGTGGCACTTGGCTTGTCTACGGCATTCTTCACCCGTCCGTCGAGCACATTGGCAGAGCAGACCATGAAGTTTGAATCCATCTCAGGCAGACAACGATCCCGTCGCAGCAAGTCCAACTTGCAGGCTCCGGCGGTTGTTGAGTCACTCGAAGTTCGTTCACTCTTGACGGTGCTGTCGCCTACCGGCACCGTCCGCGATGCTACCCCCACGATCACATGGGAAGCCGTCGATAATGCGACAAGCTATGACCTGTGGGTGAACGACGCCGAACAGCGCACGGTGCAGTTCATAAAGTACAGTATTACCGCGACAAACTTCACTCCGACAACCAACCTGAATCTCGGCCGGACTCGAGCCTGGGTACGCGCGAATTTTGCCGATGGCACGACATCGCCATGGTCGGTGCCGACGGACTTTGTGGTGCAGGTCGTGCCCACGGTGACAGGTCCCGTGAATCAAGTGGCGGTCGCAACGCCGCATAAACTGGCGGAGACGAAACCCACGATTACGTGGGCAAGTCCGCCAGGTGCCTTCCGGTTCGAAATTTTCCTGAGCGATCAGACCAGTCTGACATCGAACATCATACCGGTCGCAAACAATACGCCCATCCTGGATGCTGATGGCAACACACAACCGGACGGAAACGGCGATGTCCTGCGGCAGGAAGTGCGTTCTTACACGCTGACCAACGACCTGCCGATGGGGAACTATCGCGTCTTTGTGCGATCCCTTGACGATGGTGGACGCACGTCCGAATGGAGTAGGGCGTTGGATTTTGAAGTCGCACCGCCGGTGACCATTTCACGTCCGGTGGGTGCCACGTTTCAGAGTTCTCATGTGATCGAGCTTAACATCAGTGGCACGCCAACCGCTGGCTCCTATTCAATTGAAATCACGACATTTGGCGCTGCGGGTCGAACGTTCAGAACGGCGATGCTGCCATACAACGCCACGGCGATACAGGTACAGGCGGCTGTTCGGGGTTTCAGGGGATTTGGTACGACGGAGGTCACGACGACCGGGTCCTCGCCGAATTTCACGCATCGACTGCGATTGCCCGTCGGTGTCGGTAAAGTGACAGCATCTGTCGCGGAAACTGTCAGCCCCGGCACTGTATCTGCCAGCGTAATCAACGCTCAAGGGGTTTTGCTGGAATGGGAGCCCGTCGCGGGTGTGACGCATTACGAAGTCTGGGTCAGTAAAGCAGGAGCTGTGAACGAAGAAACGGCAATCTATTCTGCACGCTATCTCACGACGACGTCGTATCA
>JBBJME010000336.1:0-6969 GCA_037719765.1 Planctomycetaceae bacterium
TCCTGAATGGCATCCCAGTCTTCCTGCATCTTGAGGGCGTTCATCGCTCGACGATGTGTTTCATCATCGATCAGCACGTAGACACGGGCGGTGCTGGGGTCAGTGACACGCAATTCGCCGCGAGCGGCGTGGAGTTCATCGGTGATTTCTTTGGGAAGCATAACAATCATGAGATTGGGTCAAACAGAGTTTTCAGATGGCAACTTCGCAACGACGCGACAGCGAAGATCAGTTTGGGACGGATTGTACCACGGCACACTTGTCAAGTCACGAGAAACATGATTCAGGATGTGATCACGGGTGAGTCCTGGCTTTCTCCAAATTTCCAGACGTCCGCATTTCTTGCAGAACAATGGGCGAAGAATGATGCTGTAAGCACCCATGCATAAGATTCTTCGTTCAACCCTATTTTCGCGGAAGACTGGCAATGGTGTTCCTCTTATGCTTGCTTCCAGCGTGCTGACGAACGCCCCGCTGGCTGGCGATTCCCATGATCCACCTTTGCCGCGAAACTGGCGTTCCTGGGTGAATAAGGTTGAGACGGAGGCCGAGTTGAACTCGCTACGCCGTAGCGTCAAACGCGGAGTCCCTTTCGGAGACAGCCAATGGACAAAAAGCTATGCCGTTCGCCTCGGCCTCGAAAGCAAAACTCGCCCACGCGGAAGACCAAAGTATGAGACCTGACCCTTTTTATGCCTTCTCTTTTTATGCCTTCCTCTTCTCGGCCCCGCAGGCACACAATGATGTCAGAACTGAACGGCGAGACGTCCACTGATTTGACAAGATTTGCAAGTGAAGCAATGAAAGATGTGCTGGCTGCCTTTCCCGCAACTCGACTGGACAGACTGCAAGACGCGATTGTCTGGACAGAGCGTATGGGCGCTAAGCAAGTGCAGTTCGAGGTTCAGATTATGGAGTCAAACGACGCTCATCTCATCATTTCAGTTTCAGCCACCGAAGTTGTATCAGACAGTGCGTCACTTGGGATCAATGGTCCGTCGCGAAGCGTCGTTATGCGTGTTCGAAAGTGAATACTGGCGTGGTGGTAAAGATGTAAATGGCGGTAATACTGTCATTGGGCGCTTCAAAACCAGCCACTCATGGGCGCTTCAAAACCAGCAGAGGTGTGAATGTTCAGTAAGTGCTCTGAACACAAAAAGGAACACAAAAAGGTGTCAGGAACGAATGGCACTGTCGGGATGTTGCTTAGCGCGTAGTCTGGTCTTTGATGAAGCGAGTTTGTTTTGTAAACTCACTTCATTGGAGACTGGACTTGCCGTGTTTTTGCCGTCTCTGGTACAAAAGTGAAAGCCCTCTCTGGTGAATCTGTGCCCACAGAAACCAGGGAGGGTTTTTTCATGCCTCAAAATCTATCAGATTCCGGCAGCGAAGGCAGTGGTAATTTCCAGGAGATCGTGGATGGATTCCTGCTGCAGCCGGGGTTGCCGTTCGCAACGGTGGTGACCGCTGAGAAGATCAACGGCATCTTCCGCAAGCACGGCGGGCTGTTTGGCGGGAATGGTATTTACAGCACCTCGATCGTGCTTTGGGCGTTTCTCGGGCAGGTGCTGCGAGACCGGAAGGAAGCGGCGTGCCAGGCGGCTGTCGCTGGCATCATCAGCTTCTGCCTGCAGGTCGGACGTAATGCTCCGACGGCAGACACTGGTGACTATTGTCGCGCTCGAGCCAAGCTTTCCGAACCGGCTCTTCGCGAGCTCAGCACCGAGATCGCCAACGATGCCGAACAGCAGGCGGACGAAGCATGGCTGTGGAAACGACGTCATGCGAAACTCATTGATGGCTTGACCTTCACGATGCCCGATACGGAAAAGAACCAGGCCGAATTTCCTCACCCGCGAACTCAGAAGAAGGGAGTCGGATTGCCGATCGCTCGCAGCGTTGCCATTCTGTCACTCGCGACCGCGATTGTGATGGACGTTGTGTTCGGGCCGTACAAGGGTAAGGAAACAGGTGAATCCGCACTGCTGCGACAGATGATGGCGTCTCTGATGGCCGGGGATGTCGTCGTGTTTGATCGCTACTACTGCTCGTTCATGATGATCGCTCTGTTGCTGAATCAAAAGGTTGATGTGTGTGCTCGGCTGCACCATCTTCGCCGCGCTGATTTTCGCAAAGGCCGTCGACTTGGCAAGTACGATCATCTCATTGTTTGGACCAGGCCCGATCGACCAGCATGGATGGACGAAAAGACATACGCGACTATTCCCGAGACGCTGGAACTGCGAGAACTTCGCTACGCGATTGTCGAGAAAGGAAAACGTACAAAGTCGATCACGGTGGTCACAACCATGACGGACGTTAATGCGTACACGAAGGAAGACATTGCGGAGCTTTATGGTTTTCGATGGAGTTCGGAATTAGATATTCGAAGCATCAAGGATTCATTGAATCTGGGGCACGTTCGCTGCAAGTCTCCTGAGATGGTTCGCATAGAATTTCGCACCACGATTCTGGCGTATAATCTCATCCGGCTGACGGCAGCATCTGCGGCATTGCGGAGCAAACAGAAACCACGATCAATCAGTTTCACGAGTACCTGTCAATTCGTGCTCGCCGGCTGGGCCGTGCATGCGAGCGGGCTGATGTCGCGAGCGGCGTTGCAGAAGGAGTGCGATGAACTTCTGAAACGGATTGCGGAATGTCGAGTCGGAGATCGACCGGGAAGACTGGAGCCCCGTGTAATTAAACGCCGCCGTCACGGTTACCCGCTGATGCAGAAGCCGCGTGATGTCCTCAGGGCCGAATTGCGTAAACACTGCACCTGAAGTAACTTATAATCACGACAGTGCCATTCGTGTCAGGAACCGTTTATTGACAAGCGAGAGGGATTTGGGTATCGTTGAGACATGGGAAGACCAAAACGATCAGCTCCGGGTGGTTGGGTTATCATGTTCTGAACCGAGCCAATGCGCGGATCCCGATTTTTACGAAGGATGAAGACTTCGCTGCATTTGAGCGGGTTCTTGAGGAAGCCGTGGCTCGAACCGGAACGCGGCTGCTTTCGTATTGTCTGATGGGAAATCAATGGCACCTGGTTGTGTGGCCTCAGGAAGATGATGAGTTGTCTTGCTTTGTTGGCTGGCTGGAGCATGCCAATTCACCTCAGACAGACGCTGAACTCGCGGCCATCCGCCGCAGCGTCAATCGCGGCTCGCCGTTTGGAGATGAAACATGGGCGACCACCGCGATCTAAAAACTAGGCCTTGAAATCAGTACCCGCCCACAAGGAAGACCAAAATCCTAATAAACGGTTCACTGACACCTTTTTGTGTTCCCCATAGCATTCGCAGCACGCCGGTCAGAACGTCTGGGGTATTTAAGAAGGCATCTTTGATACTTCTTGGAACTGGCTTCCAGAAGTTCAAAGTCGTTTGGGCTTACCACACAATGCGGACCAGTGAAGCATACTGTTGCATGATTCCGTCGGCGGTAACAAATTCCATGTTTTCGCTACGGGCCTGCGCGATCAGCATTCGATTAATCGGATCGCTGTGGTGCGTTGGTAAATCTCCAATCGCCAAAACGTGTTCCGCGGCAATTGGTAGAAATTCGAACGGACCATTGGTCACTTCAGCTTTGACGATGTCACTCACTGGCATGCCTAAATCCAGCTTGCCGAGTTGCGATTTGATTTGAATTTCCCAGAGGCTGGCTGCGCTCAGATACAGTGAATTCATTGGATCAGAACACTCGTCGGACGCCCGTACCGACAGCTTCTCCGGCGATTCCATGAGCCACAAAAAAGTGTGCGTATCGACAAGTAACTTCAAACCTGTCCCCCTAACCAGAATCCGTTAGGCAGCGCCGCATCGAAGTCTTCGGCGATCTTGATCTTGCCGCGATATTTGCCGAACTCACGTTTGCCGTTGGCGGGTGGAACAGAAACGAGGCGGGCAGTCGGACGTCCTTCGTCAGTAATCACTACCTCTTGTCCTTGATGTGCGAGTTTGACCAGTTCGTTGATTCGGGATCCCGCTTCATCAATGTTGACGGTGGTTATAGACATCTTACTTTCCTTTTGGCGTATTCTCCACGGACAAAACAGTCTATCAGATATTCTCCTCTATTATCAATGGCCCGTCGTTCGGCAAGACAGGACAGATCCAACGCGGCTTTTGCCCGAGATCAGTTAAGCTTGCCTCACGCGGAAGCGAGGCGGGCAGATGAGTCCATAGTACCGGCGACGTAGGCCTTCACGATCGCATGAAGCGCTTTCACGCCCGACTCAACGCAGGAGTCGTATGACGTAGTCGTCAAGGACGGATCTGTGCGGGAGCCGACTGGAAACAGCCGTCCCGTCATCCTCTTTGTTTTGCAGATCAATACAGATCAAAGAGGCCTATCTCCTTTGATCTATCTTTGATCTATCCACTCCGATTGCTGCGTACCGTAGTGGACGCCACTGGGGTTGTCGCTGCGACGGCACGGATCAATCGCAGGAATCTGATCTGCGTCATCCGTGAAATCCGTGGTCACTTGGGTTTACAGAGCGGCGGAAAATCTCTGCGCGGCGCCAAATGCAAGCCACTCGGATGGCTGACGCCAGGCCGTTTGCGTTGCCGAGTAGAAAGAGAGTTGTGGGATTGCGGCGAATCGCTTTTTGACCACGGATTACGCGGATGTCACGGATGAAGCGCAGCGACTGCGGACAGATTGTTGGGTCGCCTGGAAAGCATAAACCGTGGCAGGAACCGTTTCATTAATGATGGGCCATTCGTTTCTGCCATCTTTTTGCGACTCTCAGCAACGTTTCAAGATCTTTGGAATCAGGTGAGCTGCAAGGACTGAGCGACATGACGTTTTCGATCGGCGTGAAACAGTCTTCGATCAGCGATCGACTTCGAAGATCGTGCAGAATGATCAGTTAAGGGGCAAACCCTGCAGCACTTGGCGTCGCTGTGTCCGAACCTGGCTCCTGATTGATCCTTGCAAGTGACTCGATACTGACAGCGGACAACTTTCCATCTGCGCTGGCCAGCGTGCTCAGGAAAGGAACCGCCTGACGGGCAGGTGGTCCAATCTGGCCAAGTGCCCGGATGGCATTGCGTGCCAGTGTCTCGTCGTCGCTGTGCGCGGCCTCCAGCAAGTCACCTGCCACGGGAGCTGCGTCCGCTCCCAGACGACCCAATGCTGCCGCAGCCGAGGCTGCGACAGACTCGTGCATTGGTCGCCGCAACTCGATGCGTTTCCCATCTGCCATCTCAGTTTGAACGGAATAGCCAATCGAACGGACGGTCGTAATCTTCATCAGGTCTCTAAGTCCGGCGACTACGACATCTGAAGAAGGATCGATTCTCCGAATTGCCTCCAGCAGAGTAATCTTTTGTTCCGAAGTGGCGGTCCGCAGCATTTTCAGGAGGCTGGGCAAAGCGTCAACGGCCATGCCCTCGCTTTGACCAAGCGCCCACGCAGCCGAGCTAAACGTCTGCTCGTCATTGAGAGCCATGACCAGGGTATCCACGGTGTTCTTATCGGGCGAAGGAATTGTTCCAAGCCCGTAAATCGCATAGAGTCGTACGTTCAAATCCCTATCGCCGGCAAGCCGAATCAACAGCGAAGCCTCAGCAGCAGGAGAAGGGGCAAGCGAACTCAGTGCGACTGCAGCGCCCAATCGGCTTCGGGGATCATCACCAGCCGCTGACTCACGAATTACCGAAATCGCGTCTCACCATCCGGCCAAGGCACTGCGCAGCACGATACAGATTCTGGTCATGCGGATCATTGAATTGTGCGGCCAGACGGCGAGCGGCCGCGTCGCCGACTGGTACCGCTTCCAAAAAGAAATCCAGGAGATATTCACGAACGAAACCATCCTCATCGTCGAGATGCGTCAAGAGTAGCTGAAGGAATTCTGCTGAAAAGACAGGCTCGCGCGTCGACTGCACCTGCCGGGAAATCAGCCAGGCTGCCGAACGACGGCGACTTGGCGCTGCTGCCCGTAGTTCTTCAGCCAGAGGCATCTGAAAATCGGCCGGCAGCGGAACTCGAAACAGCCACGTAGTCTGGTCTCCCGTTGCGTTCATCACTGCATCGACAAGCCGAGGCGCACTTACGGGACCAAGCTGAATCATGGATTCCAGAACGGCCTGCCTGTCGAAAGAATTCCCAACGCCCGGAACAGGTGGACGGTCATAAAGGACACAAAGCAGCTCCAGTGCTTCCTTCTTTGATGGAGATGTCGCCGAGATTAGCTTCGCGACTTCTCTCTGGTCGTCGCCGTATTGAAGGAAGGTTCTGATCTCCTGAGCAATACCCGGTACTGCCACCGAGACCCGCGGACCAAATGCCGTGAGTTGCTGTACCACATTCATACGGATGGAATGTTCAGAATTGTGCAGGCCTGCGACATAAACCGGAATGGTCCAGTCCGCCTGTCGCTGGTCCTGACCCATCGTGTGCCAGACCCATACTGCAGCCTCAGGATCGCGCATCGCGGCAGCCAGAATTGATGCGGCTGCCGGACCCGATTTTGTGAGTGTCTCCACTGGGCCGTGTCGCAGTCTCTCAATCCATTGCTCCGTTGAAAAATCCTCAAGAGTGGTCTGCCGTGGCTTTACCTGAAATAATTCGACAATAAAAGGCAGCAATTCCGATGCCCGGATGTACTCAGTCGTTGGGTCGCATGCTTGTCTTTTGCAGTCAGATTTACACTCATCCTGTACCAAGTCCAACTGAAAACAACTCGCTTCGACAGTCGCCGTCAGCGTCAACAAAGACAGATACAGCAAACTGGTGCTTTTCATCCGTGAGCCTCCCCCGCATGCATTCGCCAGCAAAGTTCCCTTAAGTCAAAGCCAACTCACTATACGAGTTGCGGAAACTACCCAATAGCCCAAAATATCGCGATACTCGGCTTACGCTCGTACCATAAAGGCCACTGCGACAAGAAGCTTCCGGGCTCCGCAGCCGTGACACGCGCATCAGGCGAGAATACTGCGAATCAGTTCG
>JBBJME010000337.1:0-6915 GCA_037719765.1 Planctomycetaceae bacterium
ATTTCCGATAAGGCAGATTCCGATTCCTCGAGCGTTAAACACTTCACTGCCGGAATGAGCCCCTTGAATCTGCTCCTGCCAGCGAAACGTCGCCTGCACGGTGCCATCCGGCATTCCCTGACCGTTGCCGATGACAAAGTGATAACCAATGCCCAGCCATGGGTTTCCTTCTGCGTCCCTGCGATTCAAATGTTCTTCATGAATCGATTCGACACTGCCGGATTCTGTGGCTGTGTGATGAATCACGATGTACTGCCATTCGGTTTCTTTAACTTTTGCCATCCATGACAGTTTCGAATCCGTTGGTTGCGTTTTCATACGTCCTCCGGATAAGCCTCTGATCGCCGAACTGGAAATCATCCACGATCGATCTTCCTGAGCCACAACGTGATCTTTGATGCTCCTGACAACGACCAGCACACAACCGACACCAATCACCACAATCAACCGTTGGAAGATTTTTCGAATACGGTTCATCACTTTCTTGTTGTGATTGATTTGCGTCGCCACAGTTCAGATCGCCCGTCCAGGACCTCATCCTCCGTGTTGCTGCTGATTAAGTTTTCGTGCAATGCAGGACAGCAAAATTGTGAATCAGGCACGCGACTCTACAAGGCTCCTGCAAACGTGTCAATATCCTGTGTTTTCATAGCATTCAGGTGCGACTTTTGATGGATTGAACAGGTTGATTTCACGCGGTTTGCGCAGACTTTGACGGCATCTGAAAGGGCTTACAAACTGCCCGGATCACCTTGATCACCCCAATCGTTATAACCTCAGCGATTTCAGCGTTTTCGGTGCCCTGTATTTCAATTCCTCTTCAGTCTTGCGATCAGCGGGAACACGAGGCTTGATCGCTTATGTCAGCTCGCAGCCTGCTCTTCAAAAACGTCGCGTCTCTCAGGTCCGCTGTGTGAGCCGTATCGTGCAAACCCTACTCTGTTTGGTCCAGGCGAGCTGTGTCTGAGGTTCGCCGTGCCGAGCGGAATTCCTGAATTTCCTTCAGAACATTATCTGAAGCGGCGTTCTTAACGTCGTTCTGATTCACTGAAGCAGCTTCAAGCAGCGATGCCGCTTGATGAATGACGCTGGCGTCGAATTTCTGCAGGCGATCCATGACGCGGGACAAATCCTGGTTGGATGCCGTGATGATCTGCTGAGCGTAGTCGCGCGGCGAACTGTACTTGCCATCGCCGTCCATATCGATGCGAATCGGACCTGTCAGACTCAGCACATACGGTGCGAACTCAGGTGAGTCCGGCTGGTAGGGTTTCGCGGTCGGCCAGTACGCTGCATCGATTCCGGGCCCTGTTGCCAATGTGGTCAGCCATATGTCGTGACTCCATTCGGTACGAGGTATCTGCCATTTGGCAGTGCCCTTGAGCGATGTACCAGGCGCTGAGCTCGGTTTCAGGGTTGCTTCAAAGCGACGGCCGCCGCACACGTAGAGTGCGATGGTTTCTGCCTGCGTCCATTCTGGGCCATGGACTTCAACTGTCGCAGTAAATCCATCAGGCTTGCCGGAAACTGTGACCAGATCTCCGGGGCCGTAAGACTTACCGCCAGCCGATGGCGTCACGCTCAATCGCGTGAACAAACCGTAGCTGACGACGACTCGGCCCTGCAGAAAGGCATCAACGGCTTTCTCGACCGGAATTGCGGCAACGTCGGCGTCGTCGCATTCGATATAGGTTCGGCCTTGCCCGACGATAAATCGAGAGACATCGTGTGAGTCACTGGAACCAACAGGCGTTACTGACAGACCACGATTGATCAGGCCGCACCAATCTGAAAAAAGAATCATCGGGTCTGTCTGAATGGCGCCGGAATTCAGGACTTCCATCGCATTGAAACCATACGCCCGATCGTCGAGGTTTTCGCCCGTCAGTCTGATATGTCGTCGAGAAGAAAAGGGTCGAAAACCGCTGTGTACGTCCTGGGCATGATTCAGAATCGCGACTCGAACACCCGGCGTCGTGAAAATACTCTCGAACAGAAGTCGCCAGTCATTCCGTGTGTGGTCGGGCACAGGGCTCCCTTCTCGGACCGGAAAGATGTTGAAGTGACCCTGTTGTGTGGTGACTTCGTTGCCGATCACCGAGGTAAAATGCGACGCCACACCGGTGGACTTTGCGGACGCGGAGTAGTCGATCTGCTTGTTGTGATCCGTGGCGATCGGCAGTTCGATGCCTTCGCCTGCCAGCGTCACCATGCGTTCTTCGATGGTGCAGTCTCCATGTCCGGAATGGGTCAGAGTATGCACGTGAGTGTCACAGGCGACCCAGCCCGTCGTATCGACCTCGCGCTTCAGTTTCAGCGTGCGGCTAATTCGGTCTCCCGGGATCGCATGGACGTCTGCCTGGGCCGTCGCGTATTCAAAACCACGTCCGCCGAAAATACGCCAGTCTCCGGCGGCGACTCCAAACGTAGCGCTGCCCTTGGACGTGTAAATCACACCTTCGCGAACAGCCAACCCGTGACCGGAGGTCGCCCCAACGGGGATCAAGGTCCCCGCTTCATCTGTGATTGTGATGCGTCCCGGCAGCGGAACGCCGGATTCGCTGGTCAATGACACTTCCACTGTTGCGGCTGATCGAAGAATCTTTGGTGCAACCGGATGCAGTTGGATGGCGCCAACGCGTATGTCGTCACTCGCTTCGCGGTCTGTCGGAAATATCTCCAGTTGATTGCGGCCATCAACCAATCGTCCCGGCGAGATTTCGAAATCCGTCCGGAGATCGTTTTCGTCGGCGACGAGCCGCCCGATCATTTGGCCGTTCAGATTGACCTTCCACGTCTGCTTGACGTCGTGTTGACGCAGCGACAATGTCCAGGGCGTGGAGTTTGTTGCAGAATCGAACCGTCGTTCCAGACGATTGGCCTGAGCATCTGCCGGAAAAGTTGCCCATTCGCGAGGCTCGCTGCTTCGCAGATGCACCAATTCGCTTTCAATCACCAGCACATCCGATTCTTCGGCCTGTCCAGACGTTGAAACGCTCAGCAGGAACAAGATTAAGTATTTCATGGTGCCAGCCGTTGGATTGACCACATATCGTCAGACTCGGGCTCGTAGACAAATCGGTCGTGCAGGCGGTCGTCACCTGCCTGCCAGAATTCGAATCGGGAGGGAACAACCCGGAAGCCGCCCCAGAACGATGGCAGGGGGACCTCACCTCCCTGGAACTTCTGCTTGATTTCGTCAAGTTTCGCATGCAGGATCGCGCGTGACGAAATCGTGGAGCTCTGTTCAGAACACCATGCTCCCAGCTGGCTTCCTCGCGGCCGGGTGATGAAGTACTTCAGCGATTCCAGCGTGGATGCCTTCTGTGCCGTCCCTTCAATCCGGATCTGCCGGTGCAGGGGTGCCCAGTAGAACAGCAGAGCGACGTTGGGGTTCGCGGCAATGTCCCGGGCCTTTCGGCTGCCGTGGTTCGTGAAGAACACGAATCCCTTTTCGTCCCAGACCTTGAGCAGCACGGTTCGGAGGGACGGTGCTCCCTTGTCGGAAACCGTCGCCAGACTCATAGCATTCGGTTCATGCAACCCGGCATCGGTGGCTGCCTGAAACCATTTTTCAAACTGACGAAACGGGTTCTGGTCGAGATCTTCTTCACAAAGTTCCATCGATTACTGATCCAGAAAAGTTAACATGTGTCACAATGGGACGAAACGAAAATCGGTGGCCAGCGCCATCTGCTGACAAAGTCCGGGATTGAAATTCGCACTTGTTTTCCCGATATCGAATCCGCATTGTCTCCGAAACTGCAGCGTCTGACAAATTATCCGGAGCTTAGACAAATCTCACAGGCATGGGGCTCAATTCGGCTCTACGCTGCAATATGGAGGGAGAACAGAGCCGGTGACGAAAACGGGTCGAAAACTTGTCGCGATTCTCGCCATGCTGTGCGCGGTTGCCTCAACGGCGACCGGCGGAAGGGCTGATGATCCTTCGTCACTTGCGCCGACCGAGTTTGAATCGGCTCCGTCTGCCATGTTGCAGGGTTCGGCTGAAGTTCTGAGCATCGCGGTGCCGCGGCAAGGAGAGCATGTTTTTGCCGCGTTGTACGATGGTTCTGTCATTGTGCTCGATCGGACCACTCGAAAGCCCATCCGGATCGTGAAGTGTCACGATGGGCTGGTCAGCGATCTGATGGTCTCGAATTCCAGCGATTTGCTGGTCACAGCAGGCTACGACGAGACTGTCAAGACCTGGCGACTGCCGAGCCTTGAGCCCGTCGCGACAATGTCCGGACATTCAGGTCGAATTGTCTCGCTTGCGATTTCGCCTGATGGCCGCACGATTGCATCGTGTGGATACGACAAGACCGTGCGAATCTGGAGTGTCGGCGAAGCAATCGAGCGGGGCGCGCTCACCGGGCATGCTGCGACCGTGCGCGCCGTGTCCTTCTCGCCGGACGGGACGATCCTTGCGTCTGCCGGTGACGATAGAATCGTGCGGCTGTGGAGTGTGGCGGACCTGCATGAGATCGGTACTCGCAGCGGGCATGTCGGGCAAATTCGGGACGTTGCGTTTTCGCCGGATGGGAAGCTTCTTGCAGGTGCCGGGGAAGATGGAACCGTCCTGTTGTGGAGTGTGGCGGAGACGGCAGCAGCACCAAAGGCATTTAAGCACGGGGCAATGATCTGGAGCATGGCGTTTTCGCCGCAAGGGTCGCTGCTTGCGATTGGAGACTCGGATGGCATGATTCATATCCGGGATCTTGAAACCGACCGGATCACATCGACCCTCGAAGGTCATTCAGACGCCGTGACGTCGGTGAGCTTTGCAGCAGATTCGCAAACGCTGTTCAGCAGCAGCCATGACGGTGCGATCAATTCCTGGCGCGCGAAGCAGCCACCGCATCCGGCGTTTGCAACAATCGACGTTGATGCTGGCAAGGTCTGGGCGATGGCAGTTTCTCCGGACGGTTCCCAAATCGCGGTTGGAGGACAACGTGGATTCTTCAGAATTCTCGACCTGGCCACAGGAAAGCAGACTACTGAGCTGCACGGGAGTCATCCGGCAACGGTCGATTGTCTGGAGTTTTCACTCGACGGGCAGTTCATTGCCACAGGCAGTTGGCGGAATAACGAAGTCATTGTGTGGCGTGCCGATGACGGCGGCACGCAAAAATCTTTCAAAGCAGAAGGGCACGTTCGAGCGATCGCCTTCTCGCCGGACGGAAAGAAAATCGCTGCCGGATGCGAAGACAAGCTGCTCTTTGTCTGGAACACGGAATCCGGTGAGTTGATCAGCAGGATTAACGCGCACGCACTGCCGGTCTACGATGTGTCGTTTTCTCCGGACGGAAAAACGATCGCGACTTGTTCCGGAAACTGGACCGAAGCGAAACCGGGAGACATCAAATTGTGGAATGCCGATTCGCTTGCTGAGATCGAAAGGCTGGAGGGACATGAGGTCGCCATCCGGTCGGCGGTGTTTAGCCCGGACGGCAACCGCCTGGCATCGGTCAGCGAAGACGGCGTGCTCAAAGTCTGGGATGTTGCCACGAAATCCCAACAGGCCGTGTTGCGCAATTCCTGCGGCGCGCGGTCGCTGGACTGGTCACCGGACGGGAAGCTACTGGCAGCCGGTCTCAACGACGGAACCACGAACGTGTGGGACCTGGAAAGTGGAATGGTGGTTCGTCGATTTGGCGGGAGTGTTGATACGTTTTCCGTCCGTTTCGTGCCAGATGGGTCCGTGCTCTGCGGCGTTGCCGGTGAGGCAAAGGTTATACTTTGGGACACGTCCGACCTGACAGGATCTGGCACCGCTGGGCGCGTTATCGAATCTGTCCGCGGCTGGAGGAATGGCACACCATGAAAAATCTAAGCCGAATTCTTTTCGTTCTGTGCGTCATTTCTCCGCTGCCGTTCTGTGGAGATCAGGTCATTGCGCAGGACGACGTGCAAAAACTGGCTGACAGGATCGACGAACTGATTGCCACGAAGTGGGCGGAGAACAACGTCATCCCGGCCAGCGCGTCGGACGACTCCGAATATCTCGGGCGCGTGTGGCTCGATATCGCCGGAAAGATTCCAACTGCGGCGGAGGCACAGGATTTTCTTGACGACACGGCAATCGAAAAAAGACGGCGCGTTGTCGATGAGTTACTTGATGGACCCAACTATGTCGTCAACTGGTCGAACGTCTGGCGTCGAGTGCTCATTCCGGAAGCCGACAGCGATTTCAATATTCGCTACATGCTGCCTGGCTTTCAAGGATGGCTCCGGCAGCAGTTGGACGAAAACAAGTCATACGACGACTTCGTCCGAGAGATCCTGACGACCCCGGTCTCAGGAGTGAACCCGTATCAGGAACAGAACGGTCTCACGCCGTTTGCCTATTATCAGTCAAAAGAGATCAAGCCCGAGAATCTGGCCGCCTCGACGTCGCGCATGTTTCTAGGGATTCGGATCGAATGTGCTCAGTGCCATGATCATCCCTTCGACACCTGGAAAAGAAAAGATTTCTGGGGCTACGCCACGTTCTTTGCTGCCATGCAGCGGCAGCAGGGCGGCAACGGATTCCTCGGGCAGCTTCAGGAATTATTCAACCACCAGACGCTGACCGTACCGGATACGAACGAAGTCGTGAACGCCACCTATCTGACTGATGTGTCGCCTCACATCCCATCCGGAAGCAGCGCACGCCTGACGCTGGCGGACTGGGTGGTTTCAGATGACAACCCGTACTTTGCCCGCACGGCAGCCAATCGAGTCTGGGGGCACTTCTTCGGCATCGGGATCGTTGATCCGGTCGATGATTTTTCAGAGTCCAATCCGCCGAGTCATCCAGAGTTGCTGGACCTGCTGGCAAAGGAACTGGTCGAGCATGACTTCGATCTGAAGTTCCTCATGCGGGCCATCACAGCCAGCCGCACATACCAGTTGACGAGTTCAGTTCGTAGT
>JBBJME010000338.1:0-6915 GCA_037719765.1 Planctomycetaceae bacterium
CAGGCCATCCTGATTGGAAACGGAGCTGCATCGTTCACCGTGGCGGGCGAACTGATCGATGTCTCACCCGAGGCCAGGTCACAGTTGCGCTACCTCGTCGAAACCGATGGTGGCGCTGTGAGCTTGATGACGCACGACGAGTTTACCACTCTTACCCGAACTCGCTGACACCGATAACGATTTTGACCAATTCGAAGTCAGAGTCCGCTGCAATAGCTCCCCTGGCGGACGCAGGTGGCGACGATGGACGTTCCCGCGTTGGGGGGAATAAGGATTGCGGGTCATTGTGGTCTTTGAAGGCCGGGACGCCGCCGGTAAGGGAGGAACGATCCGCGCGAGTACCGAAAGAGTCAGTCCGCGAATCTTTCGCGTTGCAGCACTGCCCGCTCCCTCTGACCCCGAAAAAAGTCAGATGTATATCCAGCGATATATGATCGACTTTCCGGCTGCCGGCGAAATCGTCATCTTTGACCGCAGCTTGCTGGCGTAGAGCGAACCAGCCGAGTCATTGCGACCACACAGGTGATTCCTGAGCACCGTAACGCTGCGAATATCAATTCCAAAGCTCCCGATGCCTCAAGCTCCACGGAAAACACCTGCGCCAAGAACTGCGTGCGGCACGCATACGAGCTGATGTCTATTCTGTCCAGGGGCGGATGGCACCTAATTCATAATTCGCAATCACCACTTCGACCGTGCGCATTTCATTTTGCGATCTTGCTGCGCGAGAGTTGGCTCGACTCGCATTTCCAGTTCGCCGCCTGCGCTGGTCTCCTCTTCCGGCGTAGCTTCGGTGAGCTTATTCTTTACGATAGCAACGGTGCGTTTGGTGTAACTTACCTTTCTCAAAGTGGCCAGAATGGAATAGAGCACCTGATAGCCGAGCTTCTGCTGCGGGGAACAAGCCTCGAATTTCTTAATTGCCCTCTCTGTTTTTCTCGCTGACGTCGAGGGCGTATTCTTCCGTCAGAAGCCGCGTGCCGTTACACCCAGGCGTCGCGACGCAGGCGTTCGAAAAGCATCTCCACCTCTTGATTTTCTCAAACCAGAAGGCAGTGATCATCCACATGGCCTCCACATTACGCTTAGCCTCTACATCATGCTTTGTCTCAACATTATGCTTCTTCATGGTTAGGCACTCCAGGGGCATCACACATTGGAGATACAGCGAAAGCTCACTGATGATATAGACTGCCTGCGTCGTTTGCGGATTTTTGACAACACGCCAAAACTATTCTTCAGGCTGTTGGAGGACACCTGGTTCGTTGAGTGCCTCAACCGCGTCTTCCGCATCCTCGCGGTCACCCGCATCGAAGTTCGGTGCCGCCTGCGTCGCTTCAGCATTGGGTTCGTAGCTCAAGACAATCGAGAGCGGCAGGTGATCTGACCCAATCGATGGCGATGTTCGCAGTGATACCACGCGGAAGTCGTCGGAATGGAACAGGTGATCGAGCGGATACCGCCAAATCCAGGACTTCGCATTGTATGTCGAATAGAGGCCCCGCCCCCTCCGTGGATCGAGCAACTCGCTGACCTCCTGAAAGAGGTCTGTGGTGCGCGACCAGCCAACATCGTTCATATCCCAAAGAACTACGACGCTCCCGCAATCGCGAACTTCTCGCCCAACCAATACCAATTCTGCATCGCGTTTCGTCGTGTCTTCGCCGGGGCGTGGCGGATTGGGATGCACAGCGAAGAGTCTGACCGGACGTCCCGAGAGAAGGCGAACTACGGCGTCGATTGAAGGAACCGTTTCCTTGACCATTGCTCGCACGTCGGCCGAGACGAGTTCAAGGTTTGAATACATGGCAATGCCGTATTTGTTCTCCAACGGATGCTCGATCTGATGCTTGAACCGCTCGCGAAGCGGCGAAAGGTCGTTGATCCAGCCGCCGATTGACTTCGCAGAGGACCACGACATCAGGCGATTCTTCATCGATCAATCTCAACAGAGCGGTTGCGTCCTGGTTATCCTGCAGGACGTTTGCTGTCAGAATCTGAAGTCGCACGTCCGCGTTTCTCGATTTGGCCCATTCTACCTGATGCGGAGCGACCGGCAGATACGGAAATATCCAGTACACCTGAATACACACGCTGACCAGCAGCAGTCCCGCTGCGGGCTTCGCATAAGGCTGCTTGTGCAGGACGGCAAGGACGACCAACCATATGAGATACGCAATCAGAAGCTGAACGCGGGGGAAGTCGCCCATTCTGACCCACCACCAGTCAACCGGCGACAGCGGAGCCAAAGCGGTCACGATCAGAATCGCGGCGATCGGAAGAACCAAGTACATCAGCATGTGTGTGCGTTCCATCGTCCCTTGTTCGCCACTGATGCGACCTCCGAACGTCCTGCGCGAGGTCGAAGCGGCATTGGTTGGCGGAGTTGTGTGTTTCATTATCGTTGGCTCTCCACGGAATCATACCAGCACTTGTCGGCGATGTCGCCTCGATGACAATCGGCGGCCGCCGAAGACAAGTGGTGCAGCAAATGTCGTTCCGCTAATTCTCCGCACGATACGACACCCCGACTTCCTGAAAGTACTCATTCTCAAGTGCGCTGGCTTGTTTTCTGAAAGCATTGTGAGGCATACTATGACTTTGGAATCGGTAGCGATGACTGAACTGCCACAAGTGTCACACGTCACGGCTCAGTTGTTATTCTCTGGACAGACTTTATCATGCTGCCTCGATTTCGCCATATTCTTGTTCCCATTGATTCCACGGCCAGGAGCAGCGCGGCGGTGGACATTGCGTTTGAACTGGCCGTTCAGAACAATGCCACGACGTCCCTGCTGCATGTGGTTCAGTCGATTGATTCCGGGGGCGATTCTCCGGACGAGGAAACCACGGAGTTCTACGACCACATTCGCGAACGAGCAGAATCGGAAATGGAACGCATGTCGCAGCGATTCCTCGACGCGAACATTGCCTGCGAGGTGAAAGTTCGGATCGGCGATCGGCTGCACGAGATCGTCGAATTTGCCGGGCAGCATCAGGTGGACCTGATCGTCATGTCATCTCACCGGATTGATCCGAATCATCTCGCAGAGACATGGGGAACGCTCAGCTATAAAGTGTCGGTGATTTGTGAATGTCCGATTCTGCTGGTGAAGTGACCGGACTCATTTCTGGCCGCGCGAAGCATAATGGACGGAAGCTGGCAGCCCGTGATGCTCACATTTCTCAAAACACGACCTGGGCAAAACCAGCCGTGGATCCGTGACACCAATCCGTGTCGCGACTTTGCCATCAGAGTCCAGCTGATGCAGGACATGCCGCGGATGAACGGTTCGCTGACGGAGTTCCGGCCGCCAAACTGCTTTCGACAGTTTCTGCCTTAGCCTTCATGGGTTCATGGACATGGTCCGTAAAGTGTGCCAGCACCACGGTGGTGTTGTCCTGACCGCCAGCATCATTGGCGGCCTTAATGAGAAGACCGCACGCTTCCTCTGACGTCAGATCCGCCGCAAGCAAATCCGCGATCATATCATCGGTCAGTTGGGACGTGAGTCCGTCGGTGCATAACAGCAACTTGTCGTGGAGCGAAAGTTTGAATTGACTGACTTCCGGAGCCAGCTGAGTGGGATTGCATCCCACAAGGCCGGAAAGGACATGCCGGAGCGGTGATTTCCGAACCTCCGTCTCCTGCATCAGACCGGCATCGACGAGAGCCTGTGCATAGGTCTGATCATGCGTCAGATGAATCACTTCCCGGCCACGAAACACGTATCCTCGGCTATCGCCGACATGGACGAGGTAAACCTGCGGCCAGACGATGTAGGCCAGTGTGATCGTGGTAGCCATTTGCTGATCCGCTGGAACTGATTCCGCGTGCTGGCGGAACTTTTCCTGGGTGAACGTCAAAGCTCCTTTCAAATCGTCCAGAAAGGCGTCTTCGCGACCATCGTTCAGTCGGAACAGCCAATGCATCGTGTTCAGCAGATACTGTACGATTCCCTGAACCGCCATGCGACTGGCGCGATCTCCACCCGGGTGACCGCCGACTCCATCAGCCACCAGCAGCAATTGGGCCTGCGAACCACCGAGGAGGTGCGTGTCATCGTCATAGGACAGGCTGGTCTGATGAATGATGACGGACTTCTTCAAATCCGCAATCAGAAACTGATCGTCGTTTCTTTCACGCACGAGCCCGATATCTGTCAGACCAAAAGTATCCATGTGACCTGTCATGATTTTCTCCAGGCTATTTTGTTCGTTCGAGACGATCTGCAGAAAACAAATTGTCGGCGACAACGACTGAGTTGTGTGCTTGCTCCGCGTGGAGTTGAAACTCTATCAGGGAAAAGCATCGAGTGTCGTTCAAAGGGGGCAGAATTCCTCAGGGTTTGCGCCATGTCTCTTCCCTGAATGCCATGGCAGTCCCCGTTTGTTTGTCAGTGGCACCAAGTTGTGCCTGCGTTACGCAAGTTGCTTCCGAAATCTCATCAGGCTGAACGCAAGCACGACAATCGTGGAAACGGACAGGCCAGCCACGGACGGCAACAGGTCAAAGAAGTCGGCACCTCGCAAAACGATGGTCTGCAGAACCGGAACGATCAAAGCAAAGAACAGTGTCGCCGGATCCCGGCGAATGTGTGAGAACTCTTTCTGAAAGATTGCCGCAAAGCCTGAAAACAGACCTGCACCTCGTGACGCTTTGCTGATAGCCGATCCGGAGAATACTTTCTCGGCGTGATCAGTCTCAGGCGGGGAAGTCTCCGCAGACGGCGGCATGGTTTCCGTCATCAGCGATTCCGACAGGTCACCGCGTTCCGCCGACCGGCTCAGCGTTACGAAGACGTCTTCCAGAGACGGTGTAATCGGCCGCCACTGCACGTCCGGGACATTCAAGGCAAGAGCTTCCAACATTTTCGCCGGCGTGGTGGCGTGATCTGCCAGGACATGAATTGTCTGTCCGAACAATGTTGCGTCATGCACACCCTCAATATGACGGCAACTACAATGAAGGCAATCCTGCGGTCGGTTGATTGTGGTCATTGGCTTGAGTCTTCCACGCGAATTGACGTACAATTCTACAGAACGCCCGTTTGACCGCCCGTTTCAGGCAACGCCAGGATGGTCTTGGTTGCCACAGAATACATTTGCTGCGGAACATTTGCGTTGCATCAACAGGAGTCGTGCCGTGAGATTTCGATCACGAGGAAAATCCGGCGGAGAATCGCTCGTTCGCAGTCAGCGTCGCATGACATTGATCGTCGTTGGCATCGGACTTGTCGTGTTGCTGCTGTCGGTTAAGGGAAAGTCCAGTTTCGTCTCCGATTTATTTTCAAATGCACCCGCTGCAATCCCGCGGCCACCTGCGATCAGTGAAAGTCTGCTGGCGACCAACTCGCTGCGTTCCGATGAATTCAGAGTCGTGCCGACCGAAGCCAACGAGATTGCCAGCAAGTATTCGACGCTGCTGGATCGGGAGGGCATCTCAGAAATGGAATCGTCGGTTCAGACGGATGTCACTGGTGCTCCCGTCATTCCCGCGGTTTTGACACGTACAATTCGCGACGATGTCATAGGGGTTTTGTCTTCAGAGATGGCTGCGTGGTTCGGTACCCTGCGGATGTCGAAGAACCTGAAGCGGAGCGATCTGCAGACATTGCCCGAAGCACAGTTTACGCTGTTTATGGATTCGCCGCAGTCCTGTCGCGGACGTGCTTTTGCGTTGCGAGGTCGATTGCGTCGTCTGACACCGTTTGCCATTGATCAGTCATCGCAGTCGTTCGGATTGAAGTCCGCTTACGACGCCTGGATCTCCACACGTGATTCAGGAAACCAGTTGGTGCATGTGGTCGCAGTTTCAGCGGATGCGGGCCTTCCAAATCCTGAGTTAGACGGTGTCGAAGCGCCCGACGTCGAAATGACGGGATACTTCTTTAAGCGCGAAGGATATGCCGCAAAAGGAACAACAGGAGACGGCGAACTTGGGCTGACTGCTTTGTTCCTCGCGTCGAAAATCCATTATCTGCCTCCTCAGAAATTTGTGTCCCGGGCAGCCGAAATGACTCCGTGGATGCTGTGGATCGGAATTGGAGTCTGTTGCGGTGTCGTGGTGCTGGTATGGCAGTTTCAGATTGCGGACAGCCGTTTTCGAGAGACTCGGACGCATCAGCTGACGGCGCTGCCAGTGCGAGCCTCGTTCGATAACATTGAAGTCCGCACGATCCACGAAGCGTTGCAGGAAATGCAGGACTATGCCCGCTCATCCTCGCCCGACACCGGACTGATTTCGTAGGTCGGCAGGCGAAGTTGCTCCGCCGGCTTGAATTCCGGTCAACGCCGATGCAAAAACAACGCGACCACTCCCATGCATACGTTGAACGCACAGGAATTGCCGTGATGTCAAATCCACAGCGATCCTGCCGCGACGGCCACATCGCCAATTGCGATGGCTCTCCAATGCGCATCGCGTCGCAGTTGACGCTCAGTAGTCCCGCGAAGCTCAACATCTTTCTTGAAGTCCTTGCCAAACGCTCAGATGGTTTTCACGAGCTGGAAACCGTGATGCTTCGCACACAATTCTGTGATCAGTTGACGTTTCACCCAGCGCCGTTTTCAGTATTGATGCTCAGCCTGAGTGATGCGACTCCGGCCGACATGCGTTCCGCTATTCCGCTCGACGAATCAAATCTCATTCTGAGAGCCGCCCGAGCGTTGCAAAACGCTACCGGCACATCATTCGGTGCCCACATGATTCTGCACAAACGCATCCCGCCCGAATCGGGACTCGGGGGCGGTTCCAGCAACGCTGCCACCACGCTGCTCGGATGCCGTCAACTTTGGAATCTGAATGTCTCCGACGATCAGTTGCATGCAATCGCCGCCACGCTGGGCAGCGACATCAATTTTCTGCTCAGCGGTGCTTCAGCCGCCGTCTGTCGCGGTCGAGGTGAAATCATT
>JBBJME010000339.1:0-6899 GCA_037719765.1 Planctomycetaceae bacterium
CTGCAGCAAAGTGGAAGCGGGGGCCACGGTTGTGAATTCTGCATGCCCGCGGTGGCTTGGATTCTGGCAGGGCTCTGGAATGACTACATACTGAAGCCTGAACATCAGACGCTGCAGGACAGCAACGACCGCTTCCTGGCCAACATTCAGCGCGACGGAACTTATTCCGTCGTACCGCGCGTGCCTGGTGGCGAAATCACTCCGGAAAAGCTGATCGTGCTCGGTGTTGTGGCGCGCAAGTACAATCTGTACACAAAGATTACAGGCGGGCAGCGAGTCGATTTGTTTGGAGCCAAAGTGCAGGATCTGCCATCGATCTGGGAAGAACTGATCGATGCGGGTTTCGAAAGCGGCCATGCCTACGGCAAGTCGCTGCGGACAGTGAAGAGCTGCGTCGGGACCACGTGGTGTCGCTACGGAGTTCAGGATTCCGTCGGTTTCGCCATCCGCATCGAGAATCGCTACAAAGGAGTTCGTTCACCACACAAAGTGAAGATGGCAGTCTCGGGGTGTACTCGGGAATGTGCAGAAGCGCAGAGCAAAGACGTAGGGCTGATCGCAACGGAGCACGGTTACAACCTCTATGTCTGCGGCAACGGCGGTACGAAGCCGCGGCATGCAGAACTGCTGGCAGCCGATATCGACGAGGAAACGGCCATCCGCTACATCGATCGTTTCTTCGTTTATTACATCATGTCGGCGGAGAGGCTGACGCGCACATCGGTGTGGTGCGAGAAGCTTGAAGGCGGCATTGAACATATCCGCGACGTCGTGGTCCATGACAGGCTCGGCATCGCGGCTGAGCTCGAAGGGATGATGCAGCATCTGGTAGACACCTATCAATGCGAATGGAAATCAACCGTTCAGGATCCGGAGAAGGTTCGCTGGTTCCGTCAGTTCATGAACACGAACGATACGGAATCGTGCATCGAAGTGGTGTCGGAACGCGGTCAGCAGCATCCCGCTGACTGGCCAGGCGAATTCGTATCGCTCGGGCAGTTTCAGGACATGGTTCAGAAAAGGGTTCAGGTGGAAGAATTGTTCCCCGAGGAAGTTGAACAGACGTCGTGGGTCGATGTGGGACATGTCAGCGACTTTCCGGCGGACGGCGGATCGACGATTCAGCGAGGCAAAGTGCAGATCGCCGTGTTTAACTTCACGAGCCGTGGCGAATGGTATGCATCGCAGAACATGTGTCCGCATCGTAAGGCTTTTGTTTTGTCTCGGGGAATGATCGGAGATGCCGCCGGGACACCGAAAGTTGCGTGCCCGTTGCACAAGAAGACATTCTCGCTGCAAACCGGCGATTCGCTGCAGGGAGAGGATTACTCAATCCGCACTTTCCCGGTGAAAGTTGAAGGCGATCGAGTCATGCTGGAACTGCCTCCGACACAGATTCTGGATCAGCTGCTTTCAACAGAAATCGGCTGCAAACTGGCGACATCGTGCGTGACTCATGCGTTGCAGGAGACGGCTGGTGTCTGACGGACATGAAAGTGGCAGACGCAGCAGAGATCAGGGACTGTTCAAGAGAGAGTTGTCATCCCAAAAGTGCGATTCATGTAGCTTGGACATTCATGTCCGAGTCCTCGCCGGAAACGCTCCGCCAGCGGCAGTTACTTGTAGTGCAGCAACTTTCGCTTCGACAGCGTTTCATGTTCAAACGACGGACATGAATATCCATCCTACATAAGATCACTCACATACCGGTACGTAAGAAACCGTATTGATGGCAGCAAATCAGACACACAATTCTCGATCAATCCTGAACGACTCGCAGACACTGCACATGCATCCTTCCGACCTGATTTCACAATTGCTGCATGAACAGTCCACGCTCACGGCAGTCGAAGAGTTTTCAACATGGCATAAAACTCATCCGGAACCCGAACAGGCGCAGTATTATCGCAACCTGATGCCGGCCACCATGCCGCAGCCGGGGCAGCAGCTGGCGTTTGAGGTGGATCTGGATAAGTGCTCCGGCTGCAAAGCGTGCGTTGTGGCCTGTCACTCGCTGAACGGACTGGATGAAGGCGAATCGTTTCGCGATGTGGGGTTGTTGCTCGCTCCGGCAGAAGGCCTGGCCTTGTTTCAGCACGTGACGACGGCATGCCATCACTGTGTTGATCCGGGTTGCCTGAGTGCCTGCCCGGTGAATGCGTATGAAAAAGATCCGGTGACTGGCATCGTGCGGCATCTGGATGATCAGTGTTTCGGCTGTCAGTACTGCACGATGGCTTGTCCGTACGAAGTTCCGAAATACCATGCGGCGAAAGGCATCGTCCGGAAGTGTGACATGTGTACTCAGCGGCTATCGGCAGGTGAAGCACCGGCCTGCGTTCAGGCGTGTCCGCATCAGGCGATCAGCATCCGCACCATTGACATCGCGGCCGCCAGGGCGGATGCCAGCGCCGGTACGTTTCTCCCCGATTCACCAGACCCCAGGATCACCGTTCCGACCACGCGTTACGTGGGCCGGGCGACGACGAATCCCACGATGCGCGCGGGCACCTATTCGGCCCACCCGCTGGAACACGCTCACTTGCCATTGATCCTGCTGCTGGTTCTGAGCCAGATCGCAGTGGGAATCGTGGTCCTGGTTTTCGTGCTGAACAATACGGTCGGGTGGGACCAACCGCTGACAGGCCGTGCGGGCATCTCCCTGCGAACTGCGCTGCTCTGTCTGGCAGCCGTCCTCGCAGCCTGCTCAGCGATCAGCAGCACGCTGCATCTTGGTCGGCCACAATTCGCATACCGCGCGATCCTGGGCATTCGTCATTCATGGCTCAGCCGCGAGATCGCGGCCTTCGGGACCTGCATTCCGTTGTGTTTTTTATCAGCCGGGCTGTCCTGGCTGGACTCAGCGTGGCTGAATCTGAGCCTGATCGCGGCAGCGATGTCGGGACTTGCCGGAGTGATGGCGTCCGCGATGATCTACCACGTCACTCATCGGCCATTCTGGAACGTGGCTCGATCATTGCCCGCATTTCTGTCGGCCTCACTGGGCATCGGATCGATGATCGTGCTGTGGGGGCTGCAGTTCTCCGCGCCCGGCGCAGGCCCTGCAATCTGCAGGATGCTGGCCTGCGCCCCGGCCGGAAGTGCTGAGACCAAGCTCGCCCTGCATCGGTACCTGCTGAGACCGCGAGGCATCGGGTCAGCCATTGCACCAAATGCGACGCTGCAGCATGAGTCCGTCAGTCGCGACGTTCACGCGGTTGGCGCGGATGTTCAACACGCGTCGCTCGTAGAAACTTCACTGCTGCTCTCGACCAGACTGCGGTTCGAGTTGCGGTTGCAGGCTGTCGGTCAGATCATATTTCTGGTGATGTCAGTCATTGTCAACATCTGGCCAGTTGGCGCGCATGTCAGTCTGTTCACAGGCCTGGCTGTCATCGCTGCAGTCGTGGCAGAAATCACGGAACGCTTTCTGTTCTTCCGAGCTGTCGTGCCGTTGCGGATGCCGGGAGTGATGAAGTCATGAATGGACAACGAAGGCCCCCGGCTGCCGAGAGACCAGGCCTGTTCGAAAAGACCGGACTTTTGCGTCGGCTGGTTCACGATTCCAGCGGTCCGCTGACGCACGAACTCGTGCTGAATCCCTCTGCATACGGATTACCGTCCCGCGTCGATGCGCACGATGCGGACGGTGTGGTCAAGTCGGTCTGTGGCTACTGCTCCACCGGCTGCAATCTGAATGTCTCCATGAAAGATGGCGAAGCGGTCTCGCTCAGCCCCGCCACGCGTTATCCCGTCAATCTTGGCATGGCGTGTCCCAAAGGCTGGCAGGCGCTGGAGGTACTGGATGCCCCGGACCGCGCTACCGTGCCTTTGTTGAGACGCAACCGGAATGAAAGTCCTGAGCCGGTTTCCTGGCCTGACGCCATGCAGACATTCTGCGAACGATTCAAATCCATTCAGAAACAGCATGGCACCGATTCCGTCGCGTTCATCAGCACAGGGCAGATTCCAACGGAAGAAATGGCGTATCTCGGAGCGCTTGCAAAATTCGGCATGGGTATGCGGCATGGCGACGGGAATACGCGCCAGTGCATGGCAACCGCCGTTACAGCGTACAAAGAATCCTTTGGCTTTGACGCACCGCCGTTTACATACGCAGATTTTGAAGAATCGGACGTGCTGGTGTTCGTTGGTGCGAATCCGTGCATTGCCCATCCGATTCTGTGGGAGCGAGTGACTCGTAACCGGCACAGTCCGGAAATCGTCGTAATCGATCCGCGAACCACGGAGACCGCATCTCAGGCCACGCTGCATGTGCCGCTGAATCCCAAAGGCGACCTTGTGTTGCTCTATGGACTCGCTCGGACGCTGATCGAAAACGAATGGCTGGATTTCGAGTACATCCGGCGGCATACAAACAGTTTCGAGGACTTCGCGAGTTTCGTTCAGGCGTTCACGCCGGACGTTGTGCTCGGCACAGCAGGAGTCGCACCTGATTTGCTGCAGCGCCTGGCCGAGATCATTCATCGCGGACAGCGAGTTTCATTCTGGTGGACGATGGGCGTTAACCAGAGCCACGAAGGTGTCCGCACGGCTCAGGCGATCATCAATCTGGCATTGATGACGGGCAATATCGGGCGACCCGGTACGGGCGCAAACTCCATCACCGGTCAATGCAACGCGATGGGGTCCCGGCTGTTCAGCAACACGACCAATCTGCTGGGCGGTCATGATTTTGCGAACGGCAATCATCGCCATAAAGTCGCCGACATTCTGAACATTCCGGAAGAGAATATTCCGCGTCAGAACAGCTGGGCGTACAGCGAAATCATAGAAGGCATTCGCACCGGGGCGATTCGAGGACTCTGGATCATCGCCACGAATACCGCCCACTCATGGATCAATCAGAATGATGTGAAAGAATTACTGGGCAAGCTGGACTTCCTCGTCGTTCAGGACATGTACCATTCGACTGAAACGGCCGCTTTGGCTGACCTCGTCTTGCCAGCCGCAGGGTGGGGCGAAAAGGAAGGCACATTCATTAATTCTGAACGACGCTTGGGCGTGATTCGATCGGTGAAGAAGGCACCGGGCCAGGCCCTGTCGGATTTTCGCATCTTTCGACTGGTCGCTGAGTCATGGGGTTGCGGCCATTTGTTTGCGAACTGGACGAATCCGGAGTCGGTGTTTCAATCCTTGAAGCAACTTTCCTCCGGACAACCCTGTGACATAACCGGCATTACTGACTATCGAATGCTGGATGAACTTGGCGGCGTCCAATGGCCATGCAAACCGAGCGATGCGGCCACGCTGCAATACAACACCAATGAAAGGAGACTCTTCGCTGACGGCCGCTACTTTCACGCCGATGGCCGAGCGAGATTCATCTTCGAACAATCGCAGCCGCAGCATGAACCGCCCGATGCCGAATACCCTTTCACACTGCTCACGGGACGCGGCACGGCATCACAGTGGCACACTCAGACTCGTACATCAAAGTCGGCCATTCTTCGGAAGCTGTATCCGCAGGACGCGTATCTGGAAATCAACAGCGTCGATGCAGATGCTCTAAGAATTGTGGACGGGGCAATGCTGCAGGTCACGTCCCGGCGCGGCTCCATCTCGCTGCGAGCCGTCATCACATCGACCGTTCGCCCCGGCCAGGTCTTCGCCCCCATGCATTACGAGTGCGTCAATCAGTTGACGCAGTCCGTGTTTGATCCATACTCGCGCCAACCGAGTTACAAAGCGTGTGCTGTAAAAGTGATGGCCATGGAATGAATCTCTGCGGCGCAAGCGATGTTTCTGAGCATTCCGGCAAACACGCATTGGTCCGGGAATCGACGAGTCTGGAGCCAAACCGACTGCCGCCCCAGGATCGATGCTCGCCCGCTGATGAAAGTGCGTCCGACCAGTGCGTGGCGGCAAACTCGAAGTCTTCGTTGATCAGCGCACGTGCAATGGCTTCCGGAATGTGCGAGGGCGAACGGAAAATGATGTCGAGGCAAGGTTATTGGAAACGAGTGTCGGATTACGCAGACTTTCGACCAGCTTCCTGCCCACTCGCGCATAAAGCGGAGTGACCAGACCGAGCCAAAGACTGGAAAGATACGGGGTCAGGAACGGCACGGGGATCATCCAGCGAGTCAGCCCTCGCTGCCGCGCATACTCCTGTATAATCTGACCGTACGAGACCTGATCCGGCCCCCCGATCTCAAACACCTGTGATGCCGACGTCGGTAAGTCCAGGACAGCGATCTCCCCTGATCAAGGCGAGTGACAAGGGCGTCATGGTCGATGCCGCCAAGGTCGTCTCAACTGACATTGAAGCATCCAACGGCGTCATTCATGTGATCGACAGTGTGATCCTGCCATAATCGATGACATGCTGAAAATGCTGTAAGTTGGGGGGGCGGTTGACACTCAGTCAACCAGCCCCTTTTTTTGTCTCTTGCACCTTGAGAAATGAATGTCTCGTCAGTTGCATGCTTCTGAGCACACCAACAACTCGAAAGAATACAGTCAGGATGCAAGGACGGAACGTTCGGGAACTCAACATCTCTACTCGAAAATCCGGAGGTTGTCGAGTACTATTCCGAATCTGCAAGAAAGTCAGGATGTGGAACACCTGAAAGACTCGAGTCTTCGGAAGAGTTGAGACCTGTGTTATGGCGATTGAATTTAACTGTCCGTATTGCACGGCAACGATTCGGGTGCCGGATGCGTATGCGGGGAAGCAGGGGCGGTGTCCGAAGTGTGATACGAAACTGTTGATTCCCAGTGTCCCTCTGCCGAATCAACCGGCGAGTTCACAGCGGCCTGTGGTACAAGCTCAGCCGGTGGTCACCAATGGAGAGGGACCGCTAATGCCGGGCGGGCTTCCAGTCCTCACGAACGGCGATGTCGCTGCGGAAGATGATCCATTTTCCGTGCGTCCT
>JBBJME010000112.1:0-21318 GCA_037719765.1 Planctomycetaceae bacterium
CGAACGCGCGCTCGAACGACTGATGGAAATCGAGATCAGCTATGCTCCCGCCTGCGGTGCCGAAACCTCCCGGGCTGTGACACAGAGCACAGTTGACATCCAGGTAAGCGCGTGCCCTTTTCTCAAGAGACGCTTGCTTGTCATCCCAATCCGGAAAGGCTTCCAGCTCCGCCACGGACTTGTTGAGTGGTTGAGTAAGCAGTTTCAGACGATGGAATCTTTCAATCTGATTTTCTTTGGCGTCGCCGAAGGTTTCCTCTCGATTCAATTGCCGTGTGTTCAAGCCGAGCACGAACCCGGCGTTGTGAGTGTGGCATGCCTGGCAATCGGATCGGCTGGGAAAATACCACTCTTGCTTCACCGGGCCCTCGGGAGTTTTGATTTCGTACTCTTTGCTGAAAGGCCAATCCGCGAGCAAGTTCGCTTCGGTTTGTTCGTCGTTCCAAAGGTAGGTGTACCCTTCCCAGCCGCGCGAACTTTGCAGCCAGAGCCGCGTCTCCAGGCGGCGTTTCTTTTCAGGATCGTCGCTGTCGGTGTGCAGAAAGAAAGTCTTGACGACGACCGTGCCGACGGGGAACTCCCACTTGTCTTTTTCCTGGAAGACGACGCTGCCGTTTCGGGGCAGCGCCAGAAAACGCTCCTTGTCGGCCCCGTCGGACCAGAGCTTGATGTTGACGTCGTACGGAATCAGGCCCGGCACCGGGCTGTGGTCCTTGACCGAACTGAACAGCCCGGTCTCGGTCAATGTTCTGGGGAAGTCGCTACTGCGGTCGCGTTCTTCTGGTGTTCGAAAACGGTGAACCTTACCGTCGAACGCCGTGAAATAAACTTCGCCGGCCTCGTCCTCCCCGAACGAGCTGATGAGCAAGCTGGTGTGCGCGATTTTGTGATTCGCGGTGGCCTTCTTACCGTCCCAGTGCAGCGCCCAGATGTTGCCGCTCATGAAGTCCGCGTAGACGTAAGCGCCATTGAGATTCGGGAGGCGCTTGCCGCGGTAGACCAGCCCGCCCGTGATGGATTTTCCTTCGCTGCGGGCATACCCGAAAACGGGATCGACGAATTCTTCCCGTGAATCGCGCGGCGACGTGGGATCGCGGGGATGTCGGCCTTCGCGCAAGTTCCAGCCGTAGTTACCGCCGCGAACGATGACGTTGACTTCCTCAAAGTGGTCCTGGCCGACATCGCCAACCCACAGTGTTCCGGACAAACGATCGAAGCCGATTCGCCACGGATTGCGCAAACCGTAAGCCCAGATTTCGCCACGCACTTTGCCGCCGCGCGGGACGAATGGGTTGTCCTCGGGAATTGCGTATTGCTTGCCGGGATCCTTGTGATCGACATCAATCCGGAGGATCGAACCGAAGAGGTTTTCGAGGTTCTGGCCATTCTCGTGGGGATCGTTCCCCAAGCCACCGTCGCCGATGCTGACATACAGGAAGCCGTCGGGGCCGAACTTGATGCTGCCGCCGTTATGATTGCCGTACGGCTTGGGGAACTCCAGCAGCTTCTCCTCTGAGGCCGGGTCGGCTTGATTCGGATCGTCCTTCGACACACGAAAGCGGGAGAGGACGCTGCCTCGCGGGGTGACGGAGTAGAACACGAAAAGCTCGCCGTTCTGTTGGTACTTCGGATGAAAGGCGAGTCCAAGCATTCCCTCTTCATTGTGCTCTCGGCGGACGCTCTGCTGAAGGTCGAGAAAGACCTTGCTCTCGTTGGCCTGTTCATCGTTCGGAAACACCTGAATCCGTCCGTCCTGCTCAACTACAAACACACGATCTGTTCCATCGGCAGCATGGGTCAAGTCGATCGGCCTCGTGAATCGCAGATGCGGGAATGCGGATTCTACGCCCATAATTTCATGGGCGTCCGGCTGAACCATCAGTCTTGACGTGTCCACGCCGACGAATCCACCGTCCGCCGCTTCGGCTTGGCCGAGTAACCGTGTCGATCCGACGCAGAAAACGGAAAGAACGAAAACCGCACACATCCCTGTTGTGAAGCGCGAAACGTTTTTATTCATGGTTTCCACGATCACTCAGTCGGTCACTGATGGACCCGATCCGAGCCTCCGATTTTGACCAGCTTGTTGTAGACGCCGATGAGCAGGAACGGGGCCGCCCACTGCCCGATGAAGAGACTCTCGTCCTTCCGGTCGTTCATCCGCAGGCAGAGAGAGGCACCCATAGAGGCGAGGGCGGCCCATAGCCACACGTCTGACGGGAGCTTGGCCGTCTGTTCTTCAAGTGTTCGCGCGACGACACCTTCGGAGTGCTCGCGCGCTTCCGGCGTAGCCATCCCCTGTCTCGACCTGCCACCTTGCACGCCCAAGCCCTGTCCAGGTTTGGTAATCGATTCAATCATTGTTCATTCCCTTTTCAAAACATCACGAGAAAATGTCGAGTGCCGACTCCAACACTCAACTTCAACACTGAATTACTTCCCCGACGAATACGGGAAGTGCCAGAAAATCAACTTGCTCTACAAGTGCATTTGGAGGCTCTTCAGCGAACCGGAGCATCCTCAGCAGTGATCCGCCAAACCACGCCGGAACCAGGGAACGGTCGCGGCGTCGGCCCTGCCGCTCGTCACGAATGCGACCGCTCCGATGTCTACCACATACAGGGCATTTCCATCCGGGAGAACTTCACGTCCACAGGCCGCTTCGGTCGGCTGTCAGCACATACTCCATGTCCTTCGGTCCCAAGGCACTCGGTTTGGTTCGGAAGAACATCTCTCCCTTTCCGGTCGCCAAGTCGATCCGCTTGATCCAATATCCGGCCCGCTTCTGCTCGAGCGCCGTGGCCGGGGCGTAGTCGCCGGACGCGGCCAGGAACATCTGCCCCTCGAACCCGAACCCACGGCTACGGCTGAAGTCGAACTTGACCACGCTCGCGTGCGGCTCGAACGTCATCAGCGGCTTCTCGACTTCCGGGTGATCTTTGAGCAAGAACTCCGGGGCCGGCTGTCCCTTCGGCTTGAACTTCGGATCCGTCACCGGCTCCCCGGACACGAAGTCGGGCCAGCCGTAGAACGCCCCTTGCTTGACCACCCACAGGTTGTCCGGGCAGTTGGCAATCGGCCGGACACCGCGCTCGTCGGCCCCGTTGTCCGAGGCATAGAGCTTTCCGTCCGGACCCCACATGACCCCGAACGGATTCCGCAGGCCCCAGGCATACACTTCCAGGTTCTTACCGTCCGCGTCCATCCGTAGGACCGCTCCCGTTGCCTTCGCAGTGCCCTTGATGATCGTGTCCTCCGAAATCGTCTTGCCGAACGACTGGAACGCGGAGGTTTTGACCATCCGAGCTTCATTCCTGGAAAGGGCTGTGAGCGGGTCAGCCGACTCGAACGCCTGGCCGAGGAGCGTAATGTCCATGCCGGGGACGTCAGCGAAATCCGGATAAGGAGCCAACCAACCGAGCAGGTAGTTGTCCACCCCGACGACACCAGAGTTAGTGGCGGAACCCTGTCCGAAGTAGATCTTCCCTTCCGGGCCGACCGTCATCTGGTTGTTGTGATGGTCACCGAAGCTAGGCAGATCCGTCACGAGATCCCGAACCTTGCCCTTCTCTTCCAAGACCGAAATTTTCCCTCGGTGGGATACGTACAGAAGGCCCTTGTGCCACAACAGGTCGGTCACCGGACCCATGAAGTTGTCGGAAACGAACTCGGTGGTCCGAGAGGTCGGGCTGCCTTGGGTGTATTTGATGACCCGGGCCGGCGCGAGCCAATCGCCGTCAATGTTCCCGGCCTCAGCCACATACATCGCCCCTTCGTCGTCGAACTCTATGCTGGACGGGTACTGGAGACCGGCCACCACGACCTCGACTCGGTAGCCGGCCGGGACTTCGGCGGCGGCCGCGTCGGGAGGGGGAATCACAGGCGCGGAGCGTGGGGAGGGTGCCGGCTTCTTAATCTTCGGCAAGTCTTTGTCTGTGGGTTCCTTCTTCAAGTCGCCGCCGGGTTCGCGGGCATCCAGGTTACGTGTTCGACGGCGTCCAGGCTTTGAGGAAGACCACCATGTCCGCTCGCTGATTAATGTCCTCCACATAGAACAGGTGCGGGACATCGGCCCCGCGTTTCGGGTCGAGCAGGGCGTCCAACCCATTGACCGACGCGTCGTGCAGGAACACCGGCTTGCGAGCCAAGTCCAACAGCAAGGGCAGTGCGTTGCCGCGGCTTCTCCATCCGGTCGCTGGCGTCGATGACCACCATCTTGTCGTCGAATCTGCCCGGCGAGTTCACGATAGGGCTGAGCAGGCTTGCGGCACAGGCGGGGTCTCCGGTTGATATGCTGGCCAGAGATCTATCAACTCGACGAGGTTGGTCGGCACCGCCTTGCTTTGATCTCGTTGTGGCACTTCGTGCAGCTCGCCCGGAACAGGTTCTTCCCACGGGCGATGGTTTCCGCGTCGTCTTTCAGGCCGGGCGGGGCGGGTAGAGCCTTAATGTAGGCGCTCATGTCCCGCACCTTCTTCATGTCTACCTTGCGACCGACCGGGCTGGCCAAATCGCCGACCTTATGGCCGGTGGACGCGGTCACGAACGGGTAATCCTTGACGCCCGTTTCCTTCAGGATGGCATCGTAGTTGTCAGCCAGCTCTTCGCCGAGCTCGCCGGCCTTGGCTTTCAGGAACTCGCGCCCCTCCGGGGTCACCAGCGTGGTCGGGTCCAGATTGGTCGTGAACGAGGCGTTGCCGATGTGATCAAGAATGGCGAACTCGCCGGCACTGCCATACGGGCCGGCCAGATCCTGGCGGAACAGCGGCGTGTTCTGGACCGGGTTGCCAATCCCGTCCTGAGTCTCGTCAAACGTCCCCCGCGGATAAAACTTCGGGTTCTTGAGGAACGCATCGACCTCTTCCTCGGTCGAATCCTTGCGCAGACCTTTGGGAGCACGGCCGATCGTCTTGCCACCGAGTTCCAGTTGGAGGTTCGGGTAGGCGGCGCGGGAGTTCTCGGCGATGGCCAGGGCTTTGCCCATATCGAGCGAGTGCGTGGCCCGGCCGTCAAGCCGCTTGCCGATCGACCCTTTGCCGGGCAGCTCGGCCACCGAGGCGTCCGTGATCGTGTGGCAGATCGCGCAGGCGATCCCTACCCTGCCCGCCTTCGGCACGACACCGATCAGGGCGTTGGCCTCGACAATTTTCATCGTCATCGCCGGGTCGTTGAGGCTGGGTGCCTGGGCTGCTGAGCGGTCGGTTTTGAACTCGTCCGCAAGCGTCTTGCGGAGGTCGGCGTCGAGGGCGTCCGCGTCGATGTGGAAGCCGGTTTCGAGAAGTTGGAGGGGCGTAACCTTCTCTTTTTTCATACCCTGAGGCAGCCGCATCGCGTCCGTCCAAAAGCCCTCGTTGCCGAAGGTCTCGAACCGGAACACGTCGCGCCCCGCTTTCGCGTCCCCGACCGCGGGCGGCACCTTGTCATCGGCGTCCTCGGCACGGGCGGGAGCGACGGTCCGGGTGACGGCCAATCGCAACGAGACCGGTAACTTCTTTCCGTCTTTGAGCGTGATGTCGGCGAAGGTGAGCACGCCGTCCCTGGTCATGAAATCCACCTCACGACGAATGGCGAACGTGCCCGCGAGATCTCCCGCGCAATGGACGTATTTGATGTCCGAGCTTGTGAGTATTTTAGAGGCCACCACGAAGCCGTGACCCGTCTTGCCGCCCTCCAAACGGATCTTGTCCGAGGCTTCGACGACGACCTCAAACTCGCCACCGCCGGTCCGGCTTGACCGCCACTCGATCGGCTCGTCGCCCCGGTCGATTCGCACCACCAGATCATGCGACGGGTCGATCTTGCCTTTGAAAACCGCTCGTCCTGCTTCGACGGTCGCGTTGTCGATGTCCGCGTACGCAGCGACGGTCCAGAGGACTGCTACCAACGCCACGAAGGAATTCATCGCTCTCATCGTAAGTTCCTTGATTGTAGTTTCTGTCGCATAAGCACCCATGCACGAGTTTTCGCATACAACTTGTTTAACCGCGTGCCCATCGGGCCGCGTTTTACTCGCGAAAGCGCGGGGCGATGCCCACGCGGTTAAACGAAGAAACTTATGAATTGGTGCCAACCTCCCGTTGACCAATCAATACACGCACTGATCACAGCGAGCCCATGGCAGAGATTCCGCCACAGGCTCCAGTTCATACATGACACTCAGTGCCCACAGCATTACGTACGGTTTGTGTGGGTCACGGCGGCTTCGGTGACGTTGCTGATGTCCTGGGCTCCTGCACGCTGGAAGATATCCTTCGCACGGGCCGTCTCATCGCTGTCTTCGGAATGCACCGAGATGAGTGAGCTGCCGGCCTTGACCTTGCCCTCATATTTCTTGGCTTCGTACTCGGGAATGCCCATACCGACCAAAGCGCCGGTCAAACCGCCGAGCGCCCCGCCAATTGCCGCCCCGCTCAGGGCAGCCATAATCGGCCCGGCCGCAATCAATGGTCCAACTCCGGGGATCGCCAGGGCTCCGATGCCAGCCAGCCATCCAAGGGCACCTCCCAGCACGACTCCTGTTCCTCCACCGGTGACTGCCCCTTCGGGCGCCTTCGTCTGATTGTCAATCGCGAAGTCTCGCGTCTTGCCCTTGTCAGACATTAAGACCGAGATGTCGTTGTTCGTGAATCCCGCCTCCCGCAGATTTCCAATAATGGTATCGGTTTGAGCGGGAGTGGCTGTGCAAATTACTGAAGTGGACATGTTTTAATCCTGTGAGAATGGAGTGAAAGTGTTTGGAAACATAAGATTTTGTGGTTGCCGGTTGTTCGGACTACCTGGAATCAAATTGACAGGCACGACATGCAATGCAGCAAGTGCCTGGGCGGTCACTTCCCTATCATCTTCGCAATGACAAAGATGATGATTGCCCCTGCGAATCCTCCGCCAGCAAGCAGATAGAGGAGTGTGCCGCAGCTACGAACACGAGGTGAGTTTGATTAGGCAGGTCCGTGTTGACTCTTTCATGTGAAAGGGGTGGAAGTTTTTTTAAGGAGTGACTTCGAGCTGACTATCGACTTTCTCCTTTCCAGCGACAGCTTGTGCAATTTCTTCGATTCGCTGTTTTTCTTCAGCAGTCTTCACCGGGCCACGCAGAGTTACGCGGCCGTCTTGAGTGATGATCTTGACGTTTTGCGCGTCTACTGACATCTTCGTGTCGACAACCTGGCTGCGGATCTCCGCCGTGATGCCGATGTCGGTCGTGTTTTCGTTCTGATCAATTGGCAATTTCGCCGAGTCATCTCGGTCACGGGTGTTTGTTTCGGAATTGTCCGGGTACACCGGGCGATTCGCCGTGGTTGTTGATGACTCCACCGCATTGCCATCTGTCGTAGTCGTCGGTGGGCTTTGATTGCACCCAACAGCCACGATGCAGCCTGCCGCGAGAGTGAAAACTTTGATGTCTCTAATCCGATTTAACATGGTGACTCCTTGTCAGTAACCTTTGAGCGTCCGACGGCGAGTCGGGGGACGTGTCAGTTGCACGACGACTTCGCCGTGCTGTGAACGAATCACTCTCAAGTGACTCGTGAACATGTTCCAAATGTGACCATCGCAATGTTCATGCCACTCACTTTGAACAGCACGCCGACAGCGAGAATTGCCGTGTTCCGATTGGTTTTGACCGTCACTCAGGTCCGGTGATTCTTGATCGCGTACTACGACATTGCGAAAGACTGCGACAGTCTGTCGCAGTCCTGAAAGACACGCAGCAGCGAGTTCGCGGATACGAGACGCGGCCATGGCTCAATCATCAGCACACAGTTATTTTCCACACGGGCAGGATTGAGATCTTCATTCGGCCCTCAATTCCAGGGCAGCGAATCCGCGATTCAACCCGAAGGGTTTTCAGAAGTTAGCATCGAGCGGTTTATTACTGTCATATTAGCCGGAACGCGCTAGCGGTCTGTTGATTTAATGAGCGGCAAGGCGCTAGCCGCCGGTGATTGTTTGAAAAACCACTGAGAAAAACCGGCGGCTAGCGCCTTGCCGCTCACGATTTTGGACTAAATCAGCACCCCGCTAGCGTCCGGTTCCGTGAAAACCGTGAGCTAGCGCTCAACGGCTGATTTTGACGAGGCACTTATTGACCGCTCGATGTTTACCAGGGTTTGAGTTTCCAGCCCAGAATGAAACCCAGTCCGAGGCACGTGAGCAACGCCACGTCAGGCCGTTCTCGGGTATATGTGATCACGTAATCCTTGAGGTCCACAAACGGCTGCACTTCCGAACACTTCGTCGGAACCTCCTGAAAGGTACTTCGCTGAGAGGTGAAATCGTCCAAAGTGATGCTCCTTGTAAAGGGTGAGGTCGGGGTGAGTCGAACATCCGACTCGGGATCGGGGAGAAATCGTCCTACTCTGTCACAGTCCTAAGACAGGGATTTCAACTGATTCCGCACTGCATCCATGATTTGCTTGCCATATCGCTCTGCCGTCGCTTCGGCCTGGGCCATATAGCCGCGTGGGCGCTGCTCAGGGGCAAACAGGGATTTGGCGAGCAGAACTCCTGCTCCTATGCCAATACCAAATACGACGAGCGCCGAGGAGACGGGATATTCTTTGACGGTTTCCGTTGGATCGCACAATATGTCCCCAGCGCACTGCATTGGGCTCGATTGCTCGCGTTGCTGCTGTGGGGCATTCTTCTGGGTATTTTGAGTAGCCATGATCTGTCCTTTGAGGTTGTAGTGTTCGAGACGTTTCATCTCGTAGAAGTAGAGTCCGAGTTGCTGCTTTAAATGACGTGCAGATTCTGAAGTTTTGTTAACGACGCATCGCCAGGGTAAGCAGAACACCGACTCCCACGCCAGTGGCAAAACAGACCGCTAACGATTCTGTGGGATTGCTCCGCACGGTGTTCTCGGCTTGCTGATATCCATGGCGAACAGCCTCCGTTGCCTGGTGCGACGTCTCCTGCACCTGTTCGGTTGCTTGCTTTGCATAACCGCGAACGGCCTCCGCAGCCTGAGCAATGCCTGACGCACCGCTGCCACCGATTTCCTCCAGGTACTTTTCCACGCTTTCACGCGTTTCGCCCGTCTTGCGCTGAATCAGTCCGACCAGACGGTCAACATTCCCGTCAAATACCTGCACTTCGTCATTGGTGAGTTGCCCCCACTTCGTGCGAAGCTTTCCCTTGATTTCGTTCCAGTTCCCTTGAAGCGTCTGCTGATTCACCATAGCTCAACTCCTTGTATTGCCAGTGGACTGTGGTTCAAATTGTGAGTGACCCGCGTGCGAGCCACCTGCGATGTTGTCACTCACAGAGGTGCAAGATCTATGCCACGCGAAGGCAACTTCCCAACATGGTGTTTTACGAGTGTTTCATGATGTCGTTTCCATCGGCAGCATGTTCATGAATTGCCGATCCCATTATTGTTCGTGGGAGGGTTCTTTCCGACTGGCGTAGCGATGGGTGTATTGTTTTCGGACCTCCTCTCGATCCTTCGTCGTTGGTCGATCGACGGGATCGATCTTTCGCTTCTGACGGTCTGCCTGGTCTTCTCGGCGATTCGTGCGATTGGTCATGTAACTTCCTCCGACGTTGGGACAGTGCTGTCGACGAGACAATTCGCTGATATGCGTCCCTGAGATGCGATTCCTGTTCCGTGTAACGAAATCAGATATGTTGATCGTGGAACGCTGCAAACCCGGTCGGGAAAAGTTCATGTCCTGCTGGAGGACGAAGTGACGCACTCATTGCGACAACTTTGACGCTCACTGCTGAGCATTGCGTAAAAAAAGGTAAGACTCGATGCAAGAGAACTACATTCTTCTCGAAAGGACGATATCCGCAGTGATGGCACGGAACATGCCTGTCGGTGAGGTGTTGAGTTCATCTGTTTGATGCGATCATCTGTTTTCCGTGATTCGTGTTTGCCGTTTCCGGCTTTCGAATCCCAGTCCGCATTTAATGGGGATCATGCGTTTGTGTGGATCGCAGTTCCAGGTTCTCAGCAGCCGTGAGTATTCACTGTCTGATACGCGGCAACCGTAAAAGGAGTTAGAACATGTCAAAGTTGAGTCTATCCGCATTGTTGTTTGCCAGCATGGTGTCTGTCGCTGCGGCACAGGAGACGGCAAAGCGACCTGATGCAAAACCCCCGCGTGCTGATCGAGACGACGCCGTCGAACGTGATCGCGATTCCGATTTTGAACGGGATCGGGATTCCAAATCGGAAACTGGTGATGTTGATCAAATGCATGGCATGAATCAGGCGCTGGCTTCCTGCGTGGCGATTGGCAATCAGCATGAGATCGCGTTAACCCAGTTCGCCTTGGCTCACATCGAGCACCCGGAAGTCAAGAAGTTTGCTCAGATGCTGCACGACGAGCATACCGAAGCCGCCACGAAATTGGGGAAGTTCTCGACTAAAGAGGCGAATATGACATTTGCATCGGTCGAGAATGATGCCAATCGTGAATCGACCCGAACGAATCCGTCAGAGCGAAAGATCACTCAAACGGGATTCAAAGGCAACGAGCCCACGGATCGCGCGACGGACAAATCCGCTCATAGTGGCGTTGGGCATCAGGACCACATGCTGGCTTTGGAACGCGAGATCACTCAAAAATGCCTGACGATGACCGAGAAGGAACTGACCGAAGCAAAATCTCGCGGTGAGTTTGATCAGGCGTTCCTCGGCTGTCAGATAGGTGGTCACATCGGCATGATCGCCAAGCTGAGCGTCTTCGAAAAAGAAGCTGACGGGGAACTGGCAGAAGTGCTGACGGATTGTCGTGCAACCACCGAGAAGCATTTGGCGGAAGCCAAGCGTCTCATGGCGACTCTGTCAGGCGATGCAAAGAACAAGAACGCCAAAACGGCCACTGACAAGTAATCAGAGACTGAAGAATCAGCCCCTGGAGTGGCTTCGAGCCGCTGGTTCTTAAGGGCCAGCGGCGCGTTTTCGTAGCGATAGAGAACTGGGACCGGAACGGACCGGTACGTCTTCACACTGGTGAACTGATTGAGCTGGTCCGTTCCGCCACCAGATCTAGTTCTGGCGGACTTATCAGACCGTTTCTTCAAATAGACTCCCCGCATTTTTGGGTGACATGCCCCGTGTCTGCATGTCCGTGCATTTTCAGCCATCGTGCTCGGCGAATCCAGTAGAAGCGAACGGGCAGGAACAAATCCACAACTTCGTCGGAAATCAGCAGTCCGCCCAGGACAGGCAATGCCATCGGGGCAAGTATTTCACCGCCGACACCTTTTGCGAACACCATCGGGAAGATGGCGATAATTGCAACGCCTTCCGTGAGCAGTTTTGGACGCAGCCGATGCACGGCCCCTTCGATGACGGCCTGCCGAAGCTCTTCCAGCGATTTGATATTTTCGAGACCGCCGCGCTTTTCGATCGCCTCCCGCAGATAGACCAACATAATGATCCCGGTCTCGGTGGCCATCCCGAAGCAGGCGATAAATCCCACCCAAACGGCGACGCTGAAGTCCATCGGCGGTGTGTCCCAGCCCTGCGTGATTTTTGGAAACAGGTACATGAAAAACGCGCCACCGGCCAGCGCTTCCGGAACGGCGAGCATCATCAGGACGGCGTCAGCGAGATCGTGATAGGTCATGTACAGGATCACGAAGATCAGAATGATCACGATCGGAAATACAATTCGCAGCGTGCGGGCAGCCCGGACCTGATGTTCGAACTCACCGCTCCATTCAATGTGGACTCCCTCGGGAAGTTTCACCTTGTCACTGACAACACGCTGTGCTTCACCAACAAATCCGACGATGTCGCGCTTCGCGAACGTTCAGCGTCACATAATTCAGCAATCGACTGTTTTCACTCTTGATCATGGCGGGCCCCTCGACGATGCGTATTTCCGCGAGGGCATCGAGTGGAATCAGTGGCTGACCGCGCCGCATGGGCGGGTGATGCGGAATGTGTTGAGGAAGGCACCTCCGGCGCGGTGGTCAGTCGAGTTTGTGGCGGTGGACGGTGATCCTGCCGGCATTGACGTGCCGGACGAGGACGAACTGCCCATACCACTTGTCATTGACGAACTGCCAGGATTTGACATTCCGCTGGAACTCACCAGTAATCGGCGAATGCTCTCTTCATCGTCCCGATTCACGCGAGCATAACGCACACGAACCGGGAATCGATCGCGTTTTTCGACGGTGCAGGTGACCGTGCGGCCAGCGAGTGCCACTTCAATCTCATTCTGAATATCTTCCACGCTGATGCCGTAGCGCGCGGCGGCTTTGCGATCGATATCAATCTGCAAATAGCCCTTGCCCATGATCGGCGCGGCGATCACATCTCGTGAGCCACTGATGGGCTTCAGTGCCGCTTCGATATCTTTGCAAACTCGATCGATCGTATTCAGATCCGGACCGAAGACTTTGACACCGATGTCTGTTCGCACTCCGGTCGAGAGCATCTCGATGCGGTTAATAATTGGCTGAGTGAAGATATTGCTCCAGCCCGGCACTTGCAGGACGCGACTCATTTCATCATCGACAAGATCTCCCTTCGGACCTGTTTGTCGTGGCCAGAAAAAGACATTCGTGCGAAAATGCTCAATCAGGTCGTTTCGGGTTTTGGTGAAAGGCGATTCGGCCAACGCTGCGGAAGCGGAACCGGATGTCTCCGGAAGACGACCCAGTTGAGCCTGAATCGATGCGTCAGCAAAGAATTGGGACTCAGTCTCGTGTGGCGCTCCCGCGAGAAGTCCGTCACTGCGAGCGACACGAATAATTTCTTCCATCGCGTAGCTAACGAATGCTTCTGAGCCAAAATCAAACAGTTCCCAGTTGATTTGTTTAACCTGCTCGCGCCACAGCCGCATGCGCTCGTCGGCAACGGCCTGGAGCACAGCTTCAGAAAAGGTGACGGGCTCCGCGCCCATGGATTCGCGGACGCCGGACAAGAGCGACGAAAAGGGTGACTCCTTCAATTCAAGCGCGGACGAGAGACTGCTGAGCTGTCCAGCCTGTTCGAGTCGTACCGCGTATTCACGGACAAGTCCCGTAATATCTTCAAGTGACGGTGATTCCGCGAGCCAGACCCCGAATTGAGCATTCAGTTCATCAGTCCATTCCTCGTCAGGCAGATGATCTGCCATTGCACCATCGAGCGATCTGTTGGTTTTCCACTTCTTCACGCAGTCGCGCATGGCGAAACGCACGAGTTGCGGACCGAGTACCTGTTCGAATTCAGAATAACGCAGCAGTGCTAATTCCCGCTGTGTTTCATCGAAGCGTTCAATGGCTCGTTGTGCCGCATCGTTAATCAATGATGCGCGGTTGTCCGCAGCAGATGTTTTTTTGACAAATCCCTGGTCTTCCAGTGTCGCAAGAACGTGACCGACCTCTTCAGCCGCATCGGAATAGCGGATGACACGTTTGGGCCAGAGTTCTTTGGGACGAAAATTGACGAACGTCTCCACCATGTCCAGCGGAGCCGGATCCGTCGGAGTGTCGGCACGTCCGGCTTTTCCGATGACCGATTCCACTTCCGGAAACGAACGCAGCAGCGCATCTCGGGCTTTCAGATCATCGACCGCCTGGGTAATGCTTGCCCGTGGAACTGTGATCGGCATGTCCAGAAGTGTTCCTTCATCAAGAGCGGGCATAAAGGCAACACCAATCTTTTGGAACTGATACGCCCACAGACCGATCCACAACAAGCTGGTCAGTGACAGAATTTGCCAATACCAGCCACGTGTTAAAATCACTGTGAGGGCTGTCACGGCGGCGAACACACCAAAAAACGTGCTTCGCCATGCTGTTTCTGATGCTCCCTGGCCGATCACCGCCTGCAATGGAAACATTCCGGCAGCCAGCACCAGCAACACGGCAAATGCCCACATCACCAGATTGCGGCGTGGCAGTGCCCATGTCAGCAGCGGTCGGTAAATATGGATGAAACTCCGGACAATCGCGTTGTCTTCTTCACGTCGGAGATGCCCCTTCAGAAACGCGGGATCAGCGCGGGTACGACGGTTACGGAGTTGATGGCCACGCCGATCATGGCGAAGCTCTTCGTGAATGCCAGAGGGTGGAACAGCTTTCCTTCACGGCCGCTGAGCATGAACACCGGAATAAACGACAGCAGCATGATCAGGACCGAAAAAAAGATTGGTCGCCCGACGGTGCGGCACGCTGGAATCACAAGTTCCCGAATGTCGCCTGTTACTTTCTGATCGCCAAAATGTTCTTTCAGATGATGAGTTGCATTTTCGGTCATCACAATGGCCTGATCGACCAAAATCCCGATCGAGATCGTCAGTCCGGCAAGTGACATGATGTTGGCCTGAATGTCGATGATGCCAAACGTTCGCAGCAGCCACATCATGAGAAATGAAAACAGTACGGCGAGCGGCAGAGTGACGCAGATCACAAATACGCTGCGAAAGTGCATCAGGATGAGCAGAATGGCGACGGAGGCAATCAGCATTTCATGCCACATAACTTCGGTCAGTGTGTGGATCGCCCCGTGAATCAGCCGTGTCCGGTCATAGGCAGCCACGATCCGCACACCCTGCGGCAGTCCCGGCTGAAGTTCCTGAATCTTTTCTTTGACGAGCTTTGTGACGGAGAGTGGGTTTTCACCGTGACGCATCAGCACGGCACCGCCGGTCACTTCATTGCCGTCTTTTTCAAACACACTGCGACGAAATTGGGTGCCGAGTTGAACACTGGCCACTGTACCCACGTAAACCGGAGTCCCTCGCACTTCTCGAATGACGGTGTTTTCAATGTCTTCCACGCCACGAATCCAGCCGACACCTCGGACGATGTACTCTGCGTTGTTTTTTTGGATGACGCCGCCGCCAGCCGGTTGATTGCTCCCGGCAACAGCCGCATAGAGGTCCCCAAGTGTCAGTCCATAGGCGCGAAGTTCATCCGGTCGGACATCGATTTGGTATTCGACCGGTGTACCTCCCACGACAGCCACATCAGCGACCCCCGGAGCGGCATTGAGTTGCGGAGCGATATAGAACTTGTTGAGAGCCCAAAGTCGCCCGGAGTCCAGTGGATGCGCCGGATCGGTCTCAACCGTGTACCAGAAAATTTGCCCCAGAGCCGTTGCGTCCGGTGCCAAATACGGAACGACTCCTGAAGGAAGAAACGTATTGGCCTGCGCCAGTTTTTCGGTTACGCGCTGCCGAGCAAAATAGAAATCGATGTCGCCCTGAAAAATGATCGTGATCATCGAAAAATTGAATTCCGATGATGAACGAACCGCCTGGACACCGGCCAGACCCTGCAGTTTCAGCGAAAGCGGATATGTAATCTGATCTTCGATTTCTCGTGGACTGCGTCCCATCCAGTCGACAAACACGATGACCTGGTTTTCACTCAGATCCGGGATCGCGTCCACCGGCGTATTGATCGTCGCGAAGATTGCCGCAACTGTCATAGCGGCTGTCACGATCAGCACCAAAAAGCGATTGCGGATCGACAGCTCGATGATTCTTTCAATCATGGTGATCTCCAGTCAGCATTTTCGCCTTCGCCGCTGTTTCCGCTGGTTTTTTCAACGCCGCCTCTTTGCAGCCGTCGCAGCAAAGGAAGACTGGTTTGTCGTCGATCGTAAGTTTCACAGGAGGCCCCATCGAACCGAGTCGATTCTTTGGCAGGACCGGGCAAAATCGTTGAGACTCCGCGACAGCTCGATCGGCCGGTGTAAGTTCCGACAGCGATTCCCGGATGGCGAGTTCCTCCTTCGAATTCTTTGACGCCAGTGGCCCGCCCGATGGTGGCGACATTTTCGTGGCGCGAAGTTGCTTCACGCTCTCAAGCGTCTTGTCCGGCGCTGACAACGCTTTGTCGCGGCAGCCCTCGCAGCAGAGAAAAATATCTTCGTCACCAACTTGGACTTTCACAGGTGTCCCCATGGACCCGAGTCGATTCTGCGTCAGGATCGGACAGAATCGCTGAGATTCCGCAGCCGCTCGATCCGTCGGAGACAAGGACGACAACGCGGTCAGCAATTTGGCATCGGGATCTTCCGGAGTTGTCGGTCGGACGGTTGTGACACTGTTGCGGCCGCTGGATCCTCCGCTGCCTCCGAAATAGATCGACCCGGCGGATGGGTTGAGACGGGTTTCGGCATCCACCAGGAACGAACCGGAAGTCAGGATCTTCATTCCGGACCGGAGGCCATCAAGCACCGGGAAATAGGTGACACCATCCTTGCCGGTCATTTTTGGACCGAGTTCCACCAGCACGCCTTCATAGACACTGGGTTCCACTTCGTGATAGACGATTTTCTGGCTGCCGGTATCGATCACGGAACTCTGTGGGACAGCAAGCAGTTCGCCCTGTCTCAGTCGTTCCTGTTGTTCCTCCTCGTCCATGCTCAGGCCCGCCAACAACGCCCAGCGTTCCGGCGGAACCTGCACAACAACAGTGGCGGTGCTGCCGGGACGCAGTTTGTGGTGCGGATTCGCAAGCTCGAAATGCACTGTGACAGTTCGAGTCTGCTGATCCACGTGCGGATACACAAACGTGAGGAAGCCATGAAACTCTTCATTCGGCAAAGCCTTTGTGCGAGCGACCACCGCGAGTGAATCGCCCGTGCCTGGCCCCGTGGAATCCGTCAGGCTCTCCGGAAGAAACAGCAGGTCATCCTGATACACCTGAGCCTGAATCCAGACTGTGGTCAGGTCCGCGACATCAAACAACGGCATCCCTTCCGTGACATATTGACCTTCATTGACGTACTTTCGGATGATGTGACCATTAACCGGGGAACGGATTTTAATCTGAGTCTGGCTGCCACCGGATGTCAGAATCTCGTCCATCTGTTGATCACTAATTCCAAGTAGCCGCAATCGCGTCTTTGTGCCACTCAGGAGCGTCTCATTGTTCGCTGATTTTGCATCCAGCAGGCTCTTCATCGCGACGACGACTTCGGGGCTGTAGAGCGATGCCAGAACTTCACCCTCCTCCACCATACGTCCGGTTTCATTGACGTTCAATTCGTCAATCCGGCCATTGAAACGCGCTGAAATCGTGCGTTGCCCGCGCTCATTGAATTCCACATAGCCAATGGCTTCGATGTCCTTCGTCAGCGGCACGTAACTAACCTCCCATGTTTCGACGCCTGCCAGCACCATGCGATATGGAGACAACTGGACTCGACTGACAACACCGGCGGGTAAAGCTTCGGCTTTGCCGTCTCCTTTCCTGCGTTTTGAAAGCGGCATGAAACAGATCGGGCATTTCTCTTTTGGATTGTCCCGAACGATTGCCGGATGCATGGGACAGAACCACTCAATTCCACTGCTCGCTGAGCTGACTGGCACGGCCGGTCGTGTGAACCGGTCGTAATACGCAAGCAGCAAATCCCACTTCGTGATCATCAGTCCGATCAGCAACAGGATGCCGATGAATCGCAGTCGCGCGAGTTTGACGAGGATGATAAAGTCAAACCACCACCACCACTTTCGCCAGCCCTTCAGATGCGGCGGTGCGCGTAATCCACCTTCGTCGTCAGTGAGTATTTCCGAATCGACCGGAAGGTCATCTTTTGTTGCATCTGACATTTTCAGACCCCTATTAGATTCATAAGAAAAGAGCGGCAGCCGGAACACAAGCCGACTCAGGACCTGGTGCTAACACAGACCCGCCAACCAGGTCCGACTGCCGCAATTCGAACGAGCCATCGGATCAATGGCCGCTGGAACGCTCATGTACGTATTCAAAGACGGATTCGAAATCGGGGTACAATGTCAGGACAGACTGCGGCGGAGGACACGTTTCAGAATCGCCATAAGTCAAAACGACAATTGGCAACAAGGAAAGTGGAAGGCATGGGCAGACCGCCTTCAACTCGCAGCAGAACCCAGGCGGCAGGTGGGTTAAATCAGGAAACTCTGGATCAAACTGAGTCGATCTCTTTGCGGCCCTGAGTCCATCAGATGGACAACGATATTCTGCTTCACAACAGGCGGAAGCAATGCGACAACAACCGAGTCGGCGAAAGCAGACAGGTCGGTGCCATCGGGCAATGGACTTGTCTCGTCAGCAACAACGGGCGATAGCGTCAACGGATGACAACAGCCGTTGTTTCCACATGGCTTTTCCGGAGTCCCGACTTCACCCGACTCACGAGTCTGCGGGCAGCAGGATTTGTGAGACGCGACATGCGATCTGCAGCAACGCTTGCACGGACACTTGCCAGAATCGGCACGTTTTGCTGAAGTCGAACAACAGCTTCCGCCACCGCAGCAGGCCTCAAAATGGCCGTCGGCGCAAATGCATCCGGGCGTAATCCGACCGCTCCAAAGCGTGAGCGGAATCATCGCCAGAACAAGAATGGTTCGCAAAACTGTGGGGCATTGACGCATGGTCAGAACCGACCGAACAACATTTTCAGTACCGGAGAACACATTTCCCCTGGTTGGATCATCATATCCATCGGCTTCAATGTGTCAACGAGAATAGAGACATCCCATTGGCGAGTCAACAGTGTTCGCGATAGAGAGTCACCACGCTCTCCTGCTGAGTCCAAGTCTTGATTCGACCTGTCTGAGCAGCACGCAATGAATCTTCCGATTGTTCAGGCGGTTGTGATTGTGCCGACCAGATCAATTCACTTGGCCACTCAAGTCTTTCGGACCCGATACAACTCCCGTGGTGCTAACACAGATTGGATCAGATCTACCCGTCAGCCGCAATTCGGACGATTTCGCAGGGAGGCGATATGCGGCGTTACATCTCATTGGCTTTGTGCTGGGTAGTCATCTCGACCGCTACCGGCTGCCGTACCTGCGCGCCAAAGCGGGTTTGCAACAACATACATTCCGTTAGTGCGGTCGCCGAACGGCGACCTCATGCTGAGCCGACAGCCTCTGAGTCTTCTTCGTCAGGCGATCCAGCGCTGCAAACGGTGAGTTTCGAAGAACCAGCGGTGGCTGTTGTCGAACCCGAGATGCAGGTGCTACTTGATTCCGCTCCCGAATTGTCTCTTGAGCAATTTGTCGCGGAAGTACAGTCCGTCAATCCATCCGTAGAGGCGATGTATGCCGCGTGGCAGGCGGCTGCTCAGCGGTATCCGCAGGCTGTGGCTCTCGACGATCCCATGTTTGGAACGGCATTGGCCCCGGCATCGTTCGGATCCAACAACGCGAATGCTGGTTATATGGTTGAAGCGTCTCAGAAACTGCCGTGGCACGGCAAGCGGGCTCTGCGGGGAGCGACCGTACGTGCCGAGACTGACAGTGCCGCTCATGATGTCGAGACCACACGACAGAAACTCGCTGAAATTGCGGAACTGGCCTACTGGGACTACTACGTCTCGGCGCGGCTTCTCAGTCTGAACGATGAAAACACAGTGATTCTCGAATCCTTTCGCTACAATGCTGAATCGCGATATGAAAACGCACTGGTGACTCAACAGGACATTTCCAGGCCGACATAGAACTTGCGAATCTGGAAAAGCGTCGGATTGAAATTGAGATCATGGAGAAAACTGCCGCAGGCCGCATCAATGTTCTGCTTCGACGCAACCCAGTGGCTGCGCTTCCGAACGCTCTGCAGTCGGTCATTCCATCAATTGATTTACCGGACGAATCCGCGTTGCTGGCCGATGCTGTGACTCGACGTCCGGAGATCTCTGCGGCGGCCCGAATCCGCGAAGAACAATCTCGTCTGGAATTGGCCTGCAAACAGTACTATCCCGATACGGAAGTCTTCGGACGCTATGACGCATTTTGGGATGTCAGCGAACTTCGCAGTCAAGTGGGTGCGCGAATGAACGTTCCAGTCTACACCGGACGGCTGAACGCTGCGGTCCGCGAAGCTGGTTTTCACGTCGCAAAAGCCGCGCTGAATATGACCAGATGGTCCTTGAAGTTCAGTCCGATGTTCAGGTTGCCTATCAGCGCGTCGTGGAATCACAGCGAACCGTCATCGTGTACTCACAGAAACTGATCCCTGCCGCCGAACAAAACGTCAATGTGGCACGCACGAGTTACGACACATCAACCATCAGTTTCCTTGAACTGGCACTGGCCCAGCGGCAACTTATCGACGCCCGCGAGCGACTCATCGAGGCCGAGGCCGAACTGCAGCGGCGAATCGCGACACTACGACGAGTCTGCGGAGGAACTCTGCCTGAATTATCAGCGTGAATAATGAAATGATTCCGCAGTTAGTCGCAATGTTCCGAACTCGCTTGTGCACATTGAACCAAAAAATTGCTGAGACGCACGAACCAGTCTCGATTTGGTGCGGGCACAAGTGTGCTTGCTTGTATGATTGTCAATGTTGCTTGTACGATTGTTTGCCTATCGCTTCTGTGGTTCTTTTAACGCAAACTCAATTGCAGCGAACATTCGCATGCAACGCAATGCAGTGGCCACGGTTTTTGACATCGACTTTTCCCACCGCATCCGGTGATGCAATTCGTTCGGCGAAGAGGGCGCGTGTGTTGCTGAGGTACGGTCGCCCATGAATGACGCCTCCCCATCCGTCGATCCAGCCTCTTTGGCCCTCCCCGCCGCTCCGAGCCGCTTCTGGGCCGTCTGGGCCATTCTCGTCGGCAGCCTGATCGTCGCCGGCGTGGCGAGCCGCTGCTGTCGGGGCTGGTGGTTTGCCCCCGTGCTCCTCCTTACTTCGGGCTTCAAGGTCGCCGCGGCCATCGCCCTGAGCAGCGCGGGCGACGGCAGTTCACGCCCGTGGCTGCTCGCCTATTTCCTGTGGATCGGCGTGCAGCCCGGTAGTTTCTGCTGTCGTATGTGCCGCCCTCCTCGGCGCCGCGGCCGACGTGGCAGGGCTTCTTGCTGAACGTGGCGACCGGGGCGGCCATCCTGTGGGGCGTGTCGTACCTGTTGCCGGACGGAACGCCGCTCCTAATTCGAGCCTGGGTCGGGCTGATTGGGTGGGCCTTTTTGCGCCTGTTCGCGGCGTTCGATGGCGTGACTTTGCTCTATCGCTGGCTGGGCTTTCCTGTCGAGAAGCCGTTTTTCAACCCGGCGGGCCGGGCCAACGGTGGCCGATTTAGGGGGTCGCGGCGGGAACCGCTTTAGTGCGGGCCTCATGCGCGACATGCTGTTCATCCCGCTGACGCGCAAGGTCGGCGCGGTAGTCGCGGCCCTGGCCGTCTTCCTCTACAGCGGCGTGCTGCACGAATTCGTCAGCGTCCTTGCGAGCAGTGGCTACGGCGGGCCGACGTCGTACTTCCTCATTCAGGGGATCGCCTTCCTGGTCGAGGGCACGCTTCCGGGCCGCCGCTGGCTGCTCGCGTCGCCAGTCGCCAGCCGTTGCTGGACCGCCCTGGTCGTAATCGGCCCGATCGCCTTGGTGGTCCCGCCGGATTTCCTCTGCGATGTCATTGTTCCCGTG
>JBBJME010000340.1:0-6851 GCA_037719765.1 Planctomycetaceae bacterium
TGCCGCCACTTGACTCAGACCGCCACCACCTGCCGACCTAAAAAACGCCGCAAGATTTCCGGCACCAACCGGGGAACCCGAAAACCCTCCGAGCATAAGAGACGCAGAGACCGTGCTGACGGGTGTAAATTTGCCTGAGCCCGCATCCTGGGCCTGGTTGTCTTCGTAGTTCATTCCAACGACATCGACGGAGCAGACCAGAATACCATCCTGGCCAACAGCGGCGACACTATGGACGCCGGGACTCAACCCGTTTGCTGTAAAACTTCCATCATTGGAAACTTCAGAGGACGCGACCCGAACGCCGTTTCGCACAAAATGTACCGTCATGTCGAGGACTTCACGAAGACGGCCCGTGCGTTCATCCAAAATACCCAACTCGCCTTTCAGACTTCCATCGGCCTGGAGGCGCACACGACGATTTCGAATTGTTGTCGCTGCTTCACCGGAGCCAAAACTAAACTCCTGATCCGCGGCCGTGACTTCACTCGCAAACCGCTTGTCTTCGATGTTCAAGTACGGAGACATCAACTCCTTCACGGTCGCCACGTCGGCTCCGAATGCAACTGCAGAATCGGTACCAAGTTCTAAGTGTGCTGCCACCAAACCTGCATTTTCCGGGATCGCCGTGTTCTGCCCAAAGAGGACAACACTAAACAGCATCAAAGAGTCTTCGCCTTCGGCCCAGATTGCGACAACACCTTCCGGAAGCCCAGTGAACGAAAATCGCCCGGTTGCGTCAGTCGTTGTGGAACCGATGATCGCGCCATGATGTGCCAATGTGACGTTCAAATTGGCGGCTGGAACCTGCTCGCCGTCTGAGTTTCGCAGCGAAGAAACTCGACCTTTAAAACCACCCATTTCATCTAGAATCACATGACTCTGCTGGTCTCGCAGTATCTGCGTCTTATCGAGAGCAACGTCAAGTTTCTCAATCGCGGCCTCCAAACCGGGAACGACGTCCGAAACTAGCGGATCGTCCTGCAGCACCGCCGGCGCCGGTGGCACAACATTGAATTCATCTGTTGATTCCTGCTGAGCCGCAGCATCCACCGTCACATACATGGAACCCGCAGTCACGACAGTGGCCAAAGCCAGCATCATAATTGTTGAGATGAATCGAAGAGTTTTCATACTAATAAACCCCTTTGAATTGGCGACGCGTTGAGAATAGCGGAGGATGTCCGAGCCGTCTAAAATGACCTGCAACCATACAGATTATGACAGGATGAAAATCCTGCGTAACCTGCTGAACCCAATCACTTCAATCCAGCCAAGGAATCAGGATAATTCTACCGGACCGGTCAAGTCCAATGCATTACGTAAATTTCTTGAGATTTCTTCCATAATGCGTATTCTTCCGATTTCACCCAATCGACCAAAGCTGCGACGACTACAAAATCACCCAGAATTGAGATGTTTGATGCGAATTGTGACATGGAACGTCAATGGACTGCGAGCGGCAATCCGCAAGGGATTTCAAAAGCATCTTGATGCCATTCACCCCGATATCTTGCTGCTTCAGGAAGTCCGAGCCCGCCCTGAACAGTTGCCAGACGAATTTCAGCACCCAGACGGATGGCATGTCGTCTGGAATCCAGCCCAGCGTCCGGGATATTCCGGCACTGCGATCTGGTCCCGAACACCCATCAACGTCGTCAAGCTGGCGCTGTCAGATTCTGCTCAGGACGACGAAGGACGCATTATTGAGGCTGACATTCGGGGTATTCGGCTGGCGTGTGTCTATCTGCCGTCAGGTTCCTCCGGCTTCGAACGGCAGACAATCAAAGAATCCTGGATGAAGAAGTTTCGCAGATGGACGGATAGTCGGCCGAATGACATGCCAATGTTCTTTGGAGCGACATCAATGTGCGCACGGAAAAAGACATCTTCTATGCAAAGGCCAACGAGAAAACATCGGGGTTCCTGCCGCACGAACGTGAGTGGTTAGGGAAAATGCTGAAGTCCGGCTGGCACGACTTGGTCCGAGAGCACCATGGCGATATTCAGGGACCCTATTCGTGGTGGTCCAATCGCGGTCGTGCCAGAGAACTGGATCGCGGCTGGCGAATCGACTACCTGCTGTGCAACGCCGCCGCACGCCCGCTTTTCCGCTCCGCGACCGTGCATCGAGAAGCGGCCCTGGAAATCAGTGATCATGCCCCGGTGTCGGTGGATATTGATTTGACGATGCCATGAACTTTTCGACACATGGCAATCAGAACTCCCCAACCTGTTCGTTGCCGGCCGGGCTGGCCAATGCCTTCAAAGTCTCAGGAGTGATGTTCTCCGAAATGAATCGGACGGATCCATCCGCCAGAAGCATATTTACGCCACCACGTCCGACTGCAGGACCGCCAAATTGATTCGGTGCTGTGCCAAAACCGTTGGCGGGGTCACGTCGATTTTCGGGATCCCCCCAAGCCATGAAGCCGCCTGAAACTTCTCCGGCGAGAATGGTGTTCGACGCGCCATCCACCATGTCAAAGATTTTTATGCTTCCGTTTTTCGTGAGAACCTGCGAGTTACCAGCATAATGAGATGCCCCGAACCCTCCGCCAACCAAAGAAACTTCCGGTCCAAGATTTGGGTTAAGAAAGTTGAATAACTTCGTCTGGAATACGTGCTGGTTCTGGGAGGCTGTCCAGGGTTGGTTGAAGTCAATCTGGTTGTAAAGGTTTGCCTGCTCCACAAACGGGAGAATGCTCGTCATCCAGGCATTGTACGGTTCATCCTTCTTCGTGTAGATCCCGCCTGGAGGAAACATGCCATAGACGTCATGGTAGTTGTGCATTGCCAGTCCGATCTGCTTGAGGTTGTTTTTCGACTGCGTACTTCTGGCTGCCGTGCGTGCCTGTTGTACAGCAGGCAATAGCAGTGCGACTAACACGCCAACCACAACAACCATCACGAAAAACACAATTCCAAGCACCAAAAACACAATGGCAGTGGTACTCATCTGACCACGACGATGAAGCAGCGATTGAATGGCGGACGAATGATGACTGAGCATAGCTGGTTTTCCTTCAATTGGCGGTGTCGATCGGATCGGACTTTGGGAGCTTACCCGTTTGTTTGCAGTCCTGCCAGTACTTATGTTTCAACCTGTTTCCGACAGTCGGGTTGACTTTGCGTCACAGGAAGAAATACCACGCCGCAAAGCAACCGGAATAGATGGTCAGCAGAGCGACGCAGGGTGCTGCCATCCCGATGCGAAGAATCGGCGGCACTCGCTTGAGGACCTGGCCCCAGACCAGGTACGCAGGAATGACGACTGCGGCATACCGGCCCTGGCAACCCATGCAAAATTCTTCGGCTCTTCCCAGATAGCCGATCAGCAGCAGTCCGATCCCCAGGGCGGACTCACCATCAGTCAACCAACGTCGGTTCCACCCCAGAATCACGAGAATGGCGGTTGTCCCAAAATAGATTGGATTCGCAAACTGCAGATTGAGAATTGCAGTTGGCGAAACGGAGTGATTCTTCCAGTATGCGGAGGAATCGGCCATGTAATTGCCCCAGACTGGCTCTAGAGTGACGAGCCGATACCAATGATCGATCGCACTCACGGGAGGACGCAGACAATAATTCTCTTGCCCGTGGCTGAAAGCCCATGCGTCGCCCAACTGCCAATACTGAAACAGCATGAAAGCCAGAAGTCCTAAAACGCAAAGCGGCAGACAGAGACACCAGGCAAGCAATCGTTTGCTCCAGGCTTGCTTCCGTTCCCATTGATAAACAAACAATGGAAGAATGAGTGTCACTCCCGCAAGACGAAAACCGGTCGCCACCCCTGCCAGCAGGCAGAGCCATTCAAATCGCCACCGGCGTTGAATCCCAAGCAGAATTGTCACGATCAGCAGCAGGAACGGGGCCTCAGAATACGCCATCCGAAAAAAGAACGTTGTAGGGAAAAACGCAAAGGCGATCAATGACCAGTTGATCACTTCCTGGTCCTCCAGAAATCGGATCCGCAGGTATCGATGCAATACCACAAATGTAAGGCAGAGAGACAGATTCGAAACCAGCAACAGCGCGGCGGCGGCGGATGAAAGGCCGGTGGCCAATTGAACGAGTTTCGCGGTCAGGGGAAATCCCGGAAACACAACGATGTTGGAGATTCGTTCACGGTCAAACGAATAACCGCTGTCCATGATCGACATGAACTGCCCCCCATCCCAGGCGGCAAACCGCTGCAGCAGACAGTCTTCTCCGTACGGCGCTGTTTGAGGAATGGGACGTCCTGGCTCAATCACGCTGTAACCACAAACAACTCCCAAAAAAACAGGCAGGCTGCTCAACAGATACAGAGTGCCGCCGACCCTCAAGCTTCGCCAGAACTCCTGGAGGCCAATCGTCGAACTGCGATCTTTTCCTGTCCCAGAGAGACCATTCACTCTTCAGAATTCCTGTTGCGTGATCGCCGCCGGATCAACAGGATCGCAGTCGTCAGCACGGCCAGCGAAATGACAATGATGATCAGTAGTTTGCCTCGATCCTGGATCTTTGATTTCTGTCCGGGCCTCACCAGTTCGTCTGCCTCAACGGTCAGCGACTCCAGTCGAACGGAAAGCGGATTTGCCGCACCGCCTGTCTGCCCGTAAATTTGAGTCATAGGAATCGGGTTTAAAGTAAAATTGACGCTGTGCAGCTCGACGAATGACTTTCCCGCGTCTTCTGAGACTCGATAGATCAGTGTCGCGCCTTTTCGTTCCAACTGGAGGACGGCGGAGGTTGCCGTAGTCGTCTTGATATCAGCCTTATGCTCGTGTTTTCCATCCGTGACGACGTAGTTGTGGGTCACGTACACCTGCCTGCCATCGGTCATGACGACTCGCTGCAGACTGGCCCCGCGGTCAATTCCATCTTCAAGCAGGATCGTCATCCCCGTTCCATGTCCGCCTGCGGGTTTTGGAACCTCCAACAGGGAAACTGACGCCGTGATTACAAAATCGCCGATGAGTTGCTGCGGTAAACGAAGGCCGGCGTTTTCCGTATCCGGGGGAGAAATGGTGATCCGCAGCCCGGCGTCCTCTGGAACGAGACACTTCGCGTTGCCGACGACGCCAAACGCCGCCTGGTTGTAGTGGCTGCCGGTGAATGATTCAGAAAACTGATCAGCGGCGACATCCGAGGTCGACTCCGAGGATGGCAAAGCGCGGCGAACGGGATCGGGCGAAAACCCATAGGACGATGTAATTGGTTCACTTCTGGTCGCTCCCGTCGGGCGGCTTCACTCGGACATATTCAGTAACAATCACATCTCCCTCGAACGAGTACGGAGCGGGAAACTTCCGCTCCTGTTTCCACTGCCAGGGGAGAATGATCAGTGGCCGTGAATACCCCGCCGAAAATCCACTCGTGTCGATCACCCAGATTCGATCGGCGTCGATGTCCTGGATGGCGGAAAAATCCAGACGTTCATTTTTCTTCAGGATCGGACCGCCCGTGTAATGCACGACGTTCTGTGAGGTCGTACACAGCTTGATTCTGTCCGAAGTCACCGCATGATACCGCAAACTAAAGTAAATGCAGGGATGCAGGACAAGGATAGGTTCGCCGTTCGATGCATTGGCCTCAACCCACTCCACCGCGCCACGAGGGCCTGGATGGGAATCCAGCTGCAATTGCGCGACGTAATTTCCGTGGAGCAACAGGCAGTCGGCAGCAAACACCAGCGTCGTCAGAAGCCCGGCGACTGGTTCCAGCCATTTTAGAGTCCCCCGCGCCACAGCGAGCAGCGAACTCACATGAGCCAGCACGAACAGTCGATAGGCGATGATCGAGGTCGATGTTACCGAAATGATGATTGCCAGAAGGATCGGAACCGCCGTCAGGACGAAACAAAGGCGATCGACGACCTTTCCACGAAACTGCAGTCCGACAAGCAGCAGGACGGTCACGATCAGGACGATGCGTCCACGCTGTTCCTGCCAGGGACCATAACTGTTCTCCGGAAACAGAACGCCGTCCCACGCCGCCGCAAGCTGTCGCAGACTGAACGGGGCAATCCAGTAGTTGGCCGCCACCTGTGATCGCTGGTGCAGCAGCGTCGGGACCCACGGAAGATAAAGCAGACATGCCAAACCCAGGGACATCAGACAGTCGCGAGCAGACAACTTCGCTGAAGAACCAGCCGTCTTCCAGTCCTGGTACAGCGTTGCCGACAGAAAGAAAAATGCCATAGCCACAAACGAAAACAGTCCGTAGTTGTGCGTGTACATCATCGCCGCCGACGTCAGACTGAATCCAGCCCACCACTTTCCGCGACCCTGGCGACTGTGGAGTGCCCGCAACCCAAACAGCACGCTCAATAGAAACAGCAGCGTCAACAGTGAGTACATTCGCACTTCGCCCGACCAGTGAATCTGGAACGGACTCGTGGCCATCAGGATCGCAAAACTGATCCCAAGCCAGGTTCCGTGATTCGCGGGTTCGTCGTCCGAAGCGGCCGGTTCTGCTCTTTCATGTTGACTGGAAGCACGCATCGCGGCCCTGCCAACCAGGAACGAGACAAAGACAGCCGCTGTTCCAAAGAAAACCGACAACAATCGCATGGCGACCAGCGATTGCCCGAATACACGGATCCATACCCACAGCACGACGTAATAAAACGGCGGATGAACATCGTTGGCGGTGCGTGCCACGACCTCTGTTAAACTGAATTGACTCGTGAGCGTCCACGAAAAAGCTTCGTCAAACCAGATTGAGCGGGCATTCAGTTGATAACACCGAAGCCCCGCTGCCACCAGCACGATGGAGAAAATGGCGAGCCCGGCGACACGTCGGCTCACAATTCGGCTCCACAAGCAGGTCGATGGATGTGTTTCATTGCGGATGCTTCGGATGAC
>JBBJME010000113.1:0-21198 GCA_037719765.1 Planctomycetaceae bacterium
ACGTGGAACGAAATCCGCTGCGGGCGAGTATCGTTGAGCGAAGTCAGGACTGGGAGTGGTCCAGTTTGAAGCCCACAGTTCGCAGCGGTCCTGAGGGTCTGCTGTCCGATGGTCCGATCCTGAAGCCTTCACAATGGCCGCGTCACGTGAACGGCGTGCAGACCGAGGCCGAACTCAAATCGCTCCGCCACAGTCTTGCCCGGGGCACCCCATTTGGCGATACTCGCTGGCAGACAACAACCGCCAAACAGCTCGCCCTTGAGTCATCTCTTCGACCACGAGGAAGGCCTAAGAAGTCCAATAAGTAAAATATCCTCTTTTGTGTTTCTTATCAACGATCGGCCACGACGATGCCGTGGATATAAGACGCCCAACGAATCCTCACGCCAGAATGACGCCGATCCAGATTGCATTTCAGATTCGTGACCGCCTGTCGCCTCCGCACCGTCAGTGCATCCGTTGATAAGATTGAGTGTAAACGTCGGGACACTGTTTGTCTTTCAGGCGAAGATCACGATCGTTTTTGGTCGCGTTTTTCGCGGGAACGATGGCCGATCATTCATTCGGAACGTGAAATAGCTGATCGACCGGGATTCCGGCAGCGCCTGTTAAGGTGGCCGCTGACTGGGCGACTTCGTTCAGCAGATCCAGACGGGCTCGTTGATTCTGGATCAGGCTTGTGCGGGCCTGAACAACCCGGACTACGTCCACTTCGCCTGCCTGGAACTGCGTCTCCAGTCCTTCCAGTTCCGCAGGGAGATCGTTGGACGTCGATGTCGTGTCTGTGGCGGCTGCAATCAGAGCCGTTTCATAGCGGTCCAGTGCTGCTTCCGCATCAAGTTCCGCACGGCGCCGGGCCTGTTGCCAGGCGGTGAGTCGCTGATTGTGCTCTGCGGTTCGCTGACGCTCCAGCGGTACGCCGTTGTTGATGACGGGCAAATCGATCTGCCCGCGGAAACCAAGGTAATGAGTGTTATCGGCCGTCGTTTGATAGTATGGCCCAATCTGCAGGTCCGGAGTCTTTGACGCCGACGCCAGACACAGATTGGCTCGCGCCACATCAATGTCTGATCGAGCAGCCATCACGTCGGGACGAGACGCAGCCCAGGACAAGACACTGGATCGGGCCTCAGATGCGGCTGTTTCAAATTCGGTGTCTGAAGCAATGCTGGAGTCCGAGGGAACGCCAGGTAAAGCCCATTGAATTTTTCGGAGATCTCCCCGGACCCCCTGAATCTGCTGCGGTGACACTCCGACGTGTCGCGCAAGATCACGCAGTGCAGACTGATAGTTTGCCGACGCCAGCTGCAGCTGTTGACGAGTCGATGCAGTATCGACTCGGACGATAGCGACATCAGCGGCAGTTGCCTGGCCCGCCTCAAGCTGCTTTTCGAGAATGTTCAGGAGTTGCTGATTGTTTCGGTCACTGGCTTCGATAAGTTCCATCAGGCCTCGCTGGTAGAGTGCGACAAAGTAGAGTCGTTCTGTCTGAGCCAGGACCAGAAGTTCAGCCTGATGAATATTCCAGCGCGTGCTGTTCAGAGCAAATGTGGCACCCTGCTCACGAAACTGTTGCTGATGGGCCAGTTGGATGGTCTGCATCAGCAGCACATAATGATAGGTCGCGGCAGGAGTGACGTTGTGTGCATCCTGCCAAGGCGTCGCCTGAACCTGAAGAAATGGATTGAACGGATAAGTCTGCGCAACACCGAGTGCCGCGCTGCTGACTCGTTCCGTTTGGCGCAGCGTAACAAGTTCAGGATTCTGAGACAGAGCCAGCGAGATGCCCTCCTGCAGCGAAATGCCAGCTGATGCTGTGTCACTGGAAGATGTCCACTCAACATCGGCCGCCGAATCCGTTGCCGAGACCTGTTGAATGATTTTTTGTTCGGGCGTGCTGCATGCTTCCTCCGATGCGATTTTCTCTGACTGGCAATCAGATTCGGCAAAAATGCTGGACATTGGTGGAATTTCAGGAACGTAGTCTTCTTTCAGTCGAACGCCAGACTTACTCATGCCGCCTGACTTGCAACCAGACAGAATCAGGAGACACAGAACCAGAGATGACATCCTCCGTACCATGGACGCGCGCCTTATCGTGCGGTGCAGTCACCGATCAGAATCAAACCAGGTCTTTTCTGCCGGAAAGGACTTTCGCCGAAAAGGCAAACCTGTGCGACGTGCGTCATGGCAGGCCGGGAAGTCCTGCCCGGCAGGCAGGACCGAAATGATGACACCATGGAAATCCACCATTCCATGCTCGTCGTTTGATTTCTCCAGGCCTCCATTCAGGGCTTCGTCCAAGGCACGGACATGAAAGCACTGCGAATGGACTCGCTAAGGCAGAGTTAATCTTGGCAAACGGAAACAGGTCTTGCCAACCCACAGAAACTGCCGTTCGGCCGACAGTTGCAAGGGTCGCAACAGATATAACGAACGGCACGTCAATGCGTTGCCGCCGGAACAGTTTCGCTATCCTCTGTAAACAGAACGGCGTTGTTACCAGATGCAGGTCGATGAGTCGTGAAATCCTGCCAGCGATTTCTATGCGATCGACACAGGTTGGCAGGCACGTGGAGTATATTGTGGCGATCCCCTGCGACTGGCTCGGTATTAACAGTCGCTTCTCGACACCGGCAAGTCCGAGAGCCGGGCTGCACTCGCCCGTTATCTCGGCGTCAGTCGGGCACGGGTGACGCAGGTGCTAAACCGGCTCAAAGGAATTGATGCACTCGATCTCGGCCAACAAGTCGGATCGAAACACGCCTGAATGGGACCGTGCCGGTTAGCGTCTTACTCCGTTTCATGCGCGCACGGTGCGCGCATATTTCAGGCAAACGAACAACGTGAGCGACTTTCTGGCAACGAGCCGGTAGGCTCCGTTGGGTCAAGGGCGGTCCGCCCTTGTTAGGACAGCAATTCGCAACGGTCGGCGGCGGGCCAGCAAGTTTCAACAGTTGTTCCCTGATCCTGAACACTGATGATCGATACTGATCCTCCATGAAGTTCCACGACGGTCTTTACGATGGAAAGTCCCAAGCCGTGGCCCATTGCGTCGGAGTGAGTTCCCGCTCCTCGGTACAGACGGTCGAAGACGTGTGGAAGCTGATCGGCGGCAATGCCGACGCCTGTGTCCGAAACAACCACCTTGACCATCTTGCCAGAGACTTCACTCCGGATTTCCACTCGGCCGCCTGCGGGTGTGTGAGCTAAGGCATTCGTAATCAGATTGCCGACAACCCGCTGGAAAAACGTCCGGTCTGCCGAAATCAGCAATTTGCAGTGCTCAACGACCAGCAGTTGTACTCCCGCCTCGTCCGCAGCCGCTTCGAAAAACTCCTGAATGGTCCGTAATTCATCGTCGAGTTGCAGCGATTCCCGATTCAACGCGGATTGTGGCTGATCCGAACGGGCGAGAAACAACAAGCTGTCGACGAGGCGTGACAGCTGAATCGTTTCCTCCAGACACGAACCGAGTGTATCCCGATACTCGTCAGCAGAACGGCCCTTGGTCAGAGCGACTTCCACCTCGCCCCGAAGGTTGTGGAGTGGCGTTCGCAGTTCGTGGGCGATGTCGCCTGAGAATCGATTCAGTCGTGCAAAGGAATTTTGCAACCGATCCAGCATGCCGTTGAAGGTCACTGCAACCTGTTCCAGCTCGGCAGCGTACTTCGATGGATCAAGCCGCACTTCCATCTGATTGGCTTCAATCCGCGCTGCCACGGCTGACAGCTCTCGAAGCGGACGCAGTCCCCGTTGGGCAAGTATTACGCCACCGGCGATGCAGGATGCAGCGGCGATAAAAAGAACGAGATAAAGTTGCTTACGGTATCGAGCAAGAAACAATGACTCCTGACGACGGTCGAGTGCCGCCTGCAGGATCACAGCATCTCCCGAAGCAAGGCTGCCATCGCGAGTCACGGTTCGCCATTCTCCTGTTACACCCTCCGTTTCCAAAGATCCTCTGTGACTTGCCGGCGGCCAGGGAACTTCGTCGGACTCGGCCATCGCAACCAGGACCGTACCATCCGCCTTTAATACTCGCATGAGAATTCGGAGTGGTGACTTTTCATCGGAAGCCGGCGCCCAGGCAATCGAGAGCGATGAGAGCCCCGCCGCGTCGTCATGTAATTTCGATCCGACATCCTCCAGGCGACTGACGACGAATTCGTCGTCCTCGCGGTCGAGATTTGATGTCAGTACCCAATACGAGTAGGCAGTCGCCCCCGCAACAAGGACGATGGCAAGCGCCGAATACCAGATGGTTATCCAGGCGGCGAGGGACCAGCGTGCGGATTGCCTAGCGACGATCTTCCAGGACATAGCCCGCTCCCCGCACGGTATGAATCAGTTTGCTGTCGAACGGATCGTCCACCTTAGCGCGCAATCGTCGAATGTGAACATCCACGACATTTGTGTCACTGTCGAAGTTCATATGCCAGACCTGCTCAGCAATCATCGTGCGAGACATGACTTCTTCCCGTCGGCGCAACAAGAGTGATAGCAGAGCGAACTCTTTGGGCGTCAGGTTCAGCGTTATGCTGTCGCGCGTCGCCTTGTGTCGTACGAAATCCAATTCCAAATCGGCAATGCGCACGACATCCATCTGTCCAGCCCGACCTCGACGAAGCAGCGTGCGGATTCTTGCCAGCAATTCGGAGAATGCGAACGGTTTGATGAGATAGTCATCCGCACCAAGCTCCAATCCTTTGACGCGATCCTGAACCGCGTCGCAGGCGGTTAGCAAAAGAATGGGCATTTCTCGACCTTCTTTTCGCAGCCGACTCAGCACTTCCCATCCGTCGCGACCCGGCAGCATCACGTCCAGCACGATCAGGTCATACTCGTTGGCCCGGGCCAGATCCATTCCGCTGGTGCCCGACTCTGCGACATCGACGACGAAACCACTCTCACCCAGCCCCTTGCGGAGATAGGAGGCGGTTTTTTGTTCATCCTCAATGATCAGCAGTTTCATGCAGTCAAACCTGTTCCTAAACCGACATGATACCGATCGCTCCCAGCGCCAAGATGACGCAAACATTACAAGAATGTCATTCTACCGGAAATCATGTTTGATGCTCATCCTGTCGCTGCGTCAACTCTACCGTCCGACTGTTGCAACCTGCGTTTTCCAAGAAATCGATTTTGCCCGATCTACATAAATAGTCAGTTCGCGGGAAATGGAACAGGCGAATTCATCGTTTCAATTCGCGGATCAAGACCGCAACGCCGCCGCTGGTTCCAGGCGGGCAGCGGAGATCGCCGGAAGCAAGCAAGCAGCGGCGCTCGCCGCCAGGCTGATTGCTGCTGCTAAGGCGGGAAGTTGCCATGCGATGGAAATGGGAGTTGCCGAATTGTTGGCAACGACCAGTGCGACGAGAACGCCAAGAATCAGTCCGCTGACAACTCCCAGGCTGGCGAGCGACGTTCCTTCCAGAAAGAACTGCAAACAGATGTCCCACGGTGTTGCGCCCAGCGCACGCCGCAGGCCGATCTCCGCTCGGCGTTGGCGCACGACCAGCAACATCAACGTGGCGATGCCGATCACTCCGACCGTCAGTAGCAGGACACTCGTCGCCGAAACGGCCCAGAGTGCCGTGGCTTGCATGCCCGATTGCTGGGCGCTCAGATCGGCCAGGTCGCGAACAACGATGTCGTCCACTTGACCCTGAAACCGTCCATGCCGGGCGCGAAGCATTGAGCTTACGGCCGCCACCACCGGAGCCGAATCCGCCTTCGGCCCAACTTGCAAGTAGAGGAAATGCAGCCACGGACGGTTCGCCATGCGGGTTTGATACGTGTCGATGGGAATGAACGCCTGATGGTCCTCGTCCTCGCCGGCGAAGTTAACGCCTTGCGGCTTCAGCACGCCGAGAACCGTGTAGGGTTGGCCGTTAAGCTGCGCGAGGTCGCCGACCGCCACGCCGTAATGAAAAAGTTCCCGCGCCACGCCGTCTCCCAGCACGATGACTCGCTGTCGCGCGTCGTCCGCCGTGAAGCAGCGGCCTTCGCGAGTTGAAACCGCGCATGTGAAGTAGTCCGGGCTCGTGCCGATCAGCCGAATGCGAGACGTTGTCTGTTCGACTCGCAGCGTTGCCTGGCGAGCCGCGACCGGAACAACTCGCTGCAATTGCGGAACGGCTGTTTGCAAGGCGGACACATCCTCGGTCACCAACGAAATGAAGTGCTCCAGTTGCCGCGCGACCAGGGTAGGCCGACACTTTATTGGGCGACACGACGATCAATCCACCGCCGAGCATCTGCATCTTGACGTCCATCTCGGCGAGCTGTGCTTGACCCATGACGCCCGCGACAATGACGCCCGCCGTCCCCAAACTGCACACGGCGAGCGTCAGCAGCGAACGCGCGGCGTTCTGTTTGAGCACCGCCCAGGCGGCTTTCACCGCGACGACAACAGCGGAAGGGCGCACGCCGGGCATTAGCTAAACCTGCGGGCGGAGTGCTTGGGCGGGATCGAGACCGGCGGCGGATCGGGCGGGAATGAGACCGGCCAGCGATGCAAATACGATGATTGCCAGCGGCGCGACCACGACCAGCGGGCCGAAACCAAAGTCCAGTCCTCGCGACGCGGCCAAACCATACGCTCCGCCGATACCGAGCACCACGCCGACAAGTCCGCCGGTAACGCTGGTGACCAATCCTTCCACCCAAAACTGCATAAGAATGTCGCGCGGAGTTGCTCCCATGGCGCGGCGAATGCCGATCTCGCCGCGCCGGCTGCGCACCGCTTGGCCGTAGACGAGCACGATCAAGAACGCCGCCACGAGTCCGCAGACTCCGGCCAGCCCCAGCAGCAAGTAGAACACGTTGCGAGACAGGCCTCGCGACTGTTCGGCAATCGAACTGGGCAGGCGGATCGTGAAATCGTCTTTCTCGCCTTCTTTGAGTTGGTGCTGAGATCGCAGGATGGATTCGATTTCACTCTCCAGCTTGGCCAGCGTCGCCTGCTCAGTGTCGCGGGCCTGCACCACGATTTGGTCGAGATGCACGCGTTTGTAGAGGCGGTCGTAAAACGTGGTGACCGGGATCACGATGCGGGCGTCGCGATCGCCTTCCGCCGGACTGGAACCTTTCGTCACCAGCACTCCCTTCACTTTGAACGGCACTTGATTGATCGTCACTTCCCGGCCGATCGGGTCTTGATTGCCAAATAGCTCGCGGGCCGCCGTCTGTCCCAGCAAACAAACGCGCCGCTTCCTTGAACGTCCCGCGTCGTCGAGGAACTCACCCCGTTCCGGCCGAATTGGCGAACATCCGCCCAAGGGGTCGGACTCCGAAGAGCTTGTATCGGCCCGTTTTGTCGCCAGCGGACGTCGGCACGTTGTCTTCTACCCGCGTGCCTTCGATGGCTTTGTAACCCCGCAATCGTTCACGTAGCGCCTCGACGTCTTCCGTCGAGAGGCTCGTTGCGGTCCCGCTCTGGCCGGCGATCACTCGTGAGCCCGGCCGGACGGAAATCACGTCCTGTCCGAAGCTGCTGGCTGCTTGTTCGGCTTTGGCCGTCAGCCCTTGCTCGATGGCCAGCGTGGCCAGAGCCAACGCTGTCGCTGCGGCAACCGGGAGCGCAAGCAGGATGACTCGTCCCGGCATCGCCGCAGCAACTTGAATGGCGGCAGAAATATTTTTGGCAGCATTCATACGGCACCTCCTGTCGATTCGCGGTGTTCGTCGGAAACGATTTTGCCAGCGTCCATTTTGATTTGACGATACGCACGGGCGGAGATCGCCGGATCGTGCGTGACGAATACAACCGTTTTCCCTTGCTGCACAAGTTGTTCGAAGAGATCGAGGACGCCTTGAGCGACAGCCGAGTCAAGGTTGCCAGTCGGCTCGTCTGCAAGAATCAATTCCGCCCCCAAGACGAGCGCTCTGGCGATGGCGACTCGCTGCATTTGACCACCCGACAACTCACCGGGAAGCCGCTGCGACATTCCTTCCAGGTCCACGGACTTCAGCAGCGATTCAATCTGTTCGTGACTGGGGCGCTGGCCGTGGTGGTTGTACATGAACGGGAGCGCGATATTGGCTTCGACGGTGAGGAACGGCAGCAGGTGGAATGCCTGAAACACAAAACCGATGCGGCGGTTTCGCAGGTCCGCTCGCTGGCCTTCCGACCACGGCCCGACGTTTTGCCCATCGAAGCGATACTCGCCGCTGTCCAGCCGGTCGAGGCAACCCAGAATGTTCAGCAGCGTGGATTTGCCACAGCCGGACGCACCGGCAAGTGCGAGGAACGCTCCCTGCTCGACCCCGAGACTCAATTGTTTGAGCACGGCGACTGGCTGGCCCTGCCGGTCATGATACGATTTGTCAATCTCGTTCAATTCAATAAGCATGATTGCTCTCCGTTAGGGTTCTTCCAGGACTTCATCGCCGGTTTTCAGACCTTCCACGATCTCGACGCGGCCTTCCGCCTTCAGGCCGATTTTGACATTTTTTTCGACCGGCCCACCTGCTGCGGGGACCATGACGTACCAGCCGTCCGATCGTGATTTGACGGCGGTGAGCGGCAGGGTCAGAGAGTTTTCTCGGGCCGCCGTCTGGATGTGCCCCAGCGCTGTCATCTCCGGGCGCAAGAGCGATTTTTGAGCGGCGTCAATCTCGACGACGGCAAGATAGTAAACGACGTTCTCCTGCAAGATCGGCTGAGGTAACAATCGCACAATGTCACCCGCGATCGTCTCGCCGGGATGTGCATCGACACGGAAGTTCACTCGCTGTCCGACGTGCACGCTTCCGAAGTCCGACTCATCCACATAAAGATGGAGTTGAAGTTGTGACAGGTCGAGTATCGTCAACACCGGGTTGGCGGGATTGTTGCTCGTGAGTTCTCCCTGGTGTTGGTTGACCATGAACACCTGCCCGTCAATCGGCGCGGCGAGCGTGCTCCAGCGAATTTGCACTTCGCTGAATCGCATCGCCGCCTGCGAATTGGCGAGTTGCGATTCAAGAACGAGGATATCCGTGCGGAACTTCTCTTTGACTTGCAGCAGTGCCGCCTGCGACTCCGCGAGTTGGGCTTGGGCGACTTCGTAATCGCTGAGTGCGGTTTCCGTTTCGAGAGTGCTCGCGGCGCTCGACGTGCCAGTGAGTTTGGCGAGACGTTCATGCACGCGCTTGGTGTGGGACTGATGTGCTGCGGCGGCGGCGAGGCGTGCCTCGGCGGCCTTGATTTCCACGGGTTCGAGCGCCTTGGTAGCGGCCAGTTTCTGCTCGAACACTTTCGAATCGGTCGTAAGCTGCGCCAGCGTAGCTTGTAGATCGGAGACGTCAAGTTGTGCGAGCTTCTCACCCGCTTTGACCGAGTCGCCTTCCACCCACGGCAGCTCGGTGATCTGCCGTGCCACGTCTTTCGGCATTGGAAAGCCCACGCGGACAAGGGCGTTCGGTGCTGGCTTCACAATGCCGCGGGCTTTGATGGATTGCTCAAGTCGGCCCGTTTGCACGCGAACCGTAGCGACCGCGTTTGGGCGGGAGTTTGCTTCTCGATGACCGACCGAAAAGACGTGCGCGAACCATCCCGCAACTGCGGCCAGGCAAATGAGCGACGATATAACGATGAATCGCATTGCGGTTGACAGAGAACAAACAGAGATTTAACGCAAACCCGTCTGAGGTAATCTACCGGAACAAACAGACAGTTAGATGACGGCCAGATTACAAGATTGTCATTATCACCAGCCTTACAGACGCAAATCAGCGGGAAGATCGCCTCACTCCTGCGGCACCGATATTTGCGAGGAGGGAGTGGTCGGTTGCGACCGGCAGAGAACCCACATGCCGAAGAGTACGAACGCATCCAGGAGCAGGTGGAAGGGGACGATCCAGACCGCCGCCGGTGCCTCGATGATTCCCGCCCCGGCGAACTGGACCACAAATTCGGTGCCTCCATCCCGCGCTGCGATAGCCTGTTTCAGCATGGCGGCAACAGCGGTCCATTGCTTGACCATGTAGAGGATGCCAAGGAGGTGCGTCCAGGCGAAGAATACCCACCCGACCGCGAGCAGGCGGAACACCTTCCGTTCGGTCCGGGCCGTCTTCGAGAGGATGAAGAAACCGAGGAGTACGAACGCGACGACGAGGTAAAAGTTCCACGCCGCGAGAAGCGTCTCCCAGCGACGGAACACTTGGTCGAGCAGACTGTTGACTTCCATAAATACTCCAGTGAAGTGGCGGCTTTGAAAGCCGGGGCGATTTTGTTGTCAGGTTGGCGAACTGGCAGCCGTTTCGGTCGGCATCAGCCATCGCAGTAATGTCGCGCTGAGAATCGCCACCACGCCGAACGAGGCAAATGCCACGCCCGCGCTGGAGTTTTGCCACAGGAGGCCGAATAGCAACCCTGCGGGAATGGCCCCGAGTCCGCTAATCATGGTGAACCAGCCGAAGGCAGTGCCGCGATCAGCGTCGGTTGCCAGCGCGCTCACGAGCGATTTCTCGGCACCTTCTCCTATGCCGCTGAGTAAAGCATAGATGACTACCGCCATCCACAGTCCTGCTGGACTGCCGACGGCGGCGATGAGTAGCAACCCCAGGCCATAGGCCAACCACGCAAGTGTTACGACGGTGATCTTGCTGAAGCGGTCCGACAGGCCACCCGCCGCCCAGGCGACCCCGGCCTGCACCGCACAGAGCAACGCCCAGAGCAGCAGGACTTGGATGTCGCTCATGCCCAACTCATGGCCGCGCAGCAAGATGAACATTTCCGACGCTTGCGCAAACGCGAACAGCATCAGCACCGACAAGAACCGACGCGACGGCGAAGACAGCGCGCTCCAGCGCAGGGGTGCCACCGGCTTGCGGGTCGCCGAAGCTGCTTCGGTCGGCACGTCCTTGACCAGAAGTACCAGCAATCCCAGCGCTATCGCCGCCGGGATCGCCGAGAGCATAATCACGACGCTGATCCGCTCGCTGACCCAGAGCAGCGCGGCGGCGGCGATCAGGCTGCCGACGACAGCACCGGCGTAATCGAAGGCGCGGTTGATGCCGTAGGCACGGCCGCGAAGGGATTCGGGAGTCGCGTCTGCCACCAAGGCATCCCGAGGAGCGCCCCGCACGCCTTTGCCGATGCGGTCCAGGCTGCGCAGCAATACTACCAGCGGCCAGTTGAGCGCAATCCCGACCAGTGGCCGTGCCACGGTTGACAGGGTGTATCCCAAGACAATGAAGGCCTTGCGCCGTCCCCCCAGCACGTCCGAGCGCCGACCCGACCACAGGCGGATTAGACTTGCCACGGCGTCGGCCACGCCATCTACCAGGCCGACGGCGAGTGGTCCCGCACCGAGCGTCGTCACCAGTAAAAGCGGAATAAGCGGCGTTACGATCTGCGACGACAACTCGTTGAGGAAACTCACGACCCCGAGTACGATGACGGTCCTGGGGATCACCTTCTTCATGGCTCGTTCGACTCCGTCTTATACTCCGCATCGGGCGTGCCAACTCCACCCACTTACGCCGGTGAATAGGCGGTGCAAGAGGTGGCATGCGATACCTCGCAATCTGCTTGCATCGCCTAGCGAGTCAATCACTCCGGCGACGGAGGCAACTCTTCGAGTTCGGGGGCGGCAGCCGGGATCTCATCCACGTCGAGTTGCATGAGCGCCATCAAATCGGCATAGGCTTGCAACAAGCTGCGGCGCACGTCCGCCCGACGCTGCTTGGTGGAGTTCAGGTTTTGTTGGGCGAGCAGCACGTCGGCAAAGGACCGTTTCGGATCGCCCCCCTCGTAAAGTTCCTGCACCGCCTTTAGGCTCTCTTCCAACAGCGGCAAGACCTCATTGGTAAGCCGATCATCCTGCTCCTTGAAGCCCAGATACCGGCCATAAGCGTTAGCGGTATCGCGACTTAGCCTCGTCTCGGCGCTGCGTAACGTCGCAGTCGTTAGTGCCAGTCGCGATTGGGTTTCTCGAATCAGTCCTTGCTTGCGGTCCCAAAGTGGAAGCGGCAGTTGGGCGCTGATGATCGCGCCTGGCTGGCCAGCCGTGAAATTATTTTGATACCCGGCCCCCAGGGTGACGTTCGGTGTCGCGGCGACCTCCGCCTGGGCAAGCTGCGCCCGGGCCTGCTCGATCTGCATCGCCAATTGCTTCAGCTCAGTGTTGGCAGCCTGGACACGCCCGCCAACGAGGGATTCATCCAAATCAGGTAACTTGTCTAAGAATGGCGGTCTCTTTGGGGGCAGAGCCAGTTGTGGCACGCCGATCTCAGCCGCGAGTTGCTTCCAACTTGCCACATACGTCGCCTCGGTGAGAACTCGCGCCGCCTTGGCGTCCTCCAGCAACGCCTTCATTCGCACTAAATCAACGGGAGGCCGGCTCTTGACATCCTCGACCAATGTGCGCGTCGTTTCCGTATCGCGGGCCAGCGATGCGATCACTTCGTCGTTGACATCGAGAATGTGGCCAACCGCGACATAGTCAAAGTACGCCCGGCGTATGCGGCCGAGCACGTCGAATTTTCGGTTCACGAGCGCGAGGTATGCAACATCCGTTCCCCTGGCGGCGGAAGCGATGCTCAGGCGCCGCTTGCCAGCAGTGATGATCTCTTGGCGAAGGACCAAATTCAACGTTCCGGCCGCATTGCGACTGTCTCCGAGACCCGATTCCTGGTAAGTGATGTCGGGATTGAGATACAGACCCGATTGAATCAGCCGACCGCGGGCCGCCTCCAATTCAGCCGCCGCTTCCCGAAGTGCTGGATTGGTCTCGATAGCCAGATTCCAAAGGTCCGGCAATTGTGGCTGATTGGGAAGTACAGGTGGTGTTGGCGTTAGCCGTCTTGGCTCGGCAACAGCGGAAACATGGGCTACGTGGACCACGCGCGCTTCAATGCCCGGCGCAACCGGCGGGTAGCATGTCCTGCAACCCACGGCACCGGTCGCTAGCGAAATTATAAGGAGGGATGCGCGCATAATGTGACCCAAAGAAATGGGTAGACCTTTCCGTTACATCGACTTTGCGGGCGATGCTACTTGAAGCGTTTGCATGAGATCCACACATTCATCCTCGCTCGCAGGGCTTATTTCAACGACGCTGCGCGATTTACTCAGTGCGACTTCAGCTTCACCACGCATGTTGTTGACCGGCGTCCGCATTTCATGCAATGTCGGCCGAGAATCGTGTCAGACGCTCGAACGGCTCCTGCAAGCGAAGAAGCATTTCGTTGAACGTGTGCATGATGCTGGTCACGATTCATTGCGACCGGGATCGTCTGCACGCCTCCGGGTGAAGTCTGCGGTAGCGTTGCCGAAATCACGCGAAATGGAGTCCCATCACGGGCAAGCGTGTCGTAACCGCCACTGATAAGGCTGGCCGATACGGATTGAGGAAACATATTCAATGGAAGATGTTCGTCCATGGATGGGGTTTCATCCTACATCATCCGCTCTTCGAGAACGTAGCCGACACCACGCACTGTATGAATCAGTTTGACGGCGAAAGGATCGTCAACTTTGGCACGCAAGCGGCGGATATGCACATCCACGACGTTTGTGTCACTGTCGAAGTTCATATCCCAGACTTGCTCGGCGATGAGCGTTCGAGACAGCACCTCGGTGGCACGCCGCATCAAGAGACTCAGCAGGCTAAACTCCTTGGGGGACAATTCGATTTTTTGGCCAGCGCGCTGAACTTTCCGACGCACTGCATCCAGTTCGAGGTCGGCAACCGTCAGCACGTCGGACTGCCGTGAGACTCCACGCCGCAGGATTGTTCGTATGCGGGCCAGCAATTCCGAGAAAGCGAACGGCTTAATGAGGTAATCATCCGCGCGCGAGCTCCAGCCCCGCACTCGATCTGCCACACTGTCACGGGCCGTAAGAAATAGCACGGGCAATTGACTTCCCGAGGATCGCAAACCTTTAGCACGCACCAGCCATCCTGCCCCGGCAGCGTGACATCGAGAATCGCAACATCGTAGATCGCCGCTGTGCCATATGCAGGCCCTCGTGACCGTCGCCAGCCACGTCTGCCACAAATCCGTGCTCGCGCAGACCTTTTGCAAGATAGGCCGCCGTCTTCGGTTCATCCTCGACAATAAGCACTCGCATTCGCACCTCCGTACATTCGATTATCGCAGAGAAGGCGTGATCTTGCATCGTGAGTCAGGGCAGGCCACCGGAAGATGACAGAACTGTCATTCGGCCGTCATCGTGATGACACTCGCCGCAGGTACCATCATTCCGTCGGAAGTGTGTCGTCACGACTAATGACCGCTGCATTATGCGGAAGGAATCAACATGAAACAATTCAGAGGATCGGTCGAGCGACACGGTTTTACGCTGAGGAAAGTTGCCAGGGATAAACTTCCCGGAGTGAAGTTCGATACGGCGTGGACCGAGAAGGATGGCGACAAAACGGTCTACGAAGTGCGCGGCAAGTCTTCCGACGGAAAAACACGCGACATCAAAGTCTCGCCCGAGGGGAAGGTGTTGGAAGTCGATTGATGCACGATTCTTCAGCGGGACTCAATGGCAACGGGTTTACACGAACAGAACTATTGCGATACGCCTGGCGACATTGGCTGTTTGTCCTTTGGGCTACGTGGTGGGGCGGACTCTGCTTTTATGCCATTGTCGTCATACCGATTGGTACCGAGGTGGTTGGAACGGTAGAACAGGGTTTCGTGACGCAGCAGGTAACGCAGTGGCACAACGGATTGTCAATTGTGTTTCTCATTTGTTTGGGGATCGAAGCCTATCTGCGATCCAGCCGTACCCTATGGGCGACCGGAGCGGCGCTGCTTGTAATCAACATCGGGCTGGTCGCATGGCATTATCGGCTCACGACCATGATGGACTTCCAGGATCAAACGGTTCCGTCCAACTTCTATTCTGAACATGCGGTATATCTTTGGATTACTGCGTCGGAATTTTTTATTGGTCTAACACTGCCCATTTGGTTGTTTGCTCAGCCGAGAGCGGTCGAATCGAGGGCAAACCAGCGTGATGAATAGCTTACAGCGATTGAAGGAATGGGCGCGATCGCTAAAACGCGAGATCCTGGCACTTTATTTAGCCTGCCGCGATCCGCGAACGCCTTGGTACGTCAAGCTAGTCGTTGGACTCGTTGTCGCCTACGCACTCAGTCCTATCGACTTGATTCCCGATCCGATTCCCGTCTTAGGCTACCTCGACGATCTGATCCTGTTGCCGCTGGGAATCCTGCTGGCCCGCAAGCTGATCCCTGATGATGTCATCGAAGATTGTCGCCGACGAGCAAGTGAACAAGAGTGGCCGAAATTAAACAGGATCGCGGGAGCGATCATTGTTCTGATTTGGCTACTCACGTTTTCGGGTGTCGTTTATTTCCTTGTGACGAATTTCTGGCCAGACAAATGAGACACAAACTCGCGAGCGATTTCAAAAGTGTTCTTCGATGGCTTCGAGGATGCGAGCCGATATTGCTCGTCGTGCTATTAATTTTGGCGAGTGCAACGTGGGCTTTCATCAAGGTTGCCGACGAAGTAATCGAAGGTGATACGCAAGCCTTCGATCGATGGGCCGTTCGTTCCATGCGGCAGGTGGACGACCCATCAATTCCAATCGGACCGAGTTGGTTGCAAGAAATGGGGCGCGATGCGACTGCGTTTGGTGGGATTGGCGCGCTCGTTTTGTTCACTCTCGCAATCAGTGGTTACCTCTGGATTGATGGCAAAACGCAGATGATGTGGCTGCTGATGACATCGGTGGCGGGCGGAACCTTAGTCAGCAGCAGCTTGAAGTACATGTTCAGTCGCCCCCGACCGGACATCGTTCCGCATCTTTCGATTGTTTCTACAAGCAGTTTCCCGAGTGGCCACTCGATGTTGGCAGCGGTCATCTATCTGACATTGGGTGCGTTGCTGGCCGCTTCGGCTACCCGAACGGCGGTGAAAGTATACGTGCTTGGTGTGGCGGTGCTGCTGACTGTCATTGTGGGAGTCAGCCGCGTCTATTTGGGCGTCCACTATCCGACTGATGTGCTTGCAGGCTGGATGGCCGGACTCACGTGGTCACTTCTGTGCTGGCTGGTCGCACGTTGGTTGCAACGTCACCGCCGGATTGAATCCCCGAATGATGAGGCGACTTTGGTGCATGCGAACTTTCGTGATGTGTGAGGGGATTTGTCAAAGATCGGCTTCCGTTGCTTCTCACTCATGTTCGGACGCCGGTTGTTCTTCATCGGCTGTCGGTGGCTCAAACCATCGGTAAAGCGCAGGCAGAGCGAGTAACGTCAGCAGACTCGACGTAAGAACGCCGCCAATCACGACGGTCGCCAGCGGACGTTGCACTTCGGCACCGGCGCTGGTCGATATTGCCATCGGCAGGAACCCCAGTGCATCGGTGGTGGCTGTCATCAATACAGGTCGCAATCGGTCCATTGCTCCATCGAAGATTGCAGTGGTCGATGATTCAGAGTGCTTTCGCAATTCGCGGATGTGTTCAATCAACACGACTCCGTTCATCACGGCGATACCAAACAAAGCGACGAAACCAACACCAGCCGAAATGGAAAACGGCATGTCACGCAGCCAGAGCAGCATGATTCCACCGGTGGCCGCCATCGGGACGTTGAGGTAAATCAACAAGCTCAGTCGCACCGATTTGAATGCAATGTAGAGCAACGAGAAGATCAGGAACAACGCGACCGGAACGGCAATCATCAAGCGGCGATTCGCTTCCTGCAAATTCTTGAACTGTCCGCCCCAGACAATTCGATATCCGGTTGGGAGTTTTACTGATGAATCGACGGCAGCCTGGGCATCGCCGACAAAGCTCGCCAGATCACGTCCGCGAACGTTGCATTGCACCAGCGTGCGGCGTTGGATGTCATCGCGGCTGATCATCGCTGGCCCTTCTTCTACGATGATGTCAGCCAGTTGTTCCAACGGGATTTGACGACCGCGTGGATCTGAGATCTTCAATGCCTTGAGTGCGTCAGCACTCTCTCGCCATTGCTGGCCGATACGCACTTGAATCGCGAAGCGTTGCTGGCCTTCGTAGACTTCGCCCAGTTGATGCCCGCCCACGACGGTGACGGCGTTTAAGACGTCCCGAGCGTTGATTCCATAGCGGGCAATTTGGTCCCGCCGGACTTTCACTCGCAAGTACGACATGCCCCCGAGTTGCTCGGCCCGAACGTCGGCTGCTCCATCCACTTTCTCGACAGCGCGAACCACGTCATCTGCCAGAGTCGAGAGAACGTTCAAATCAGGACCATATACGCTGATTCCTACGTCCGCGCGGACACCTGCAATCAATTCCTGCACGCGCAACTCAATCGGTTGACTGAATCCGAAAGACTGGCCAGGAATCTTCTCGGCGAGAGTATCCTCCATTGCGGTGACTAATGCTTCTTTGTCTTCAAATCGCTTCCACGATGTTGGCGGTTTGAGCATCACGAAGATATCGCTGCGGTTCACTCCCATCGGGTCAGTGGCAATCTCCGGTCGACCGATCCTGGAGATGACCGACTGAACCTCATCCGGGAACTCATCCATCAACGTTTTTTCGATGTCGGTACTCAACCGGATCGACGTATCCAGCGAGACGCTTTGCAGTCGAACTCCCTCCATCGCCACGTCACCTTCGTCGAGCTTCGGAATGAACTCGGCTCCGAACCGGGATGCGATGAACACACTGGCGGCAAAAGCGGTCAACGCGATTGCTGTCACAACGACTGGGTGTTTGATGGAAAGCCGAAGTACTGGTGCATAGATTCTCTTGCAAAGCCTGACCAGCCATGTGTCTTTGTCCTGGATCGTTCGAGCGAGGAACAGCGATGCCATCACGGGAATGATCGTCACCGACAAGACGAGTGCGCCCGCAAGTGCCGACATGAAACTGAACGCCATCGGACGAAACATCTTGCCTTCGATCCCCTGCAAACTGAGGATTGGCAGGAAGACAATGATGACAACGAGGCCCGCAAACAGGATCGGTCGACCAACCTCACTGGCAGCATTGCGAATCGTTCGGAATCGCAAGTGGGGAGTATCTGACGTATTAGAAAGAGCAAGTCGACGCACGATCTGCTCGACCATCACGACGGAGCCATCGACGATAATGCCGAAGTCCAGCGCACCGAGGCTCATCAGGTTTGCCGGAACACCTGCCAGGTACATCGCCGTAAACATGAACAGTGCTGACAACGGTATAGACGCGGCCACGATCAAGCCAGCTCGGAGATCGCCCAGCAGCAAGAACAACATAACGATCACCAGTACAGCGCCACCCGTGATGTTTTCACGTACCGTGGCAATCGTGCGATCAACCAATGCCGTCCGGTCGTAGAATGTGTCGATGACGACGCCTTCGGGCAATGATTTTTCGATCTCCGACAATCGCTCGCGAACACGCTGGGCCACGACGCGAGAGTTCTCACCGATTAGCAACATGGCTGTCCCGGTGACAACTTCGCCGCGACCGTCACGAGTCGCCGCGCCGTAACGAATCTGCGGTGCGAAGCGGACATCAGCCACATCGCCGACTGTAATCGGAGTCCCGTCACTGCGACTGTCCACGACAATTGATGCGATTTCGTCCAAACTCGTGATGAGCGCTTCGCCACGAACGAGCTGCTGCTCGTCTTCGTGAACAATGTAACCACCACCTTCGTTTCCGTTGTTCTGCAGGATCGCGTCAAACAACTGAGTCAACGAAACGTTGTAGTTGAGCAACTTGCCGGGATCGAATTGGACCTCGTAGGTCTTCAGTTCTCCGCCATGCGTATTGACTTCGATCACGCCGGGGACGCTGCGTAACTGATAGGCAATTTGCCATTCCAGCACGGTCCGCAGGTCCATCAGGTCGTGATGGAAGCCGGGTGCGTTGCGAACTTCAAAGTGATAGATTTCGCCCAACCCGGTTGCGATTGGTCCCATTTGGGGATCGCTGATCTGGTTTGGAATCAGGTTGCGGGCTTCCTGTAGCCGTTCGTTGATGAGGTTCCGCGCCCAATAAATATCGGTCCCTTCTTCAAATACGACTGTAATCGCGGAAATCCCGGGCAACGAAAGCGAACGAATTTCCTCAATGCGCGGCAGTCCGCTGAGTGATGTCTCCACGGGAAAAGTGATGAACTGTTCAACTTCAACCGGCCCAAGTCCCGGCGATTGCGTCAATACCTGAACTTGAACATTCGTCAAATCCGGCACCGCGTCAATCGGTAATTTAGTCAGCGACAGAATGCCGACTGCGATCAATAACAACGCGACCAGGACCACGACGAACCGGTTGCGGAGAGCTGCTTCAATGATGCGTTCGATCATGCGTGCCTCATTCGTCGTCCGCAAATTGATCGGCGAGCATCTCCGACTTCAGAAAGAACGCTCCCTCGACAACAACCGATTCCCCCTCCCGAAGCCCCGCATTGATTTCGGTTGAGCCTTCGCCCGTGCGGCCCGTCTGCACATTGCGTCGCTCGAATTGGTCGTCGCCAAGATGCACGAAGACAAATGGCTGATTCGCTTCAACCAGTATCGCATCGGATCGAATCAGCAACGCATCGACCACCGCCTGTCCGGGAAAGTCGATGTCAATAAACATGCCTGCTTTCAGCAATCGGTCGGGGTTCTCGACGGTGGCCGTCAGCGGCAGAGTTCGCGTTTGCGGGTCGATCACCGATCCAGTCGAAAAGACTTGCCCCTCAAACACACGATCGGGATACGATGCGGTGCGAAACTGAATGGCTTTGCCCTGCAACGATTCGACCAGCGGAATCTGCTGCTCGAAAACGTTGGCCCTGACCCACAATGTAGACAAGTCAGCGATAGTAAAGAGCTGTCCCGTGGGATCGACGCGTTCCTCAAGAGTGATGTCTTTAAGAATGATTGAACCATCAAACGGAGCTGTAATCGTGTAGTGCGAAAACGACTCCTGATCACTCGGAGCACTTTCACCAATTTGCTCAGTGTCAGTCACGCCGAGGATTTTCAAATTGAGTTCGCTAATGGACTCTGCTGTTTTTGCTTTTTCAAATGTCTGTTCCGACGTGATGCGACGCTGCCGAGCCGTGAATCGCGTTTGCTCAAGCATCGCCTGCATCGTCGCCAGGTCGGCTTCCAGCGACGACTCCGCCGTCAGAAAGTCTTTACCAGCAGTAATACCCTTGTCTGACAATCCTTTTAATCGATCATGATCGGCCTGCGATTTGTAAAGTCGTGCATACGCCGAAATCAGTTGGGCGCGATAATCACCCATATCACTGCCGGCAAACTCGTTTTCGATGTCGCGAAGTGGGATCTTCTTTTTCAGAGCCGAGATCAGCTTCTGGACATTCGCCTCGACGAGTGTTTCCCACTGGAAATCAACTTCGGCGAGCCTGCGGTCGAGTCGGGCTTTGATCAGCTCCAGCTTTGCCAGGCCGATCTGCTGACTGTCGATCACAGCGAGAGTTTGTCCGGCAGTCACTTGCTCGCCAAAATGAACCCGCACTTGATGCACGACCCCTTCGACTTGCGGAAAGATCTGAGCCTGTCGATCTTCATTGAGCGTCAGCGTCCCCGTTACCCGCTGCGTCTGCGGCAGCGTTGTTCGGGCGACTGGTGCGAGCTGAATTCCGGCAACTTTCCACTTTGATTCAGCAAATCTGACCGTGCCCGATGCTGTGACTTCATGAGCGGCCTCATCTTCCGCCGCAGTTTCGCCTTTCGCTGGCGACGTGGATGCGGAATGGCTCCACACATACCACCCGGCGACCAATGCGACAGCCGAAATGACAATCGTGCTGATTTTGACAATGCGGGATTTGATAGCCGGACTCACAATGGCTGGGGTTTAAGTCGATCGAAAAATTCACCGTCCTGCCGATAGGGTAGCTTTTTCGCAAGTCAGCATAACAAGGGCTGAAAGCCCTTGACCCGGTTGGCCTACCGGCCCGTTGTCAGGAATTCGCTCACGTTGTTCGCTTGCTGCAGGATGCGCACATCCTGCGATCATCCGACAGAGTAAAACACTAACGCCAAAGAACTGTTGAGGATTGATGATCGTCCTTCATTTCAACACCTGCGAGTACCATTTACGAAAGCAACATGCCTCCGTTCTCCCCTGCCAGTTGCCAGCCAGTGAATCGTCCGGTTCTCGCTCGTCTGTCGCCACAGCGTCAACTCAAGTCGAGTTTGGCTCTGGCAGCGGTCCTTCGACCCCTACAGCTGCTTCCGGGCGAGGCAAGAGGCTGTCATGTCGTTAATTCAGTGCGCGTT
>JBBJME010000114.1:0-21179 GCA_037719765.1 Planctomycetaceae bacterium
ACGGACCTCGGCATTTTCACTTTCATCCCAATGGGCGCTGGTTCTACTCCATTCAGGAGGAAGGTTCGACGCTCGTCCTGTTTGACTATGATGCCGCAACAGGTCGGCTGGTCTCACGACAGACGATCTCCACTTTGGCGCCCGGCTTTGCCGGCAGTAATTTTTGCTCCGAGATTCTGGTTTCAGCCGATGGGCAGTTTGTCTATGCAGGCAACCGGCTGCACGACAGCATCGGGATCTTCTCTGTCGGACCAGACGGCACCCTGACGTTTGTCGGTGAAGAATGGACACGAGGAAACTACCCGCGCAGTTTTAACTTTGACCCCACCGGCCAGTTCCTCTATTGTTGCAATCAGCGCGCTGACAACATCGCCGTCTTCCGTGTGGATCGCAAAACCGGCGGCCTCAACTTCACCGGCCATTACACACCCGTCGGCAATCCGTCGATCATCGTGTTCCTCGATCTCGCAAAGGCGGGTTGAATGAAATTCGTACTTCTGGTCATAGTCTTCCCTCAACCGGAATTCAAAAGATGACATCGAACCTCCGCTTTATTCCCACGCGCGGGGCGTTGCCCACGCGGTTCAACGAATGTGCCATCCTCACCCGCGCGCTTCATAACAATCGAACGCGACTACACTCCAGGACCGGGTTGTCTTAATCTCGGTTGCTGCTGTGCCTGGTCGGAATAATCGTTGCCTGTGAGTTGTCAGTCAGCGTGTCAGCCTCAGAACGAATCCGCATTCCGTGGACTGAATCTCGCTTGATCGGTTCGCCTGACCCGCCGTTGCCTTATCGAGTGACTCGGGCCTATGAAAAACTGCCCCTGTTTGCTCCGGTCTATCTGCGGCCAGAACCCGGAACCGGTCGCCTTTTCTATGTCGATCACAAAGGCGACTGGAAAGAGCCCGGCGGACTGAGAGTTTTTCAGGATCGTGACGATGCCGGTTCCAGCCAGCCGCTGCTGCACATGGATCGTCTGATCTACGGATTCTGCTTCCATCCCAGGTACGAAGAGAACGGATACCTCTACCTGATTAGCAATGGTCCAATGCCGGAAGCCAACAAGCAAAACCGCATCTCTCGGTTTACCATCGACCGTGGCCCGGATGGCGGACTCCGGGAAAACAGCGAACTCGTCATCCTGGAATGGGACTCCAACGGACACAACGGAGGCGATCTGGCATTTGGTCCGGACGGATACCTGTATTGTCCGACAGGTGATGGAACGAGTGACAGCGACACGCTTAAAACCGGTCAGGGTCTGAACGATCTGCTGGCCGTGATGCTGCGGTTGGATGTGGATCATCCGGCCGATGGCAAGCCCTATGCCGTGCCGCCGGATAATCCGTTTATCCACACTGCAGGAGCGAGTCCGGAGATCTGGGCCTACGGTTTCCGCAACCCGTGGCGAATGGATTTTGACCATCAGTCGAATCAGCTCTGGGTGGGGCAGAACGGGCAGGATCTTTGGGAACAGGTGTATCTGATTCGCAAAGGAGAAAACTACGGATGGAGCGTGCAGGAAGGGAACCATCCGTTTTATCTGCAGCGACCAACGGGACCTCAGCCGATCACGCCACCCGTCGCAGAACATCATCATTCAGAATTCGAAGTCGACTGGCGGAATCATCAGTTCGCAGTTGCCAGAGCTGGATGGTTGCTACATTTATGGAGACTATTCAACCGGCAAGATCTGGGGTGTGCGACATGATGGCACTCAGGTGATATTCCATCGGGAGCTTCTGACCGAGAAGCAGATGAATCGTGTGCATGAATACGGCGACGTGAAAATGAACCAGTTGGACATGCTGGCGGACATGGGACTTTTTAAGGAGCCACTACCGAAGTCCGCGAATGAGCTGAGTCACCTCAGCGATCCGTTCGACTCGTCCGGCGATCTGCACACGCGAGCGACGTCGTATCTGGACGCCAACTGTTCGAATTGTCATGTGGAAGCCGGCGGCGGGAATGCCCAGTTCTCAACCGAGATCGACGCCAAACCGGACCAGATGCGATTGTTCGATGCACGCCCGGTCCATGCCACGTTCGGGATTGCAGAAGCGCGGCTCATCGCACCCGGCGCTCCGGAACGATCGCTGCTGCTGGATCGTATGCAACGGCGAGGCCATGGACAGATGCCACCGATCGGAACAAATCAGATCGATCGGCCCGCCGTTGAACTGATTCGCGAATGGATTCAAAAGATGCCGTCAAAGATCGAGCAACCGCAAACCAGGTAAGGCTACCTCAGCGTTGCCTTTGGATCGATAATCACATCGGCATCGGGCAGGCCCACCGCTTGACGTTTCTCTGCGTCCCAAACAATTGGCTGCTGCATGCGGAGCGCCAACACACCGAGCATTCCGACTTCGGTGATGCGGGCTCCGATCTCAAACGGCGAGTACGATTTCGCGTCCCCGGCGCAGGCCAGCACCCACTCGAACATGTGCGAGTTGTTGACCTGGCTCCAGCGAGGACGCTGCCCTTTGGCCGCGCGACGAGGATCCCACTTGAGAACCTCCGTATCGATTCGCGGCTGAGTTCTCGCGATCTTCGCCACTTCGGGTTGATCGGCTCCGCGGAATTCGGTGGCACCTTTCAGGCGGACATTACAATCGGTATTCCAAAGCCCGGCAGAGAGAGTCCCTTCGCTGCCGACAATCAGGCAACCGGTTGAATCCACCGGGCCTTTAGTAATTTCGTTGGGCGGAAAATGTTTGTCGCCGGAGTAAAAGCAGAGCTTGACCGGTCCTCGATTTCCCCTGGCGGGAAAGTCGAACGTCACGGTACACCGAGTCGGGAAGGATTCGTGCCCCATGTCATCGCCTGCCGCTTCGATTCGCGTGGGGGCATCGAGGTCCAGGGCTCGGTAGGCGAGCTGAAAACCATGACAACAGAAATCCGCCAGTGAGCCTCCGCCAAAATCGTACCAGCCACGCCACTTGCCCGGATGATAGATCTCGTTGTTGTACGGTCGCGCCGGAGCCGAACCCAGCCAGAAGTCCCAGTCGAGTCCCTCAGGAATCGGATCGCTGGTGGCGGGACGATCAACACCGTTGGGCCAGCCATGAGCCGGATGCCAGACGTGAACCTCGGTGATCTGACCGAGCAGTCCAGATTGAATCACTTCAAAGCTACGCCGAAAGCCCTCGGTCGAGCAGCCTTGATTTCCGGTCTGAGTTGCCAGCTTTGGATGGTCCAGCGCAAGCTTTTCCAGGGCATGACATTCGGCCACGGAATGAGCCAGCGGTTTTTCGCAATACACATGTTTGCCCGCTTCCAGGGCTGCCTTGCAAATAGGCACATGCCAATGATCGGGAGTCCCGATGATCACCGCATCGACACCCGACTCTTTATCGAGTAACTCGCGGTAATCGTGATACGTCCTGGCGTCGGTCAGCCCCTTGATCTGAATCGCACTATCCCGCTGCCGCTTATCGACATCGCAAATGGCGACGATTTGCTGGTCCAGTTTTGCAAGCTCCGGAATCAGGTAGCCCCGCATCTGGCCACCCATCCCAATACACGCAAACGCCAATCGCTCGTTGGGAGACTGACCTGCCAGAATTCCAGACGGCAGAATCGTCGGAAGGCCAATGCCGATAGCAGCGGCAGACTCAACAAACCGACGACGGGAAAGGTTGTGGGGCATGATGAGGTCTCTGCTTCTTTGCGAGGAAAGAAAAAGTACGGACAACGAAACCGGAATGTCGGGACACATTGGTCTGCCGGCACGGCTCCCATTGAGCAGCGAAGTGTACGGATACACGCGGGATGCGACAAACACATACGTGTGGACTTTTCATTCTGAGCGCGAATGACGAAACTGCCCAGTCGAACTTGTTGATCGTCGGCCTTGAACCAGAATGCTCAGAAATGTCAGACCCCAGAGACCAATCGCCAGCAAAACACTCCGGACACGGTCATGTTCGCATTCTGATTGGACTTGCCGCCGGAGTTCTTGCGGGTCTTATCGCCAATGTTGGTCAACAGCCGGACCTGGGCGGCGGAGTGATTCAGCAGTACTTTGGCGGTGCCGCATCGTTCATTGACCGCGTCCTCTTTGATTCGGATCCGGCCGGTCGGACACAGTTCGTGGCGTGGCTGATCGCAGTCGCCGCGCCGATTGGGAAACTTTTCCTGCGTCTGATGCAAATGATGGTCCTGCCGCTGGTTGTTTCCGCTCTGTTTCTCGCTGTTGTCGATGTGGGCGATTTCGCAAACTACCGGATCGGGCTGACAACACTGTTCTACACGGCCATCCTGTCCATCTCCGCCGTGTTGATTGGGATCACTCTGGTGAATGTGGTCCAGCCTGGACGAACGATTTCACCGGCAATCCGAGATTCCCTGAAGGAAAAATATGCGGCCACAGCCGACGAAGGTGTCAAGAAGGCAGACGCAGCGAAACCGCTCGGCCAGACACTCGTTGACCTGTTACCGGAGAATCCTGTCCAGGAAATGGTCGGGGCCGTTGACGGGTCATCCAAGGGGAACGGGATGCTGGCCGTTATGTTCTTTGCGCTCCTGTGCGGCATTGCTTCAACCACATGCCTTGAGGAAACGACAGCGCTGGTCGGTACGCTTCGAGGTGTCTATCAGATCTCGATGACAGTCATCGGCTGGGTTTCTGAAACTGGCACCGCTGGGTGCCGGGTGTCTGGTGTTTGTGGTCACGACTCAGATGGGGCCTGATATTCTCAAGGCACTGGCAGCCTTTGTTGGCGTCGTGCTGGGAGGCCTGACTTTCCACCTTGTGGTGATTTACTCCGCAGTGCTCTGGATCTTCGCAAAGCGGTCGCCTCTGTCGTTCTTCAGGAGTATTTCCGATGCCATGTTTGTCGCCTTTAGCACATCATCATCCAGCGCCACACTTTCAACATCGCTGAAAGTGGCTCAGGAAGAACTGAAACTCCGGCCGGAGACATCGAACTTTGTACTGACCGTCGGTGCCACCGGGAATCAAAACGGCACGGCTCTCTTTGAAGGCGTTGTGGTGCTTTTTCTTGCACAGGTTTTTGGAGTGGATTTGCATTTCAAACAGCAAATCATGGTTGTCCTGATGTCGGTGCTTGCCGGCGTCGGGACGGCCGGAGTTCCTGGCGGTTCCATCCCGCTGATTATCGTCGTCTTGAAATCTGTTGGAGTTCCCCCCGATGGAATTGCCATCATTCTGGGTGTGGACCGATTGCTGGATATGTCGCGTACGCTGGTGAACGTCGTGGGAGATCTGGTTGTTGCGACATGTGTCGATGCGTCTGCGTCCCGCGCGCTGAAATTCGCAACGAGATCGCCTGCTGCCTGAGGGATACCGGTCACCTGCGACCGTACATCGACATCGGCTCAGATGAAACTGTAGGTTCAAGTAAGCCGCTGTCGAGACGGGGTTCTTTGGGAGTTTATCGTAGCGAAAAGTTGTAGCGTTTGGTAATGGTGGCTGGTCAATCTGTCTGTCGGGGAGCGTCGCTGGATGCTCCATACGATTTCTTTGACAGGAAGACTGGATCAGGACTTCATCGGAAAACGATCGTCCTCGGGGTGACTCAGCAAACCATCGGCGTGCCAGTGGTAGGACTGCGCTGAAGTAGGTCCTTTCTGCCGGACTCATCTTTACCCGGAAAAAGTTACAAGTTTTAGCACAATTTACAAAGCTGGTGATCGAGGATCAGCGGATTTGCCGGGATTTTTCGGGTGATTCTGATTGGCGTCCGTATTGCGGTATGTCCCGGAGTTGCCACTCAGAGACGGGGGGCAGGAGAGCCACGACGGAGTTGCGAAGGAGTCTGATCTGGAGACCGTCTGATGACATCACTCATCGAGCTGGAGCCTGCGGTGTGGAGTGAAAAGCAATTCGGTGCCTGTGACCTTGGCGATGTGCGGCGGACGCAGCGGCTTGTCCGTTATGCGCAGCAAATGGCAGAGAAGCCGGACGCTTCGACACCGCATCAGACCGAAGACTGGGCCGGTTGCAAAGCCGTATATCGACTGTTCGAACGGCCGGAAGTTACGTTTGAAGCCGTCACCGCAACGCATTATCAGCACACGCGAACTCTGCCGCCGGGACGATATCTGGTCATCAGCGACACGACCGAAATCGACTATGGATACAAGAGCGAACGCAAGGGGCTTGGACCGCTCACGGCCAAGCACCGCCGGGGATTCTTTCTGCATTCGGCACTCGTCGTCGATGCGGAAAGTTATCAGGTGATGGGACTCGGCATGCAGGAACTCTGGGCACGAGCGGGGGGAAAACGGAGCCGTGTACATCGTGTCAACTGTCGCAAACGTCCGACAGAATCGGAAGTCTGGGGCCGCGTCATAGACAAGGTGAATGGAGTCGGCTCGGGCATTCATTTCATTCACGTGTGTGATCGCGGAGCTGACAACTTCGACGTATTCGCTCATCTGTATTTGAAAGGTGATAGTTGGGTCATCCGCGCGGCTCAAATGAAACGCAAGCTTCGCACTGCCGAGGGGACAGTGCTGAAACTGGATGAGATCCTTGCTGCGGCGACGTTGAAAGGCAGCTATCAGATCTGGGTCTCCGCGAACAAAAATCAGAAAGCTCGCTGGGCTCACGTAGAAGTGCGCAGTACGTCGGTGACGATGCTGCGTCCACGCGAAGGCGCTACGGCGTTCGTGATGGATAATGAGGTTCGCGAGGTCCCCACAAACATTGTGGAAGTTCTGGAAGTGAAAGCTCCGAAGGGTTCCGCGGCGATTCGCTGGGTGCTGTACACACACGAGTCAGTTGCATCATTTGCGCATTGCATCCGCGTGGTTGAACACTACGAGCAACGTCCGGTGGTGGAGGAATATCACAAGTGCCTGAAAACCGGTTTGCAGGTTGAAGGCCGTCAATACGAAACCGCTGATCGACTGGAGCCCGTGATTGGTGTGATCTGCGTACAGGCCGTGCGTCTGTTACAGCTTCGCGATGTGGCACGCCAGGCTCCGGAGACTCCGGCAAAAAAACTGGTGCCGCTGGAATGGGTGGAAGTTCTTGGCAAGATCACACGTCGGCCTCGAGCGATCAACACGGTGCGAGAATTCATGAGGGCTCTCGCTGGCCTCGGTGGCTTCCTCGGTCGAAAGTCCGACGGCGAACCCGGCTGGCAAACCATCTGGCGCGGACTCGAAACCCTCATCCTCGCGCTCCGCGGTTACCACGCCGCCCTCAAAAAATGTGGGTAAGGATGAGTCTGCCGGAAAGGACTTCGCAGCGCCGCTGCGACCTGCGACCAAAGGTGTTTCGACGCCAAAATCATATCGCCGGAGCTCACGGCACCGCTTTTTGTTTCGCCCTGTGACGAGCCGCTCACGCTTCGCGTTGCGGCAATTTGGAAAATCCTTTCCGACTGAAAGGACCTACAGAAATCGCCGAAGCACATTGCCGTAAGATTGCATTTCCCATACGCCACCCGCCGCGGCAGCACCACCGGGCTTCTTGAACAAATGTCTTGAGCTTCGGCTCGAACGGCTCGCATCGCCACAAGCCCACTCCGCTCAACCCCGATCGCTAATCCGCGCTCTTCGCACTCGCGAAGTCAAAGCCTAGTTTATTAGTTATGCAGCCGTTACGTCCGTGTGGCAAAAGGGATCCACAAAAAAAGAGAAGAGAGATTATGCGTTCGCGAGAATACGTGGCTCATCATGTGTCGCAGCATCAAGCTCAATCGATCGGCGTGTTTCACGATCATATTTGAGCCAGAGTTCCGCAATGGTCTTTATATGCGCGACGGAGTGGACGACTTTCGACAGCGCCGAAGTTTCTGGAATCAGCATTGTTAGATCCTTTCTTTTCAACAACTGCGCATTTTGCGCGCATCATTTTGTGTCGTCATGTGATTTGAGTATTTGGTTTATGATATTGCTGATGGTGGACTGTCAGGATGGCGGACATGACGGTGTGGCCGTGTGTAGTGACTCTCCAGCGACGCGTGCGTGGAATTTTGGCGATGAGGCGATGGGCGTGCAGAAGCTTGAGCAGTCGGCCGGTACGATGACTTTGTCGACGGTGTTCAAGATCGTCGGTCGTCGGTTCGTTGAGCTGCTCGCGAATGTTGGCGTTGCGAAAGCCGTGAAGACTGTGTTCACCCCGCATCACGGCAGCCAGCAGATTAACATCGTCTTTGCTCGCAGGGTTCAGAGCACGATGGCTGCGAGTTTCTGTGCGAGCTCGTCGGCCGATACTTTGAATCTGCTCCTTGAGTTTTCCGGGGTCCGGCACGACCGCCAGTGCATCCAGATAACGTCGATTGGCTGCCATGCAGACTTCCCGATAACGCGGCATGTTGCCCACGCCTTTACCCATCGGAAACCAGTCCGTCACAATTTCGCCCTTTCGCTTTCCTGATCGACGCACTTTGAATTCTCTCGGATTGTTGATCACTGTCTCGATTCGCAGTACGCACCCGAATTTGTCGTACATTTTCATCCAGTTCTCTTTCATCCGATGTTTCACCCGTGCTCCGGGAAAACGTTTCTTCTTCATGTCTGTAAGTACTTCCCCTTCGAAGCGACCGTGCATTTTGCGACCGAGAAAGGTCAAGACATCCTCGGCGCTGAAACACAGCGTGGCGTGTTTCAGCAATTCTTCATACGGAGCCTTCAAAGCCTCAGCATCACGAAACATGACATCCGTGGCATACTCGGCCTGATCCATGACCCAATAGTACTCCATTCCCGCCAGCACGTCCTTCAACTGCGGATTCACTCGACGAGCAATGGCCGAGAAGACTCGTGGCCAGTTCGTTGTCTCCATGCGATCGGCAAACTTCTGAGCACGCGCACAATCACTGATCCAGAGGAAAGCGTTGTCCTGTTTGCGATACTCAATGCCATGCTTGTCGAGCTTGCGGGCCAGCCATTCATGGCCGTTCAGACAGATCTGAATGACGAGCGGAAACCACGACTGAATGCGAACATGCATCAATCCGAAATCGCGATCCATGAAATAGAAGTAATAACACAGACACTTGCGAGTCGCATTGACCAGCTTCGGTCGCTTCTCAGCCGGAACCACCTTGAAACTCTGACACGGCTCAAGTATCCGCAGGACACAGATCAACCCCTGAGTGATTCCATCACGTTTGGCAATCTCTTTAGCGTAATCGTCCTTGCGAAGCTTTCCGTTGATGTATTCAAACGGGCGTCCGAGTGTCTCTGCGAGTTTCTCGGCATGGATCTTCAGCCGCTCAGATTGCTGCTCCACGAATTTGCCGAAGTCCTTGATGAGCAACCCCTGCCGACTGAGCAATCCTTCCATGGCATCCGACCAGCCAATCGGCAGATAACCCTTGAACAACATTCGATCAAAGCAGGAGATGACTCCCGTGATGCGATCGCTATACTTTTCCACAAAAGAATTCACAGCGGCGTTCTCCAGGACATGGTGTCGTGATAAACCCATCGTCCAAAGAGAACGCCGCCTTTCCCATTCCTTTGCGGATGACTCCGCGATTTTCGCCGAGTTGGTTTGTAAAATAAACCAAAATATCTGGTGAGCCCCTTTCGCTTTCACCGTCGCATCGCCCTCACCTCAAGTGGGGCGATGCGACGGTGAAGGCGAAAAGGGGCGGCCCCTTTTGCAGAGCCCGAGCTGAGCTTCGTCTGCACTGAAGGCCGCGCAGTCAGTTTGGGTTGCGGGCGAAGCCCGCGCTAGGAAAGAGGCGGCAAAGCAGATAAGCACAGTGAGATCACCGCGAACGCCGGACCAGTAGGCAAGCCATACAATAAATACGAGAACGGTGACGTTAGTCAATCGGGTAAACCAGAGCAAGCGACTGGAAGAACGTTGGAGCCGTGCGATTACGCTCACGAAACAAGACTCAATGTCGCCAGAAGCCAGGAGCTGTTTTTCTCGGTAGTCCGCGTATTGGGCGAGCGCGGCATGGGCAGATTCAGTGATCGGGTTTTGCATGTCAGATTCCCTTGCTGCATAACATTCCAGTCATCCCAATTCAGTTTGAGGTAGCAGTCCTCTGAAAATCAGGATACGACGAAAGTAGAAGGAAAATTTATCAAAACTCAGAATCTGCCGCGAGCGATCACTTGTGTGCGTTTTGGATATTGTCGCAACACAACAAGTCAGCTCGGATTCACTTCAGGCGGCGGGGGGATTGTCACGACGGGATGGAGGATCGTATCTCCTCGTATGAGGGAAGCAGGAGTGCATTTGCACAAACTGTTTGAGTGAACGACCGATGGATTTCGGCGAGTAATCACAAGCTGGATGCTTATCGTACTTTTAGGCAACGGTGCCAAGATTTGGAATTTGTCGATGCGGTCAGAGCACAGCGTCCAAAGGATTTGCCGCTGGTGCTGAGTCGGCTGGAAGTCAATCGCTTATTGCGACTACGCCGCGTGTGGTGTGTGCGGTAGCTGATTCTCCATTGGAATCGATACAATCGCTCCAGTTTAACAGATCTCAGGCAAACACGGGGGTCTGGTTAACCTTGCCGGTTGGAGTTGACCTGACGGCCGTTTCTGGTCGATGATGACTGTGGGAGGCGTCGGATCGCTTTCCTGATTCATACGAGAAGCATTGAGGCTTAATCATGGTGAAAGTTGCCATCGGATCCACCGAAACTACGGACGAACCGCGAAGCAGGAAGCCAAAGGCCGCAAAGAAATCCCGTTTGTTCCTTAAACTCTGCGCACTGCTGATGCTCGCCGTTGTCGCAGCACCGAGTGTCTTGTCGCTCACGGGTTCGGTGCCGACTCTGATCAAGAAGGTCAACCCAAAACTGGCCGACGCCGTTTCGATCGGCAGTGTGAAAATGCATTGGTGGGCTCCGGTGGAAATCACCAGCCTCAAGGTGCTGGACCTGAGTCAGCCGCGTCAGTCCGGTACGCCAGAATCGAAGGTGCCGATTTTGTGCGAAGTCGAACGCATCACCTCGGTTGAACCACTCTGGCGTATTGCGTTGAACACGGGCCGTGGTACCGGGATCATTGTCAAATCGCCACGTTTGACATTGATCGCCGACGACCACGGCACAAATCTTGAACACACAGTGACAGAACTTTTCGGCGAATCCACGGATTCAGGCAGCATCGATTTCCTCGGTCACGATCGAAAACGGTGCCGCAACTTCGATCGCGCGCGCCGCCAATGTGCTTGAGTCAACACCAACGTCGGTCACATCGGAACCGGACGCGGCGACGCATCCAAAGCCACCCATTGCATCTGAAGCATCAGCGATTGCTGAAGTCACGGATATCAATGGCGCGTTCTCCACCATGGACACTTCGCGCTGGCTTCCCGCGATGAAACTGTCGGCTTCGATCAGGCAGTCAACCAGTGCGCATGTTGCGAAGCGCTCGGCAACTCGACCAACGCGGATTGCCGCTGGTCTGGACGAATTGGTCAGTGATTTTCCGGATGTCCCGCTGGAAGACCTTGTTGGTGCCGATCCATCCGGCGATGCGAACGCTGCGCGGATTCAGATTTACCTGCAACCTCGAGCTGACGAGAAGGGGCGGCAAGCCATACAGATCGGTGCGCGAGACCTCGATCTGCGGCTGGTGCAGCCGTGCCTGTCGATGCTGGGCATCGATGGTTCCTGGAACGGAATCATTTCCGGCGGTCTCGATGCACGACTGGCTGGCGCGGAACTGAAGGATGGGATCGTGGGGAAAATCATGCTCGCAGGCGACAATGTTCGCATTCGGCAGTCACAATGGGCAGCAGACGAATGGCTCCCGCTGGGAACCGTCAACGCGAACGGTGCCATGGCCATCGCAGAAGATGGAATGCTGATTCAGGATCTGAGCATCACCACCGATGTTGCAGAAGTCACCGGAAGCGGAGAACTTCGCCACAATCGCCGGGCGCCCTCAACCGACTCGGCTGAATCGCAGAAAATCGAACTGAAAGGAACGGTTGATCTGGCCAGAGTCGCGTCCTCATTGCGGCAAACACTGGCATTGTATGATGACGTGACACTTCAGAGCGGTAAGCTGACTTTTCAATCCAATGGTTCGGAAAATGCTGCGGCTGCTGCCGATGGCAACAATGCGGCCGCCAGCCATTTGTCTCAGCAAGGGAGCTGGGGATTTATGGCACGTGCAGACGGGGTGCAGGCCGTCAGGGCCGGCATGCCACTCAAGGTCGATTCGAACATGAAACTGGAAGCCGCTGGTCCGTTTGCAGACGGCGTTCCTGATCTGCATCACGCTCGTTTGACCGCAGACTTCGGCACAATCGACTGCGTGCCGGACGACGCGGCATGGAAAATCTCGGGCATTGTGCAGCCAGCGTCTCTGTGGCAGACGCTGCAGCAGTTTGCTGAGGTGGCTCAGCCTGGCATTCGCGGCGACGTGAATTTTCAGACGCATCTGGCGATGCAGACCGATGGCGTGCGACTCACCGATCTGCAGCTCAATTCGTCCGACGTCAAGGCAAGCAGTACCGCATTGACGATCATGCCATCAAACTCCGTCACATCCATGCTGGACGGCAACCTGCATGTGGAAGGTTCCGGAGCTGCGCTGCGGACATTGATGATGCCCTGGTGCGATGCATCGTTTCTGGCTGAACGGTCACAGGTTGTCGCCGATCTGTCAGCTTCCCCAAAGAGTGAGATCCAGATGACCGTGCGCATCGCTCCATCCGGAGTTGCCTCAATCCAGCGCGGAAATGTTGTCGGTCTCCCAAACTCAAATACAGAACCCGGCTCAGGCGCAGTATCAAAATCAAATGACTTCAGCGTCCTCCTCAGTCTTTGTGATCGATGAAGCAGATGTGAACCTGAACATGACGGCGTCCGACAATGGCAGTCAGTTTGAGATCAACAACGGAACAATCAAACTGCCGGGGCTGAGTGCGCAGGTCACTGGAAGTGTATCAGTGCCGGACGACACGACGCTGCTTGATTTGACGGCGGATACCAGTTACGACCTTGACATTCTGAGCCGTCGTCTGTTTGCCGCCGATTCCGGCCTCGTCTTTCATGGCCAGGGCCGAGATGTGTTCAAGCTCAAAGGGAATCCTTCGGCACTCAGTGGTGTCGTCCAGCAGGCTGCATCAAACGCCGCAGTTGCCAGCGCCAAAAATACACTGGAAGGTTCGGGTGCTTTGAAGTGGGCGTCTGCCAATATCTGGGGACTGGAGGTCGGCGGCGCAGCGGCTCACGCGACACTGGAAAACAGCATGATCCGTATGACTCCGATCCAGTGTGCGCTGAACGGTGGACAGTTAAATGCCATGGCGGAGTATGACATGGCGTCGTCTCGCCTGCAGTTGGGTTCCGCAGCCGTGTAGAAAACGTCAGAGTCACTCCGGAACTTTGCCGTCGTGCTGGGCTATGTTGCACCAATGATGGCGGATGTCGACGTGGACGGACAGTTGTCGATGCGGGTCGAACGGTTCCTCTGGATCTGTACGCTCCGCAGAATTCGGACGTTTCCGGCCAACTCACGATCCATCAGGCTCAGGCAACTCCCGGATCATCACTTGCGCCGCTGCTGCAGGTTGTCGATCTGCTTCGAAATCGGGATAAAACCAGCGGCTTGTCTTCGAAATCATTGACCCTGCCTGAACAGACCGTACCGGTTCACGTTCGTCAGGGTTATGTAATTCACGAAGGTCTGGTGATGGATCTGGCCGGCTACCAGATGAAATCGTCAGGAGCCGTCGGTCTGAACGAACAGATTCAGATTACGCTCGACGTGCCGCTGGAAAAAGCGAACTCCGGAAGCAACGTACGTACGATCAAGGTACCCTTGCGTGGCACTCTGAAGAGTCCGCAACCGGATCTGTCGTCGCTGTTGCAAAATCTCGCCACGCAGCAGATTCAGGAGAAACTGGGTACAGACAAGCTTGAGAAGAAGCTCGATGACGAAGTTGATAAGACACTCAATAACGGATTGAACAAACTGTTGAATCGGTTTTAATTCGTACCACAAACGTCGCGGCTCACACAGGTTTTGTGAGGACTACTTAATTGGACATCGCCACTTTTTCCGAAATAATAACCCGAAGCGTAAGCGAGGGAACGAGTTAAGTATAATCCCTCGCTCACGCTTCAGGTTGCAAAAACGCTCGGTTTCCGCCAGAACTGGCGCTGTCCAATTAAAACAACAGCGCATCGTCGTCGTCGTCCGTCGTGACCTTGCGTGATGCTCGGCCTGCCGTCGGGGGTTTTTGCAGCGTCGCCGTCGCATCAAATTCTGCTGTCTGCACTTCGCCGTCACCTGACATCTGCGTGACGATCTCAATCCGCTGAGCGGCAACATCCAGCTTGCTGTGACAGACACGCAGCAACTTCATGCCCCGTTCAAACTGGGCCAATGACTCGTCCAGCGTCTCTTTGCCTGATTCCAGCCGCGATACGATCGAGGCGAGTTCGCCCATTGCGTCCTCAAGTCCCAGAGCCTGCGCTTCGTCGATTTCAGTGTCGCCTGGTTGAGATTTTTTCTTTGCCATGATGCTCTATGTTCCCTGAATTTCCGTGATCCGCGATCGGACTTTGAAAAACGATTCCAACAACTTGCCGGGGGCCTGCGCCTGATGAATGACGAGCCCGATGCGATCCGACGTAAACTTCATCTGTCCGGAGATTCCGCGAATCGTCACCGCACACCATGTCGTCTGTCGATCATATTCCAGACTGATTCTTTCGTCCGCTTCGTCTTCGATGTGATCGATTAATGCCGCAATATCGATCGCTGCAGGTGGTGACAGTTCAATTGTGTCGAACGTCGTACCGAAGACTGCGGCTAATTCCGGGGAATCCAGCTTGTCGATCTGTCGAAACTCCGACAACTGCCGCCGCCAGATCACCGCGGTCGCATCGTTCGCGTCGTGAATCACCGATACCTGGTAGTCAAACCACGGGGTTGAAATCTGCCCCGCTCCGCAAGTCGGATCCGTGACCGAGATATCCACACGCTTGAATTTTAACTGCCGCCGAAACTCCTCAAAACGCTCGTCCAGATCCTGACGCAGATCCTCTTCCGCAATGCGTCCCACAAACGATTGTGTATGTTCGGAAACTTCCGTTGGAATCTGATGCCCTTTGCGAAATCCCTTCAAATCGCGAATTCGCCCAGGCTGCTGTCGTACGAGCATGAGCGAACCGATCATTCCTGCATCGACGTGATTCTTCATGCGACACCAAAATAATCACGAATGAACTGCCGTCGATCCTGGCTCTGGACATACTGCACCAAAGCGTACAACTTTTTCTGATCTCGCAGCAATTTGGCCGCCCGCGCGTCCTGATCGAGCAAAGGTTCCGGGAGCGGGCCAAGTATTTCAAGATTCGACAGATCGATTTCGTCCTCGATGACACCGTACCTCTGGAGCAATCCCAGGACGGTTTCGACGCGCCGATCATGCCGCTGCCGATCACAGAGCCGTTCTCGCAGCCAGTCCAGTCCAAATGCCCGGATCTGCTCGGTACTGTGTGTCAGAAGATGAAACGTCCTTTCGCAAAATTCGGAATCGGGATTTGTCCAGCGGATGAATTCCATCCGAGTATTCAGATCCCGCTGGTCGTACAGCAGTACGCATTCAGCGGGCAACCCGTCACGCCCTGCGCGGCCAATTTCCTGATAGTACGATTCCATTGATCCGGGAATGTCCGCATGGACAACGAAGCGGATGTCGTCTTTGTCAACACCCATACCGAAGGCATTCGTCGCCAGCACCAGTCGCGAACGGCCCTGCATGAAATCATCCTGGATTGCGCGCCGATCATGTCGCTCCAAATCTCCGTGATAACAGACATGTTCGATGCCTTCGGCCTGCAATCGTTCACTGAATTCGATTAATGTCCGAATCAGTGTGAAGTACACGATGCCGCTGCCGGTCGTGCCGGGTGTCAGCCAGCGATCAAAGACCGCCATCATCGCTTCCTGTTTTTCGTCGGCGTCCCAGATGTCTGCGACGCGCAGGTCGAGATTCGGACGATCAATTCCCTCGTGGAACATGGGCATCTCGTCGCTGTTCAGACCCAAAGCGCCACAATGTCCCGCTGAACTTCCGGTGTGGCCGTCGCTGTGAGTGCCATCGTGACGGGTTTGCCGATGATCTCCCTGAACTCAGCGAGCCGCGTATAATCCGGTCGAAAGTCGTGGCCCCATTCACTGATGCAGTGTGCTTCATCGATCGCCAGCAGTTTGATATCCCTCTGAGCGATCACGTCCAGAAACTCGGCCTTTCGAAATCGTTCAGGGGTCACATACAGCAAACAGTAGTCGCCTCGAGCCACGGCCTTGTAGCGCGTCTCGCGTTCGCGTTTGTTGAGCGACGAATTGATAAATGTTGCGGCGATGCCTGCCGTCTGCAGGGAATCCACCTGATCCTTCATCAGTGCAATCAACGGTGAAAGTACGAGCGTCAATGGTCGCTGCCCATCGACGCGTACTTTCGACTTTTTGGCGTCCTTTGCCAGCAGCAGAGCCGGAATCTGATAACAGACCGACTTCCCGCTGCCTGTGGGCATGATCACGAGCGCATGCTGACCATCCATGATGTGGGAAATGATTTCCGCCTGCGGATAGCGAAACTGATCATATCCAAAATGTTGCTTCAGATAATGTTGAGCGGTCGTCATGGGTCAGGTTTTGATTTTGGCCCGTCAGGCCATTATGGCTTGGGGGTCGCAGGCGGATCAACCGGAGAACTCACAACCACAGTCAGCGACTTATCCGGGGCCAGCGAGAAAATGGTACGAATATGCGGATCTGCAAGGCAGGTTTTCGCTGCTGCGACAGACTGACGGGACGGTCAAGCGGTTCGCCCGACACGAATTTTTCCGGCTTGCCGTCCGCGGCGATTCTCCAGACGGCGTGTTCGTAATTGTCGGTGACAAAGAACGTCCCATCGTCCATGCGGACAATGTTATGTGGCAGATTGAACGGATGATCCTTGATCCACGGTTCGATCGTTCCGTCGGGCGTGACTTTCTGAATCTGGCCCTGCTTGCTGGATGTGGAAAGCACCCACAGGTTGCCGTCCGGATCGAAGGTGAGACCGCGCGGTGAATTGATAACCGCAAACTCGGTCGGTTCTTTGGCACCTTCGGCAGGCATCTTCCAGATGCGATGCAGTTCGATGTCAGCCGTGTAGATGGTGCCGTCAGATGCAACCGCAATCGCCATCGGAATGCCAATCCAGCCACTGGTGAGTGGCTGCGGCTGTCCTGCATCGTCGAACCGATAGACGTCACGCGTTGATGAGTCACCAGCCAGAAGTTTGCCCTGATGATCGATGGCGAGACACCGGACTGCGTTGAGTGGTGTGCGGAATTTCGTTGAGCCCTGAAAGTAAATGGATTTCTGACCGTTTTCAACCTTCCAGATTCCGTGCAGATTTCTGTCCGCGACGAAAATCACACCGTCAGCCCGAGCGGTGACGGCCAATGGATAAACAAATTCTGTGGCTGCGACGGCCGGGATCTCTGCCGCTGGCTTCGCGGCATCCTGCGCATCCGAAACGGCACTGCACATGGAACACAGAAGGGCCAGACGACAGGTGATTCTCACGAAACTTCTCACAATGCTGATTCCGACAGGGGTTCCGGGACCGGACCGGCGTTATACCGAACACGGCGGCAAAATCACTCGACTTGCTTTCTGGCTCGTTCGATGGAGTCGATAACGGCCTGGACGTATTGCTGGTCCGAAAAGGGCTCATAATGTAAGGCAGGGGTACAACCGGTTGGCCGTAGTCGGTTCTCGAAACCGATCAGTCATCGAAAGCACAACTCCGTCGCCGCGCATGGCTTCGGCGTGGACGATCTGAAAGACCCGGCGATTGTATTCGTTGTACTGGTGAAGCTGCGGAGCATAGCTGGCGTTGGTTTGTTCGAGCTTCGGAAATTCAAACGTATCGACGTTGTCCGGGTAGACGCGAAAGAGTGACACAGGACCAAAGTTTTCGGGATTCATTACACTGATGGAGGGCTGAGCAGTCAGGCGATTGCGGAGCGTTTCGGCCATGGTGACAAGGTGACCAAGCAAAGTCCGCAGTCCGGTTTTTCCCAGCAGCTGCAGTGCGCCAAGTGCTGCCATCGGGCCACTGCCCGAGCGGCTGGTCTCCAGTGTGAATCGCCCGGGATTGTATTCGCCGGATTGAAACAGATACGGCGTTGTCGCCTGATCGCGGGCTAGAATTTGCAGGTCGCGCGCATCTTTCACAAAGAAAGCACTGGAGATGTAAGGTGCGAAGCCGGTCTTGTGGTAATCGACGCCAATCGAATCCGCAAGATGCAGATGTCGTATCCGTCGGTTCGCCCCTGCGAGAGCTCGCAGAGTCCGGTCCGGGAATTCCAGCGTGTTCTGGCCGAAGTCGTAATCCCGGAAGACGCTCCATGCCCAGCCGATGACCGCGTCGGCGTGAAGCTGAGGCACATAGTCCAGCGAGAATTCTCGTACAAGGTCATCGCGGATCTGATGGATCTGTTCCAGCGAATCCAGACCAAACGCATCGGTGGTGCCCATCGTCGCAATGACACAGGCAATGCGACGACCTTCTTTTAACAGGCGTCGCAATTCTGTTTCCAGCAGGCAGGTCCTGATTTCATTGTTGGGTGCGGTCGGGATGCTGAGGACATTATTCAGGCCCAACCCCAGCCAGGACGCGGCAGTCTTTGCGGCATAATGCGCCTGATCGGAACAGATGATGACGGGAGGCTCGCCGCTCAACCCGGTTTGCATGGTTCCCGGCAGAGCTTTCTCAATCCCCAGGTGAATCGCGTACAGCAGCGTTCCGGTTCCGCCAAACGTAAATACGCCTGACTGTGTCGGATCGTATCCCATCAATTCTGCCGTCATGCTGACGACTTCGGTTTCTGCGAGCACGCCGCGACTGGCTTCTTCGCTGCAGAGATTCGGATTGTAGATGGCTGGCAGCAGGGTTCCGAGGATTCCGGGAATGCACGGCGGGTTGATCATTGACTGCGCCTTGATCCCCAGATAAACATGCCTTCCAGATGATCCACCAGATCGCGTGAAACCAGTTCGACCGTACTCATGGATTCTGGAACGCGCGCCTCCATGGCAGCTGCGAAGTTCACATCTCGTGGCTCACCCAGAATCGGGCGGTGCGATTTCATCTTGTCCACTCGATCCAGCGCTCGCAGGACCGAAAACACAAACCACGCATCATGCTCCTGATCAGAAACCGGTTGCGGAAACGCGCGTCGCAGGACGTTGAGATTGTCTCGGTAGTTGGTCATGAAGCCGTATCGATATCCTATGTGCCCGAAAAACGGCACGCATGCCGTCTTGATGATTCTGTGATCCCGTATTGCGAGTCGTAATGTATCAACCGTCCCGCGTTCTGCCTTCACTGCACTCCGTGTGTCCGTTGAATGGGGGTCAGTCTGTGATTCGCTGCGGAGCGAGGTCGCCTGCGGTGAAACCGCAGGCGATTGACACACAAAATGCCTGAGCTGCGGAGCAGCGATGTAGATTCCATGTCAGTTTTATGTCGCTGCTCCGCAGCTTTCCGGAGATCATCGAGTAGGATTCCCTGGGTTTGCACCACAGGCTACCATCAGCTGCTCCGCAGCCAATCGCACAGTCCTTTCTTGACAGAACATCACCAATAGGCGTATGCACCTTCACTCCACACCGCATGCATCAACGGCTTTCATTATTTGCCGCCGATACGTAACATGAACACAATTCGCTCTCTGGTTTGTTTTTGCAGAATTCCCTATGAACGCTGTCTCCGAAGTCCTGACACTTGGTCGCAATATTACGCTGTTTCCGGTCATTCACGGCAGTGGTGACTTTGCAGTCGAAGTGCGGCGCTTGATGTTGGCTCACAAATTTGAATGCCTTGCCGTGCCGCTGCCGCCGTCCTTTCAGCCGGACGTCGAAGCGGCTGTAGAGCGCCTGCCGGTAGTCTCTGTCGTGCTGCAACGCGAGCCCGTGACGGTGTTCGGCGGGACGCAGACCGACTTCGAAACAGGGCGCGAAACCGATGACGACGAGATTGAACTCCCCGTGGCCAGTTACGTTCCGATCGATCCCTGTCAGCCCGTCATCGCGGCCTTGCGCATCGCGCGTCAGGAACGTATGGTCCGCGCCTTTATCGACATCGAAACGGACCGGTATGTTCCCCGCTCCGCCGTGTTGCCCGATCCTTACGCTTTGAAACGCGTAAGGCCGGAACAGTTTGCGGCGGCGGTATTGCCTGCGTTACCCGCTCCGCAAGATGAAGAGCAGCAGACTCGCATCAACTGGATGGCCAGTGAGCTGCATCGATTATCGGTGCGGTTTGAATCGGTGCTGTGTCTCTGCAACATTATGGACTGGCCGTGGCTGCGGGATGCTTTCAACAGTGCGACTGAAAGACCCGCAGATCCCGACTGGTCGGAGACATCGCCCGAAACCTACAGCGTGTCACCGCGAACGCTCGCATTCGTTCTGGGCGAACTGCCGTTTATTACAGGGCAGTATGAACAGGCGCGAGCGGATCTGGATGACGATGAGAACATGTCTATCGACGGGATCAAATCGCTGCTGATTCACGCGCGGAAAATACCGTGAAGAATTCAAATCGCGCTCGTCGTCCACTTTCTGCTCGAATTGCCTGAAATACATCCGGAACCTGTCGCTCATGGAACGGCGGTTTACTCCGGATCTGTACACGCTGGTCGTTGCGGCGCAGCAGACGGCCGGAGATCAGTATGCAATCCATGTGGCGGAATCGGCTCGCGACTATCCGTTTGTTCCGGCGGCGGATCTGCCTGAAGCTCGCTTTGGCGTGGATCGCGTCCTGCTGCCGGACGGCACGGAGCTGGAACCTGTCAGCCGCCTGCCAGGACATCCGGTCGTCTGGCGAAGTTGCCGCCTGAATGCGCGCCCCGATCTGAAGTCAAAGGTCGAATGGCAGAAGTCGTGGAATCCGTTCGGACAATGCAGCTGGCCTCCTGAAGACGTCTCCATCGAACGCTTCCGCACCCATGTCAAGGATGTGGCACTCGATCTGATCGGGAACGATCTTGCGAAGACCGAAAAATTCACGTCCAGCATGAAAGACGGACTTGATATTCGCGAGACGCTGCGCAATTGGCACCTGGGTGAACTGCACGTTAAGGTGTTTCCACCCGCGCGAGGCAAGATTGACTGCGTCGTGATGTTGTTTGATTCACCGGCGGATCCACGGGAATATCCATGGCGTATCACATGGCACGCGGAGCATCATGACGAAT
>JBBJME010000341.1:0-6806 GCA_037719765.1 Planctomycetaceae bacterium
GTTAAGTTTATCGCATTCGGCTCAATCCCGAAGTCAGAGAAGTGCGACGGCAAGCGAAACTCACCGTCGCAGCTTCGGTCTTGAGCCCTGAGACGGCGCTCGGATCGCACTTCTGCATTGCCCTGTCCTCCGCTCAGGCATTGCCCAGCGTAGCGAGCCTTCGGAGCAGCAGCAATGATTGACTGCAGCAATGATTGACGGCGGAAAGAAAGTGCATCCTGAGGCATGTTCTGTCAACTGGTGTTATCTTACGACCTCAGTCCCCTGAAGCCATCGACAAGGTCCGGGCAGAGGAGGCCAGACACTTGAAAGAAGACGGCGACGATGCATACAAAATGCTGCGCGCAAAATGCGATGAAGTTGAAAAGAAAGCATCTAATAACGTACAAGGTCCGCTGCTGTTTCCAGTCCCAGTCCCTGTACGAGTTCCTGTGCTTTTGACACCATCATTTTCAGCTCGCTCTGCAGGGCCAGAAACTGCCAGCCTTCGCTGATGCGGTGCTGGACTTCCGGGATTTCCTGGCAGTGAATTCCAACCGGAGTTCCAGTCTTTTTCCCCGCAGCAAGCACACGTTGAAGCATGGCTTCAAATTCTTCAGCGGTCGGTTCCGTCCCCTCCGGCTTCTTCATCTGCCAGAACAAATCATTGGGCCCGACAAAAATTGCATCGACTCCGGGAAGGCTGTAGATCGCTTCAGCGTTATCGACTCCTTCCGGTGACTCAGTCTGAAGGATGACCAGAACTTCGTCGTTAGCTCGACGATAGTATTCGCCTGTGCCTGTTTGAAAATTCTGTGCAGGAATACTGCCGCCGATAGAACGATTACCCTGCGGCGGATACTTCGCCGCGGCAATGGCAATCTTCGCCTGTTCAACCGTGTTGACCATCGGCACAACGACGCCCCATGCGCCACCATCCAGTACACGTTTAATCAGATCATGATCACCACGAGGGACTCGAGCCAATGGCACGCAGCCTGCATCAGCAATCACTGCGAACATCAGCGATGCCATCTGCCAGTCAATCGGCGAATGTTCCAGATCCACCGTCAGCCACGGGAATCCGGTTTTGGCCATCAGCCGTGCCGTGAACACATCACCGAAAGAAAGCCATGTACCGACCTGAGGTTGTCCGGCAGCAAGTGCGGCCTTCACGGGATTTTTTTTCATGTTCTGTGCCGTTCTGGACTTTCAGCGGAAGGGCGATCGTGGGTTGTTGATGGTTGTCGCGGCATTGTGACACAGCGTCAGCATCCGGGCAATCCATCCGTACCGCAGGCCGTCAGTTTCGAGGATCCGTTCAAAACAGCGAATATAAAGGCTGTCCCGCATCCAGCAGGTTGAAGGGGCGACCTTGTTCGTCGGTGGCCTGCAGGTCGCGAATTCCCATCGCGTGATAAACCGTGTGAGCCACATCGGCGGGAGTAACGGGGCTGTCTTTCGGATATTCCCCCAGCCGATCACTGGACCCAAATGACTGGCCGCCGCGAATTCCGCCGCCAGCCAGAAGGTCAGTCAGGCAGTGTGTCCAGTGGTCGCGGCCCGCGCCGCTGATTCCGCCTGATCGCGGGTCGCCGATCTTTGGCGTGCGGCCCATTTCGCTGGTGACCATTACCAGCGTCTGTGCGAGCAACTGCTTCTGTGCCAGATCCTCAATCAATGCCGAAAATCCGCGATCAAACTCCGGCAGCAGATCTTCCTTCAGACAATGGAAATTGTTTCCATGCGTGTCCCAGCCTCCGGCGCTCGCGCATTTTTTGGCTAGACGTTTTTCGTCTTCCATCCAGAAGACGGTGACAAATGGAACACCCGCTTGCACAAGTCGGCGTGCCAGCAGCAGGCTCATCCCGTTGACGGTCTCACCATAGCGCTTCCGCAATGCTGCAGGTTCCTGCGACACGTCAAACGCGGAAGCAGTTTTGGACGCCGTCAGCAATGAAAAGGCGCGTTCCTGCTGCCGATTCCAGCGACTGGCTTTCTGAGCCGATTCAAATTCGAACCGGGCTGCGTCGATCGATTTGAGCAGATCGCGGCGGGCATCGATTCGGTTCAGATCGGTTCCGGCCGAGAGTTCCAGTGAGGGAGCTTGAAATTTCAATGGCTGATCCAGACTTCCCTGAAGATACAGCGGGTCGTATTCGACACCGATCCGCGCTGCGAACTGCCCCGGTCTTGTGTATGGCGCTTTGCTGGGTTGATGAGGCAGAGTCATTGCGTTTGGCAGATCTCCGTTCCGCCCGCGTCGCGATGCAACGACTGAGCCGATAAATGGCCAGTCACCGGGCATCGGCGTTCGATTGTTGGCGAGCGACAAAAAAGTGGCATCCGGAACGTGCCCGGTCAGATTGTAATAGTAGCCAGCGTGATGATCATTGGTGTTGACTGACGCACCGATCGAATTCACCACCGCCAGATGGTGTGCCTGTTGCGCCAACATGGGCAAATGTTCGGACAACATCACACCCGGCGCGGACGTTGCGATCGGCAGGAACGGACCGCGATATTCCAGCGGAGCGTTGGGTTTCATGTCCCACGTGTCCATATGCGAGGCTCCGCCGCACAGGAAAAACAGAATCGTGGATTTCGCCGTTCCCGCCGGCACGTTTCCAGAAGTCCCCGACTCCCCTGCGGCAGCACGCGACAGGCCGACACGTGGCAGCGCAGCCAACCCGGTCGCGGAAGCCACAAGCATTGTTCGTCTGGAAACTGCATGTTTCAGCATGATTGTGCCTCAGTATAGTTCTCCGTGGCAGACGCCCTCGGCAGAGTGACGGGCAGTTTATCGCCACGACGGAGGCTTGTCATCCGCTTTCTGCGCTGCATCCGAAGCAGGCCAGTTTATGAATCTGCGACCCTCTGCGGGTGCGTACAGCGAAGCGTCGTCGTGCAGAATCAAACCAGGTGCGTATCGCTTTGCTCTACGGCCCCAACAGGAGAATCGATGCTCTTCGCCCCGCGTGCAAAATCGTTGAATACGATACCATTGGCGGACGGCAGATCGCCTTGCGTGGGAACCGAGGATTGAAACAATGCGAACGTTTTGCGGTTGACTTTCAAAAGCTGGTGAACGTCTTCAGCGTCAAGGAATGAAATTTGACTTTTTTGATCTGAGCGAAACGCGGTCGATACGACCGTTCAAATTGACCGTTCGCCACAAGCGGATTTTCGTTTATGTCTCGCTGACTGCTACAGGCGTCAGGTCGTGACTGCGTGATGTCTTTTCGCGACGTCCGGTGACATTTTGCCACAGCGAACCAAAGTCAGAGTGGTAGTGTTGCCGCAGGTGGGTCTTTCCGATCCGTCGCGAAAGCTGCCGGATATGCATTATCCGGCTGCCGAGAACGCGAAAGGATCGAACACTCCCAATCACGTACTCTTCCTTCAAAAACACCCAACGGTGTTTCCCGATTGCGATGCGCGCATCGGACATTGCAGGCCGATCAGATGCTGGACAAAGAACGACTCAAAACCGACTTACTCGCGCTGGGGCTCCTGGCCCTGGTTGTGTTCGTTGGTTTGAGCTTCCTCAGCTACGACCCGGCAGATCCGCCGTCCAGCCTGGTGTTTCCTCAACGACAGGTGCCCACAAACATCTGCGGAGAAGTCGGGGCAGCGGTTGCCTATTACACAAGGCAATGGATGGGATTCGGCATGTGGATTGTCCTCGCCGCACTGGTGTCGTGGGATTTGAAAATGTTTTCCCGCGAGCCATCACGGCGGACTGTGACGACACTTATCGGACTGTTGCTGCTGGCAACTTCATCCTGTGCGTTGCTGCATCTGCTGGTTCCCGGAATCTCTTCCGGTTCTGCCTATGGCAGCGGTGGTCAGATCGGAGCATGGACCGGTATTCTGCTGGAACAGAAGTTCTCCGTCGCCGGCATCATAATTTTTGCCGGCAGCCTGCTCGCTGCCGGTGTCCTGCTCACGCCATTATCCGACACTCTGCAACCTGTGCTGCACGCCGCTTCGCTGCCTGTCAGTGCGATTCGGGCGACGAGCGGCTGGTTACAGCGTGTTCCCTCGACTGTGAAGCCAAAGAAAGAGGCTTCGAAGTCAGCGCAACGCGACATCAATGAAAGTGTCGCGACAATTCCTTTCAAGGCGGCACCGGTCGAGCCTCAAGCAGACATTGCAGAAATCGAAGGGCGTTCAATTCGCATCAATCCGCCAGCGTCATTAGCCCTCCACAATCCCGACGGGCTGGTGGTGGCACAGCGACGGGGATTTTCACTGCCCGATATCAACCTGTTGCTGGAATCTGAAGAGTTTCCGTACGAGGAACTGGCGAAGAAAGCCCGGATTGCTGCGACGACTCTGGAAAATGCGTTCGAAGAATTTGGCCTGAACGTCAAGGTCGCGGAAATCGATACAGGACCAGTGGTGACTCAGTTCGAACTGGAACTGGAACGTGGTCTGCGCCTGAACAAGATCACTGCGCTGGAAGATGACCTCGCGATCGCGCTGCGAGTTCCCTCCGTACGTGTCGTCGCCCCGATTCCGGGGAAGAATACCGTGGGTGTCGAAGTTCCAAACGACAAGCAGGTCGTTGTCAGGATGCGGGAATTGCTGCAGACCGCACGAGCGTCGTCTGACGACATGCGTTTGCCGCTGTTCCTTGGCAAGGACGTGAGCGGTCGACCTTTGACCGTCGATATGGCGAAGATGCCGCATCTGCTGATCGCCGGACGAACGGGCACCGGGAAAAGCGTTTGTCTGAATACGCTCATTCTTTCGTTGCTGATGACACGTACACCGGACGAAGTCCGGATGCTGATGATCGACCCGAAGATGGTTGAATTGAGTCCGTACAAGAAAATCCCGCATCTGATGCATCCTGTGATCACCGACATGAAGAAGGCGGAAGCCGTCCTTGCATGGGCTGTGGACAAGATGGAAGAACGCTATGACCTGCTGGCACGCGTTGGCGTGCGTCACCTGGACAGCTACAACAAACTTGGCAAGGCCGAAGTTCTTGATCGACTGGGTATGACAGAAGCAGATCCGGATGCAGCTGCCGTTCCGGACCGCATGCCGTTCATTGTGATCATCGCAGACGAAATGGCCGACCTGATGATGACGTCGGGCAAGGACGTAGAAGCCTACATCATTCGTCTGGCTCAGAAGTCACGTGCGGTGGGGATTCACCTTGTTCTGGCAACTCAGAAACCGACCGTGGATGTCATCACCGGTCTGATCAAGTCAAACTTGCCGGCGCGAATCTCGTTCCAGGTGGCCAGCAAAATGGATAGCCGCGTCGTCCTCGATGAAGGTGGCGCAGAAAGACTGCTGGGCAGCGGTGACATGCTGTATCTGGCACCATCGACCAGTCATCTGACGCGTGCTCAGGGCACATATGTCAGTGATGAAGAGATCAACGCTGTGATTGCCTTCTTCAGTGACACGGAACCGGAGTACAGTCCTGAATTGCTGAAGCTGACTGCGGCAGCTGGCATGGGAGCGGCCGGTGGCAGTGGCGGAGATTCCGGTCCGCGGCATCATGATGATCTGTATGATGACGCGGTCGCGGTCGTCATTCGTGAAGGCCGCGGCAGTGTCTCTCTGTTGCAGCGTGCCCTGGGAATCGGGTATGGTCGCGCCGCTCGGATGATCGATTACATGGCTGAAGACGGAATTGTCGGCGACTATAACGGAGCTCAGGCTCGCGAGGTTGTCTGCACGATGGAAGAATGGGAACAGGCCAAAGCCGACCGCGAAGGAGATTGAACCAGCATTATGAAGGCATTAGTCACAGGAGGCGGCGGATTTCTGGGGCTGTACATCGTGGAACAGCTCCGCGCGGCAGGGCATGACGTGCGCGTTTTCAGTCGCGGCCAGTATCCAGCGTTGACGGCATTAGGCGTCGAAACGCATCATGGTGATCTTCGAGATGCGAAGGCGGTTGAACAGGCCTGCGCGGGAATCGACGCTGTGTTTCACGTCGCCGCTGTACCGGGAGTCTGGGGTTCGTGGGAAACGTACCACGGCATCAACACAGCAGGTACCTTGAACGTGATTTCGGGCTGTCGCAAGTTCGACGTTCAAAGACTGATTTACACAAGTTCGCCGAGCGTCGTGTTTAACGGGTCCGATCACATCAATGCCGATGAATCGTTGCCGTATCCGACAAAGTGGTTATGCCATTATCCGCACTCGAAAGCACTCGCTGAGCAGGCGGTGCTGGCAGCTAATGATCCGAACCGACTGCGAACTGTTTCACTTCGACCGCATTTGATCTGGGGACCGCGTGACAATCACCTGATTCCGCGGCTCATCGGGAAAGCGCGAGCCGGTCAACTGCGGCAAGTAGGGCGCGGTGTGAACATCGTTTCCATTTCGTACGTTGAGAATACCGCAGCCGCGCATTTGCAGGCGGAAGAATCGTTGCGAAATTCGACAACGGCAGCCGGTCGAGCCTACTTCGTCAACGAACCGGTCGCCGTCAATTTGTGGGATTGGATCAATCTGGTCCTTGCACGCGCTGGTCTTCCTCCGGTGACTCGAAAGATATCTGCCACGATGGCGTGGTATGTGGGGTCGGTTCTTGAGACGGCGTGGAAACTTTCAGGACGCACGCATGACCCGCCGATGACGCGGTTCGTGGCAGCTCAACTGTCCGGTTCACACAGCTACAGTATCGCAGCCGCTCAGCGCGACTTCGGTTACAGGCCGTTGGTGACGATGGAAGAAGGCCTTCACAGACTGCAGCCGGATCTGGATGAACGGTGATCCTTGCGCTTTTATGCGCTTTAAAAAGGGGTCAGGAACCAATAGTGCGGAGCACCCTCCGGGCCATTTGGCTATTG
>JBBJME010000342.1:0-6789 GCA_037719765.1 Planctomycetaceae bacterium
CACGCAACCTGGTGGCAGCAATTCGAACGCCATTTCGTAGTTGTGCAACGCCAGGCCAATCTGCATCAGATTATTCTTGCACTGCGTTCGCCGAGCCGCCTCACGCGCCTGCTGCACAGCCGGCAGCAGCAAGGCAATCAGAATCGCGATGATCGCAATCACAACAAGCAGCTCGATCAGCGTGAAGCCCCGAGATCGCACATGCAAATTTCCTTTCTTCCCCGTGTTCGGGGGAGTAGGTGGCCGAAGGCCGGACGAGGGGATTGAATTCATGGTGCAAACTTTCTTGTCCGAGTATCATGAAAAGGGATCTCCGCGTTGACCGGGTATCGAGCAATGACGGAACACGAATCGTCCTGCACTGTGATCACGACTTCAGCGGTATTTGTCTGATGAATTGAGCCGGGAGGCAGATTCCAGGTGAGTCCCGCCCATGCGGGATCGCTGGATTTCAATTTCTGAGCGAGCATCATTCCTGCCTCTGCCAGTTTTTCGGTCTGCAGGTACGCCACTTCATTCCGCATCTGTCGCCGCTCCATTAATACTCGCCGTACCTGCTGCGCCATGATCCCGGCAAGGATGACCAGCACAGCAATCGCCACGACACTCGCCGCCCCGCGCCGCGCGGGTCTGTCGCACGTTGAATAGACCGAGATGGCAGATGACGCTTCTGGTTTCATGTTTGTATCTCCCAGTTATGTAACGTTGTATCCATCATCGATCGCCGAAGACAGAACCAGGTTGAGGAACTCATCGGCAGAGCGACTGAGCTACGTAGGCGACGCCGCTCCGCGATTCGCTTTTATGTCAACCCACTCTCCACAAAAAATCCGTGACCTATGCCGTTGGATTTCCATGCACGCAGCTTGAAAACCTGTTTACTACTGCAAGACAATCTCCGTCAAAGGTTGCGCGGCCGCTGCCGCCGGAGTTGTGGGAAAGGCTTCATCGAGCGGTTTGTTGCGATTCAAACCTCCACTCCCCATTTCGCTGTATTTGACGAAAACCGATGGTTCGAAAAACTTCAGGACCGTCGCACCATCGTCACGGTTTGAGAATTCAATTTTTGAACCTGCCGGAAAAACAAAACGATCAGAATTGAGTGTCTCACTGCCCCGCGTTTCCTGCCGCGTCAGAATGCCGCGATCAGCGACCCAATGGACTTGCACGCCATCTTCCCGCGCGATCGTCAGAGCGGAATCGGAATCGACCGTCAACTGTGCGGTATCCGCATCCGTGCGAAGCATTCGTTCGCACCGGAGCAATGAATGCAGAAACAGTGACACGCGCCGGTCTGTCTGTTCACTCTGCAAGATCGTATGCAGGCAGGTTCCGGTCATCATCAGCACCGACGACACAAGCGTGACATAGGCAAGGTAGTAGTGAAACAATGCGCCGCGACGACGATGCATCCGGGTGGCGAACTGCGAGAGGCTGCGTTTCATAGCATTGGTTCTCCCGTTTCGCGCCACACAACGACCGAAACTTTCTGATCGGGCATTGATTCCGCCTGCGGCCGCCGAATTGTCAGCCGCAATCCCTCCATAATTTCTTTCGTTGCGTCGTCCGGATCCGGGAGAGGTTCTATCGCCAGACTTGCTTCGGAATATCGATCTGAGAACCATTTGGAAATTTTGATGTCGGCGGACTGACTATCCGGTTGGCTGATGGCGGCCGCGATATTGTTGAGTTCAATCATTGCCAGCGTGTCGAACCGCATCGCCTGCCTCTGCCGACCGACTGCCGCCAGGGCCGGCACCAGCATGCTGATGGCGACGCCCAGAACGATGCACGCAATGATCCCTTCGGTGATCAATGAGCCCCGTCGATTGAGGGTTGATTTTGAGTGTTGAAATTGTTTCATTATCAAGCCATGGCCTTATCAACAGCACGGATTAGTATCTGCCTTCGCGGCTCAGATCATCCAAAAGCGTTATCAGAGGTTCAAAGACCCCCCTTGCAAAAACATCACAATTGCTCCCACAATCAAAACAACCCCCGGCCCGACGAATTGTGACAGACGGCGAAACAGATTTCTGCGACGTCGTTCCACGGAATCGGCAAGGTGCCGAAGCCCCCAGTCCAGATGATGCGTCCTCAACGATGAATGCAGAAATGCGGCTTCGGAAGCTCGCAGCAGACCCACAGACTGCATTGCCACAATCGCATCTTCGCCGCCATTCACTCGATGGCGGAGTGCACTCACGACCTTGGCAGAACGGCCCGGAGGAAGATCCTGCATTATGCAGTCGAGCGCTCGCCCCAGCGGTTGTCCGCTCGCGGCAGACAGGCTGAGCGTTCGCAGTACTCCCGGCAACCAGTAACGCGGCCAGAGTCCTGCAAATCGCGGATAGCCGTGAGTCAACTTATTCCACAAAGATGAATACACAAGCCAGAAGAAAACGACAACCGTCGCCGTCACAGGCACAATGAACAAGTACCAGTACGAAAATACAAAGTCGCTTGCCCCGATCACAGCCTTGGTTGCTGGAGGCAGATCTACACCGAACCCGATAAAGATTTCCTTAAACTTTGGAACGATGAACACGATCAGAAAAGTCACGATTGATGTTGCAATGGTCAACAGTGCTGCTGCCCAAAGAAGATCGTGTTCCAGAGTGCCTGTCGAGACGGATTTCGATCGAGTTTGTTCATGCAGACGGAGCGCTTCGTCCATCAGCACATCGGCAAGAGCCCCTGTGCCTTCGGCGACGCGGATGGACGTCACAGTCTGATCCGGCAAGAGTTCAGAAATGATTGAGAGGGCTCCGGAAAGGGAGTGCCCCTGTTCCAGGAGCATACGCAACTGTCCAATCTTGCTGGCCCAGATGGATTTACTCTCCTGCTCATGCGCCCGCAGTGACTGCAGGAGCGTGTCACCGTGGCCAACTCCACCAGCCAGCAGCATCAGCAATGAAGCCTGCCGCAGGGGCTCAGACCGGTTGGTCATGAACAAAAACATCTGAACAAATGTCATAGCCATACTCCTGATGTCCACACGCAGACCGCCAAATCATTCAACAGCTTGATCAGCGGCATGAACATGGAGACGACAAGAATTGACACGACCACGGCAGTGACCAGGATTGCCAGAATTTCAACGACCACCGCGAGGATGGCCCCGTGTCCCCACGACGCTTGTTCCAGAGACGATGCGAACAGCATGAACGACTGAGCGGTTTCCTGCCGCGCGTGTTCAGAATCCCCCTGATCGTTAATTCTGAGCAGCAGAGACAAGGGAAGTCCGTGGAGCCCGCTGCAGACCAGATTCACGGGCTTTCCGCTTCGTAATTCCGTCGCCATTTCTTTTCCGCGTCTGCGAACCTCCCGAAAACCACTCGCATCGGTCGCCACCGAAATCGCATCCCCGACGGAAGAACGGTTTCTCACAAGGACACCGAGAACTCGTGCGACACGCGCCTGCATCAGCAACCGTAACGAAGTCCCCAGCATCGGAACTACGCTCAGGATTTCTGATGCCGGTGACCAGATGATCATGCTGTAGAATGTGACAGTGACAGCAGTTGTCAGGAAGACAACCCCAATTAGACCTGGCACGCCGAGTGTCGAAACTAAGTCACTGATGCCGATGACGATCACCGTGAGCCCTGGTAGTTCCACTCCAAAGCCCACAAAGATTTCTTTGAATTTAGGTATCACGATCAGCGACACGGAATAACCGCCTGGGATGAGCAGCAACAGTGCCAGAAACGGGGCCGCCATTTTCGTCGCAAACAGATCGTTGCACCCGCATAATCCCCAGCGACGGCAGCAGTTCTGCAACGCTGAGTGACTTTTGCTCAGCCGCCATGCCCGAATTCATAATGCTCCTGATCTCCATTGGCACAAACGCATCCTGCAGCAATGGCTCGGAACTTCCTGCCGCCATCTGGCGCGACAGACGCAGCAACATGCCTCGCGGCCGAACCTGCAGCCACCAATAACCGGCAATCCAAAGCCCCAGGCTAGTCAGCAGTGCGAATACAGCGGTCGGTACAAGCAACAGGGCGAATTCAGGAATCGCGATCGATAACAAAAATGAAACAATCACCGCACATCCCGCCATTCCCGACAGCCACGGCATCGCCATCAGCAGAGGATGTTCGAATGGTTCATGCGCCATCGCCGCGATTGCAACATGCGCAGGCAAACCCGTTAACAGTGCTTCCTGAATTCGTTCCCCGATTCGCAACTGGAGAATGCGAGGAATCGCAGCCAATGGCGTCCCGAGGCGCTCGTCGATCGCAACTTCAGAACAAGCCACCAGCGTCATGCCACGCGTCAGGAGATACGCAGCGAGTGCGGTTTCGCTTTCAGCATCGAAAATGCCGAAGACCGAGACACCGGTCGGGAGCACAGATTGATATTTGTAAGTTGGCATTTTTTAAGATTATTGTCCCAGATGTCGATACAATTCGGTCGCCGGCCAGAAAACCATGACCGAATACATCAAAGCACAACCGCCCGCGATCACTACGAACATGACAAATGGCATCAGCAGGCGAAGCCATGCGAAATTTCTTTCCAGCCGATTGCGATAAAAATCTGCAACGGCCCGCAGCCGCAGCACCAGTCGCTCTTCACTGTGCTGAACCTGCTGCAGGCATACGTCCAGCAGTGGCGGCAAGGAGAACCTCCGCAACCTGCGTGGAGCGATGGCTGTATTGAATCCGGGGCCGATGCCATCACCACTGATGATATTTGCAGCGATCTCATGGCATGCTCGTTCCAGTCGCTGTGACCCGGAAGCACCGCCCGCAAGCGTCAATGCTTCCGGTAACGCTATGCCGCGATCCGTCAGCAGCGACATCATGCGGGTGAGCGTATAATTCTGCAGATCCCGTACAAGGGCACGGACACCCGGCAGCAGCAGAAAAAGTTTCTCCGGTCCTTGAAACGCCATCGTGGCTGCGCGACCGGAAATCATCCAGAACCCGGTGAGCAATATCAGACCAACCGGCAAAATGAATGTCCACCACGGTGCTGCGGCGTTCCATTCCAGCAGCTTCAGCAGGATCCAGTTCACCTTCAGATCCCACGACTGAATCGTCTCCAGAAACAACTCCAGAGTTTTCTGCACGAACAGGATCAAGAGCACACTCGCGACCAGGACAACCGTAAGCGGGTACGCTGCCGCCTGCAGCAGGCGATTTCTCAAATCGACGACGTCGGCTGCGAAGTCTCCCATCATTTCCACCGCCAGGTTCAGGCTGTTTGATTGAATTCCTGCTCCGATCGCGGAGGCCAGCATTCGCGGCGCACCAATTGATTCCTGCTGAATTAGTTCCGTTAACGACTTCCCTTGATTCAGTCCCTCCGACAATGTCTTCATCACGTGCGTCAGTCTGGCCCCGCGCCCCATGCCGGCCTGTGCGAGCGATTCTTCCAGCGGCATCCCGGCCTTGACCAGATGGCTGATCTCTTCGGACAACGCCTGCATGTCTTCAAGGCTGAGTTTTGACTGGAACATTCATGAGGCCGCGGGAGGGAGAGAACTTTACGAAATGTGTCTGATTGTTGAACCGTGCTCGCAGATCAGGGCGTTATACTTTGGCAGCCGAATTCGTAAGAATTCGGAGCTGGCCGTGATTGAGCCCGAAGTCTCACGACTTCGGCTACAAAAAAGCTCCAGCCAATGCCCGCGCGGCATATCATCAGGCTATTGAACATGGACTGCCACCACGTGCTAAACGATTGCCCCGAGGACTCTTAAAACTTCTTCGTATGTGGTTGCACCACTGGCCACAGCGTTGACCGCTCGCTGAGACAGTGTCTGCATGCCCGATGCCGCTGCGAGGCGAGCCACTTCAGGGGCATCCGATCTGTGCAGAATTGCCTTCGCCACCTCGGGAGAATTCGGGTTCAGCATTTCTGCCAAAACCAAACGCCCGTGGTAACCTGTGGAACCGCAAACCGCACATGCGTTTTGATGAACAGGCTGAGAACCCGATTTGTCTGGCGATCTTCCAGATTCTGCAGACTGCGACAGTTTTGCTGCGGAATGCCCGTCCTGGTCGTGGCAGTTCATACAGATCTTTCGCAGCAATCGCTGACAAATGACCGTTCGCAGTCCACTGCGGATCAAATAAGGTTCAAGCTGCATTTCCAGCAGCCGAGTAATCGCTTCCGCCGTATTCCCGGCGTGAAATGTCGTCAGCACCATATGTCCCGTCAGGGCTGCCTGAAACGCGGCCTCAGCCGTCGCGGGATCGCGAATTTCGCCGACAAAAATGACATCGGGATCCTGTCGCATCAGGGATCGTAATCCGGTCGCCAGATCAAATCCCGCAGACGGCCGCACCTGTGACTGGGTCGCACCATCCACCGCTACTTCGATCGGATCTTCCAGACTCATAATGCACCGCGTGCCGACGGAATCCGCTATGATGTCTCGCAGGCACGCGTACGCCGTCGTCGTTTTTCCGCTGCCGGAAGGTCCCGTGAGCATAATCACACCGGCCGTCGCGGTCAGATGACTCCGGAGTTCAGTCTCCACTTCTTTCGGTAAGCCCAACTGCGTCAACGTTTGCAACTGGTCGTTCTCGGCGAACAGGCGAATTGCGGCCTTCTCGCCGTGCAGTGTGGGAAACGTTGTGATGCGGACTTCCGAGCGGCTGAATTCGCGCGAGACGCGTCCTTCCTGTGGGACGTCCGTGCGATACGTCAACAGCCCGGAAATCACTTTCAACCTCGCCACAATGCGCGGTGCGAGATCGCGGTCGAACCCTGCAATGAGTTGCAGCACGCCGTCGATGCGCCACTGCACAAGCAGTGCCGATTCCGTCGGCA
>JBBJME010000343.1:0-6767 GCA_037719765.1 Planctomycetaceae bacterium
GACCGGGATGATCTACGCGGCGGGAATGCTGATTATCCTCTTCGCTCCGAAAACGAACGCGACCGGTTTGCAGGACTGACACGAAGGATTTCTGCCATGCAGTATCGTCCGCTCGGGAGCACCGGGATTTCCATTTCCGCGGTCTCATTCGGGTCCGGTCCTGTATCGGGTCTACTGACCGGAGACGCGGTCGAGACTCAGCAGGCTGTCGTTCAGCGAGCCGTCCAGTTGGGCGTCAACTGGTTCGACACGGCTGCCTCCTATGGCAACGGTCAATCGGAATTCCATCTGGGTGCAGCGCTTTCCGGCATGCGATCGGATCAGCCGCTGCATGTGGCAACCAAGGTTCGCGTGCAGTTGACCACACAGACCGATCTGCGGCCTTTGGTGGTCTCATCCGTGAAGGAAAGTCTGTCGCGACTGAAATTGCCGCGTGTCACCTTGCTGCAGATTCACAACTCGATCACGAAAAATCGCCTCGATCAGCCAACCTCGATCACTCCCGAGGATGTCTTGGGGCCGCGCGGTCTGCTGGCCGGGATGCAGGAAGTCCGGGCTGCGGGCTGGGTCGAACATTTCGGATTGACCGGAATTGGCGATGCCGAGGCTTTGTGCACTGTCATGCACTCACAGGAGTTCGCCACGATTCAGGCTCCGTTGCATTTTCTCAATCCCAGCGCACTCCGGGTGACGCCGAGTGAACTCTGTGATCCGGATTTCGGCGGGTTCCTGCAGACAGCTCACGAGCTGGGAATGGGCATCTTTGCGATTCGTGTGTTCGCGGCGGGAGCATTGCTCGGGGCCGAGCCCTCGGCGCATACCTTCAAAACACCATTCTTTCCGCTGGATCTTTATCGCCGGGATGAGGCTCGAGTGCGCCAACTCACCGAGCATTTCGGATCATTGTCCAGAATTCGCGAGGTTGCCTTGCGATATGTCCTATCACTTCCGGAAGTCACATCAACCATCATCGGCTTTGGACAGGTCAGCCATGTCGAGCAGGCCGCTCGGATCGCCGATGAGCATCGATTATCCAGCGAGGAACTTACGGCTCTCGATAAACTGCGAAATATGCTCCGCGGGGCCGAAAATGACACTTTTGTTTTGTGAGCACGATATCGTAACCCGAAGCGTCAGCGAGGGATTGGGATTTGCGGCCCTCGCTGACGCTTCGGGTTAATGTCACTTTCGACCGCGTGAGGTTATCGTCCGCAAGAATAAGAGGGCAGCGACGGTCCTGCTTCCTGAATCTCTGTTCGACCCCTTTGCCAGATCATTGATCACCGGAGACACGACATGTCATCAAACCCAATTCGATGGTTCTGCTGGACGGTCGTAATTTCTCTTCACCTGCAGTCCGCAGCGGCAGATAACTGGCCGCAGTGGCGAGGAAATCAAGGAGATGGCACAAGTGACGAGAAAGGTCTGCCAACGAAATGGACTGCCACAGAGAACGTTGCCTGGAAAGTCGCCCTGCCGGAACCCGGGAATTCAACGTCCGTTGTCTGGGACGATCGAGTCTTCGTGACTCAGCCATTGGTCGCTCAGAATCGTCGCACGCTAATGTGCTTTCATCGCAGCGATGGTCGGTTGCTCTGGCAGGCAGAAACGGAATGGAAAGAGGCCGATCCGACTCACCCCACGAATCCCGTGTGTTCGTCATCGCCCGTGACCGATGGTGAACGAGTCATGGTCTGGTTCGGCTCAGCGGGATTGTTCTGTTACGACATGGAAGGCCATGAACTGTGGAAGCGTGATCTCGGAATTCAGAAACACATCTGGGGCTATGGTGCGTCGCCTGTGATTCACGGTGATTTGTGCTATCTGAATTTCGGTCCCGGCGAGCGATCGTTTCTGATTGCCGTAAATAAAAAGACCGGTGAGACAGTCTGGCAGCATGACGAGCCGATCAACACGCAGGGAAGCAGCGAAGCAAAGTTTTCCGGCGCGGACTATTACGGCTCCTGGAGCACGCCTGTCCTGCGGCGAATCGGAGAACGCGATCAGCTGATTATGAGTTTTCCGTTTCGCGTGTGTGGTCTGGACCCATCGACAGGGAAGGAGCTGTGGACCAGTTCCGGCATTAACGCCCTGGTTTACACTTCGCCGCTGATTGCCGACGACATCGTTGTCGCGATGGGAGGATACAACGGGATGTCGATCGGGGTTCAGGTCAAAGGCGACGGAGATATCACGGAATCAAACCGGCTCTGGCGTCATCCGAAGACCAAACAACGAATCGGATCCGGCGTGATTCATGACGGCTATCTGTTTATCCATAACGACCCGGGAATTGCTGAATGCCTTGAACTGCAGACCGGGAAAACGGTCTGGGAAGAGCGGCTGTCCGGACAGAATGCCACGGGCACAAACTGGTCATCCATTATGATCGCGGACGGTCACTGCTACACGATGACACAGGGTGGCGATTGTTTCGTCTTTCGAGCCAGCCCGCAGTTTGAACTGGTATCGACGAACTCACTTGGAGAAGCGTCGAATTCCTCGGTCGCTGCCAGTAACGGACAGCTGTTCCTGCGCACTCATCAGCATTTGTGGTGCATCGGAAAGCGTTGATGGCTATGGCTGCTTGATCGCCACGGGTGCAATGATCTTTGAACGATGGTTGCCGTTGTGATGGATCGTGTTCGTCGCCGAGACCGCATCAGACGGAAATTCGATCGTGGCCGGTTTTCCAGTTTGAGGATTGGGTTCGTACAGTGGTGATCCGGTGCTGGCGACGGTCACACGGATGCGGTGGCCTTTGTTGAAAACCTGGCTGATCCAGCCGACGTCGAAGGCTACTCTGACGACTTCGCCGGGCGTCATCAGGACTTCGTGATCGAAACCGTCCCGGTAGCGAACTCGCTGAGGATAATCCACGATCAGAATGGAACGACCATCAGGGTAGACATCACTGACGCGGACAAGCACATCTGTGTCTGGTGCCGTTGATGAAAAGTGCAGTTCAGCCCGAATGCGGCCGGTCCATTCGACGGGAGAATCCAGAATTTCGGTCGAGAACGTACGAACCTCTGACTGTTCTTCAAACGCCCGAGCATCCGTCGCACCGGGGAAACCTGTTCCCGGAATTTCCATCGGATGCAGCGGATCGCTGACGTAGCTGGTTGAGCCCTTTTCATTCATCGGAGTCGATGACGTGAGTTGACCATCGGCAACGAGAAACATGGGAGTCATGCTGGCCGCGGGCGGAAAATCGTCGGCAGTTCTCCAGACGTTGCCCGGAGCATCCGGCTCACCGACAGCGCCCATGACGTAATAGCGCACTGCCGGTTCTTTTTCGACGCCCGTGTCTTTGCCCTTCAGCCAGTAGTCGAACCAGCGAATCATGTGTTCGAGTTCCGGCCATGTCGCGTCCACCGGGTAAACGAGATCGCCAACCTTGCTGCCTTTGTTGAGTCGACCGTGAAGCCAGGGGCCGATGATCAGCTGCTGTTTGCCACGTGAGTTCTCTCCGCCATGCTGCTGTCGCCCTTGAAAGCTGGCGATGGAGCCCTGATTCATGAAGTCATACCAGCTGCCGATCGTGAAACACGGCACGTTCATTTTGCCAAAGTGCAGAGAACAATCCTCATCCCGCCAGTAATCGTCGTAGTGCGGATGCGTCATCCATTCCTCCAGCAGGCGATCATTGTCGGCTGGCACACGGCAGTTCCCGGCCAGCGACTTGAATCGTGACGGGCGAGTGGTCCCGCCGATGCGATAGCCTTCGTGGAACAGGCTGAGCCCCGTATCGACCATGTACTGCGCGGTCAGGTGCGGCGGCTGCGTGATCGCCAGGAAATTCTGTGCGTATCCTGCCTGTGAACTTCCAAATGCCCATTTGCCTGTGCTCCAAGGCTGCGTCCCGAGCCATTCGCAGGCGTCGAATCCATCCTTGAGTTCGCCCCAGCCCAGCGCGCGGTAGCCAATCCAGTTCCCTTCGGATTTGTGAGTGCCTCGATAATTGACCATCGCGACCACGTAACCTGCCTCTGACAGGCTCGCGGCTGCCTTCCTGGTTCCCGCGCCGCTGATGTCGGCGTAGCGTTGTTCAAACAACACCGGCCACGGTCCCGCGCCCTGCGGGAAATAAAGGTTCGCTGAGAGATGCTTCCCGTCGCGCATGGGAATCATCTGCTGCTTTTCAGTGACCGTGCCGAGATCGACATCCTGAAAGGCGACCGCCGTTTGATGCTGGCAGAGACCACCGAGGATGATGCTGAGAAGCACGGATCGCATTTCATTTTCCTTCAGGGTAACTCACAGTCGGAACAATCTTAGCGCAGTAGCGGCTTACTGATAGGGGTAGGGAAATCGCATTGAGTTGCGACTCCCCTCCCTCAGAACCGTACAGGCGGTTCTCCCGCATACGGCTCGCCAGTCAGTAGTTGCCCAAATGGGATTGAACGAAACGAGCATGGGCTTCACCAAGGCTGTATAACCCTGCTCAGCAAAGAAAGCATTCGGCCAGCGCCAAGTGCGACACAGGCGTTTCGGGTTGCGAGAGTGACGCTTCAGAAGAAGGCGTCGCAGTCGAGCCCGAAGATGACTGTCAATCGCTGAAAAGACAGACGGGTGACAGTCATGAAAATAACCAAACCAGCCACGCAGAGTACTGTTCAGTTTCTGAATCGTACAGTGCAGTGATTCACCCGATTTTCGGGGCGTCAGGGCGCGAAGCCGATCCTGAAGTTTCGTGTGGCTCTTCTCGCGGGGAAAGCATAAGTTCCCTCGGAACGAGTAGCCCAGAAACGCAAAACGTTTCTCACGGGAATCCACGATCTGCGTCTTCGTCGGATGCAGAGTCAGGCCATTTGCCGTCACCCACTGCTGGACTGCTGCCAAAGCCGCCTGAGCTTCCTCTGCTGTGCGGCACAGGATGACAAAATCATCCGCGTATCGCACCATCTGATGGTTTAGGGTGGCCATGTGATGGTCCAGCTCCTGATCGAGATATTTCTGAATCAGTCTCAGGACCCGACGATCCGAGATCGATTGCTGCACAAGCTGCATCAGGCGATCTTTCGGAATTGTGTCGAAGTAACTTTTCAGATCGGCATCCACCACATACACGTAGCCCGCGTTGAGTAATTGCTCAACGCATTCCAGAGCATGATGACAGCCACGTCCATGACGAAAGCCAAAGCTGCGGTCATAGAACGTGAAGTCAAAGATCGGTTCGATCACATGCACCAGTGCCGTTTGCACGACTCGGTCACGTACCGTCGGAATGCCGAGCGATCGCTCACCGCCACCGTCTTTCGGGATGGTTTTACGACGCACCGGCGATGGCCGATACGTCCCGTCCAGAAGCTGTTGCTTCACCGCTGGCCAGTGTTCAGGACACCAGCTCTCGAACGCTTTGATCGTCATGCCATCCGGACCGGGGGCTCCCCGATTCGATTTGACCTGACGCCAGGCACGGTCGAGATTTCGCGGGTCAACAATCTGCTCCATCAAATCTGCGTCTGGCAAGACGCTCAGGGACGGCGTGTCGATGGACGCCGGATCGGTCAACTCCTGACGGAGTAAATTCGCGGGCAGCGTCGGTTCCACGTCGTCGCCGAAGTCGAACGTCTGCTGCGAGGCACCTCGATCCGAGGACATCGGTCGCTCCTCCCTGTTCTTCATGGTTCGGTCCTTCCTGTCGCCGCTGGAATGCGACGAGACAGTACAATGACCTCTGCTGACTTCCGCTGCACACCAGCATCGTTGGGCGATGCAGGTTCTGCCTGTCGATGAATCGAACGTGCAGATACGTGCAGCGGATCTCCCTGGATAAGACGTATGGCTTTCTCTGCGCAAGCTCCTGATTTACCAATGCGGATGAACACGGTGTTCTCTTCCGGGGCGTGCTTCGTGATGGTTGGCTCACTCGCCTGTCCGCACCGGCCTTGTATCAGGTTTCTGTCCGTAACCTCGCAGATTTGACGAGAATGTGGCTGACGACGATTCTCTGTCAGCTTACCGGCACATTCGCAGGCTTCCTCCCCACGGTTCGTTACCTCCCCGCAGTTGCCCTCGTCTCGTACTTGTTCGATCGGAGTCACAGTTGGTATACTGCCTACCTTAAGATCTTCGTTCTCGTACAGGGGACTGGCTTCCAGTAAAGGAAACGGCACCCCACTAGTCATACGCCATGACAGGCGTACCAATTCCATGCAGCGGAATGGCGGTGGTTCGCGTGTTGACATGCATACTCTTCACCCGCCATCCGCTGATGGGGGGCGTTATGCCTTAGACGAATCACATGAAAAAAATGACGCCCGAATCCTACGCCACCGAGCTAAAGCGGAACATCAAGAAGTACGGATTTCACTTGACGTACGTACCCGCAGAAGACATACCGTCTTTCTGCTATAGCACTGGCGTGTACGAGACTTCAGGAATACCCGAATTGTTTATCTCTTCGTTACCTCTTGGGATGGCGAGCGAGCTTGTTCATTCCTACGTCAAGCGGTTTAAGAACACCACGCCGCCCATTGGCGAGCGTATTGTGAAACAAAAGAAAGACCCCTTCGACTACTATTTGATCAAAGTCGACTTGTCTAACGCTAGCGACTATGTACTGGCTTCATTCAAGTATTACGGATCAGCAAAGTTTGAATACCTGCAATTGGTCTTCCCTGATGCAGACCTTCGTTTCCCACACGAAAAGGGATATGACTACGATCAGGAACTGTTGGGCGACTTTTCCCCAACAGGAACGGCATAACTAATAAGCGACGGTCTTAAGAATGGTCAAGAACTGATTCAAAACAAATTTT
>JBBJME010000344.1:0-6754 GCA_037719765.1 Planctomycetaceae bacterium
AAAACTGTCGGAACTGCAGGAACGAGTCCGATCGCGAATGGGCTGACTGAACAGTCGTGATCATGAATTATACGGTGAATGAGATCACCAATGTCAACAATACGACCGGCATCGTCTGGGCGACGCCAGCGTAACTGTTCCTGGGTTGTGTGACGGGAGCGAGCCCGAGTTCATCGCTCGGACGGCTCTGTTCGCACGATCGAAGGGTTACATAAAGGACATGCCGGCATGGCTGTGTGCGGTGCTGTCAGTTCGCTCTCCGGGTTTGCTGGCCGAGGTGTTTGTATTCCCGGACATTTCCGGATCGATGCGGTCGCCTGTGACAGGGCACCGAACTGGCTCAACAACGGCCGCTCGATGCATCGACGTCGCAGCACTCGTGAGTGCGGCGGTCATGCGAAGGAATCCGGATACGGTGATTATGCCGTTCAGTGATCGAGTGACTCCATGCAGTCTGAATCCTCGGGATTCGGTAATGACAAACGCTGAGAAGCTGATGCATCTGCCATCCGGCGGAACGAACTCAGCCTGCCGTTCAATCGAGTCGGCGTTTTCGGGAACGGGCGGATTTTCGTTCGGACGAGTCGTGATGCTGAACGGCAATCGGACTTCCGTCCTGGCCGCAGACCTGGCATCCGTTACCGAACCACGCGCAGTCACAGTTGGCGTTTCACCAGCCAGGGCTGCGAGCGGAATAACATTCACATACCCCGTGCGAGCCAATGGTATCTGAAAGTGCCCCTGAGCATCGGTGACGACCTGCGGCTCACCGCTGTCGAAGCGCACGTTGCCATTGAGATCCGCGAACTCCGCCAGGTTTGCAAGAATTCGCTCCCCCTGATCCCTGATCTTATTGAGGTTGCCATCGTCGAACAGCTCGCCCGTAATTCGCGGCGCGGTCGAGTAGACTGCTCCACGAACGCGAATGTTGAATGGCCTCTCGTTCGCGTCATTGTTGGGAATGACGATTTCCCCATCGATCAGTCGCGCGGCGGTCGTCCCTATGCGAACCGAAAAATTGAGAAAGCCGTTGGGGGCGAGAGTCGTGGTTGCGAACGGGGCTGTCAGCGCCATTCCGGCGGGTAGAGTTGGACTTTGCAGGGTCAGATTCGCGTTGCCGACATTGCAAATCGTGAATGTTCGGACCTGAGCCGGGCTACTCAGCGAAACGCTGCTGAAATCGATGGACGAAACACCATGGGTCAGCAACTGAGGGGCATGATCAGGATCCTTTCTACTGAGGGTTGTTTCATTTCGCATTGGTTTACGGTGTGGGATTAGCTGGCATTCCGTATGACGCTCTCTTGATACTCGCCAGCCAACTCTGTCTTGCGACATCGGAGGCAAGCTATTTCGTTGGCAGTTCTGGTCGCGCACGACAGCTAAGACGATTTCACTCGCTGCGTCAGGAATGCCACCAGGGCGTTCGCGACAGGTCGATCCTCGGGCAGGCCCCATTGCCACGTCAGCGGATTGCCGGTACTCGACGGGATCACATACCAATTCCCAAACTGCGGTCGCCAGACTGCGAAATCGGTACGGCCATCGCCATCGAAATCCGCGGGTTGCGGGATGTCTTCGGGAAGACCCCATTGTTGAGTGCGCGAGACGCCATTGGCCGATTGCAGCACGTACCAAGTTCCGCTGGATGGCCGCCACACGGCAAAATCTATGCGGCCGTCGCCATCGTAATTGCCCGGCACGGGAATATCCCCCGGCAGCCCCCATTGTTGAGTGCGCTGGCTGCCGTTGGTTGACTGGATGACAAACCAAGTCCCCGTCGATGGACGCCAGACAGCAGGATCCGTGCAGCCGTCGCCGTCGTAATCTCCCGGCACGGGCAAATCACCCGGCAATCCCCATTGTTGCGTTCGCACGGTGTCCGTAGTCGATTGCAGGACATACCACGTCCCGTTCGAGGGCCGCCAGACAGCGAAGTCTGTCTTGCCGTCGCCATCGTAATCGCCCGTCGCCGCGATGTCTTCGGGCAACCCCAATTGCTGTGTTCGCGAACCGCCCGTGCTCGATGGGATGACATACCAGGTCCCATTCGAAGGCCGCCAGACCGCGAAGTCCGTCCGGCCATCGCCATCAAAGTCGCCGTTCACCGGTACATCGTTCGGCAGCCCCCATTGCTGCGTCGTCACGTTTCCGTTCGACGAATTGGTAACATACCATGTGCCAGTGGATGGCCTCCAAACAGACCGATCCGCTTTCAGGTCGCCATCGAAGTCGGCTTGCAAGGCGTTCGCGTCGTCGTTGCGAATCGTGCCGAGTCCTTCGCTGTCCGCAATTCTCGCCCCCACTCCGTTGCGTAGACGCACGTAGAATGTTTCATGTCGCTCGACGCGTCGATCTCCGAGAATCGGGACACTAACTTGTTGCGTCAGCGTTCCTGGCGCAAAAGTCAACAATCGGCTAACGGAAGTGCCGTGGTAGTCTTGGCCCGCGATGGCAGTCCCGTTGGCGGTGAAGAATTCGACAGTCACAGTAGATGGACTCGCCTCCGAAAGCCGAACGCTGAACACAGCCTGTCGCGTGCCGGAATTCCCTTCATCCTGTGTGACATCGCTGACCGACAATTGCGGAAAATCGTCGTTCACGATGATGGCTCGCCCCTCGCCGTCACTGATCGTGGCACCGGTTGGGTTACTCAACCGCAGAAAAAACGTCTCATTGAGTTCAATCACCGTGTCCGGGCGAATGGGCACCCGCACGACCGCGCTGCGTTGCGTGGGAGTCAGCGTGGGCGTGACTTGGCCGTTCACAGCCGTGTAGTCTTCGCCTGCCCGTGCAGTGCCGTTCGCGGTGGCGTAATTGACTGTAATCGGAGCGAATGTTGCGGAATTCGAGGACGCGGTCACGGTGAAAGTCGCGTAGACTTGCGGGTCACCGGGATTGCCTTCGGCGACCCTCACGTCGGAAACGGCAAGCGTGGGGAGCGGATCTTGCAAGACCCGTACCCACTCGCTCCCCTGGATCAGGCCGGAGGCGGAGGCAAAGATCTGCACCGCGCGTGTCGGTTCATTGCGATTGTCGTCAATGGCCGCGATTGGCACCTGGATCGAAGCGACTCCAGCAGGAATCGTAACCGTTCCTGGGAGTTTAATCTCCGTGGAGTCGCTGGTAGTCAGCGTCACAGTCAATGGCGAAGCCAAACTGACGCCCGCCCGAACAATGGTCAGCGATGAGGCATTCGCTCCGCCCGATTCCCGAAACTTGTCCTGTGGGACGTACAGCGTCAATCGGGATTGGCCGCCAGCCAGCCAACCGGCGTTTGCCGCTACGGAATTTGAGGGAATGAATGACGCAGTCAATTGGGGGTTTGCGATCACTGAGTTCCGATCGATGCCCAGAGCTCGCCATTCTGAAAAGCTCATCAACGCTCCAAGCGGGGCTGGTGTCGGAGGAGCATTCTCGTTCGGCCGCTCATCCGAACCGAAGAGATTCCAGACAGGCGGTGTCACTGGATTAAAGTAAATGTTTCGATCAAATCCCAGATTCTGAGGAGTCGCCACCCTGCGAAAGTCGGCATCGAAACCGTAGGGATCAATGTCGATGATGCCGTTATTGACGTCGTAGACCGTCGCATCGTCGACCACTATGTTGTTCTGAAACCGCATGAAGTCCGACGACGGAAATAGACCGTTCGTATCGAAGACGCTGATGGCGCTGCTGCCAACGAAGGTGTTGTGCTCCAGCCGATGACCTTTGACGGTCGTCACGTTCGCACCGCCTGTGATGTAGTAGGGCGCCCCATTGACAATCAAATTGTGATGCATGAACGTGTTCGGAGTCTGGCTCCCGATGGCGCTAAAGAACACGTCACGCACGATGTTGTCGTGGAATTCGAAGGTCGCATTAGGAATCTCACTGGCGTGCTTCACCCAGATTCCCTCACCGGTTTCTCGGCCATCGGGGCGGGGGGTGTTGAAGACCTTGTTGTGATCCACTTTGACGCGGTCAGCGCCATCACCGAAGATCACAATGTTGCGGCTGTTTTGCGAGACTCTCCCTTGTTGCACGGCCGCATGATCATAGTTGTCATGCAGTAGATTGTGATGGATGTGAAGCCCTACCATAGGGAACATTTCGTAGCCGACCGCGTAAATGCCGGCGATGTTGTTGTCCTGATTGCCATCGATGTCGTGGATGTAGTTGTGGGCAATCTCAACGTTGCTTGATTCAGAAATCCGAATGCCAGGACCGTATGTTCCGGTCACTTCTAAGCCAAAGATTTTCACATGACTCGACTGCCCCACATGAATCGCGGAGTTCACCGCACCACTCTGACGAGCCTTGATGATCGGCCTTTCTCCCGGATATGCCCGAATCGTAATTGGCGCGGTCGCTGTGCCGGGGCGCTGAAAGATGAAGAACGCCGCCGGTTCCGCGTCGCTTGGGCGCTCCGTTAACAAGTTCGACCAATCATGCACCCCGTCGCGCAAATACACCGTGTCCCCGGCTTCCAATGGTCGATAGTTGGGGGTCCCCCACGATAAGTTGCGCGGCGTCCGAAACGGTTGCTCCACCGTCCCCGGGTTGGAGTCCGATCCACGGACCGGATCGACGGCATAGACTGTCATCAGAATTCGTGGTTCCAGCGATTCAGACAAGATTTGGGCGCGACGTGACTTCCGCCGAGAAGCACGGCGGCCGGTTGTTTGTGTCCATGTTTTCCATTGGTCAAGAAGCCGGTTGAGGAGCATGGTGATTGGCCTTTCTGCCAGGAATCGACTAGTTCGTGGAAAAATCGTGTGTCCTGCTGAACGAGGCAGAAGTGCCAACATGGTTTTCGTAAGTCATTCGGAAAAAGACTCGGGTGTTCCCGAGATTCGCGAGTGTCTTACAAATTTCCGCATCCCGACAGGCTCACGGCAATTCAACGCGGGCGCGTTACGCCAACGGCCTTCTTTTATCAGCAGCGGCCCGCCAGAGCATCACCGATTAGCCAGGAACATCCAAAATCCATGGGCAGAACGCGGGTCGGAGTCAATAAAGTCAGGAAAATGTGTCCGCGTAAATATCCAGGGATTTGTCGGGCTTCAGTGGAGACCCTGCCAACTCTTGTCTAAACTGACTTTCATCAAATGAGCCACCTCCATCAACAACTTCCTGAACTGCCATCAGTTACTTCAACCAGCCTGCTTGATTGCATTCGCTGCCAGAATGGCGAAGCGTGGGAGCGGTTTGTTGTGTTCTATTGCCCGTTAATTTACGATGTTTGCCGACGCCATGGGGTTCAGCCAGCCGACGCTGAAGATGTGGCCCAGGAAGTTCTTCATTCGGTGTCCAGAGCCATCATTGACTTCAGGAAGGAACGGCCAGGGGATTCGTTTCGCGGCTGGTTGTATCGAATCGTGCAGAACAAGGTGCGCGACCATTTCAGGCGAACCGCCAGGCGGCCTCACAGCGTTGGCGGTTCGGATTTTCAATTGAGTCTCGATCAGCTTCCCGCCGAATTGTCGGACGATTCGATATTGCATGATTCAGCTGTCGATCCCGCATTGACGCGAGCCCTGGAGATGATTCGCGCCGAGTTCAAGGAACAAACCTGGTCTGCTTTTTGGAGACTGACCGTGGATGGACAAAGTGCCGCCGAAGTCGCTGCCGATCTGGGGATGAAGACGAACGCCGTTCGCCAGGCGAAGTTCCGTATCATGCAACGGCTTCGTACGGAGTTTGGCGACCTGATTGACCTGCCCAATTGAATCTGTCGTCGGGCTGTATAACGCTGCCGCGTTGAGGATATGGAGTTCCCGTCGTTGGTCGGATTTGAACTGCGAGCGATCCATGAAATCAGAATCATGCCCCAGCCAGGAACAACTGCGGGGCTTCGTTTGCTGTAATGTCAGCGAGCCGCAGGCCGTCAGCATTGCCGAACACCTGGAACAGTGTCCCGCCTGCGAAGAAACGGTCGTGAGCCTGGAACGTGACCTCGACACGATTGCCGAACAAATCAGGCAGGCGGCGGCCCAGCCAACCTTTGCTCATGAGCCGGAATGTCACCACTTGATACAATCGCTGCTCGACGGGACATCCATCAAATACCCAGCCCCGCCAAATGCCGGGGCACCTTTCCAGGTCGGCCAGATTCTGCGCGATTACCAAATCGTGGCGAAACTGGGGGAAGGAGGCATGGGGACAATTTACAAGGCGGTCCATCAGCGGCTCAAAAAGGTGGTGGCGCTGAAGGTACTTCCGACAAGCCGCATTGGGGACCCGGCCGCTGTAGCACGCTTTGAACGCGAAATGGAAGTGTTGGGACAGTTGAACCATCCTCACATCGTGCAGGCGTTCGACGCGGGAGAACACGAGGGCCAGCACTATCTGGTCATGGAGTATGTGGAAGGCCGCAACTTATCGGACATCGTCAGGAGATGTTCGCCACTCTCAATTGCCGATGCCTGCCTGCTGATTTCTCAGGCTGCCGCGGGGCTTCAATATGCCCACGAAAACGGATTCGTCCATCGCGACATCAAGCCGTCGAATTTGATGTTGGCAACGACGGGCATGAAGTCAGGCCCTTCGGTCATAGTGAAAATTCTCGACCTGGGACTCGCCCGCGCCCTGGATCAACGACCCGATGCCGCCGCTCCAAATGCGGAACTCACCACGACCGGCCAGGTGATGGGCACGCTGGATTACATGGCCCCGGAACAGGGGGGCGACGCGCATCAGGTTGATATTCGTGCCGACATCTATTCACTGGGGGCCACGCTCTACAAACTGCTCACTGGATACTCACCCTTTG
>JBBJME010000345.1:0-6741 GCA_037719765.1 Planctomycetaceae bacterium
CAAAACTCACGAAAACACAGTGCTTTTTCAACGAGTTGGGGAAGTTGGGCTAGCCGATTTCTTGCCGTCGAATCGGCTAGCGCCTCAGGCTCAACAGGTGATTTTCATTCTGCCGCTCGCCTGTTTTGGGGGAGCTTCAAAACATCTCATCGTAGTGCATGAGATCGTCTTCGGTGACTAGTTCGTACTGTCGTTCTTTCAGGACTCGCAGGGCTTCATCGGTTTCGCTGACGAAAATGGCAACGGCACCGCGGCCGTTTTTGCGATACATGAGCGGATAAACGTACTGCACATTCAGTTCGGCAGACATCAGACTTCCCAGAACCGCGGTGTGTGGCTGGTCAGCGTCCGGCAACAGCACGCCGATCACATCGGTTTCGAACATTGTGAAATTTGCAAATGTCAGCAGCTCATGGGCACGTTCATAGTGATTCACGATCACGCGAGCGACGGCACAGTCGGCAGAATCCAGAATGCTGAGCGCCATAATTCGCAGGTCTTCGCGTTCGATCACGCGGAGCAGTTGGTGCAGCGAGCCCACGCGGTTTTCGAGGAACACGATAAACTGCCGCAGACATGGCCAATCGCGACCTCGAGAGGTCGCTGGCTGGATCAGGGAATCATCTCCAAATCCTGAACTCATTGTGGACGGACTCCGTTGGAACGTATCACGGGACTCAATTGCCCGGAAAGTATATCAGGCACTCTTGCGAAACGACTCGCGACCGTCAATGATCGAGCTGGCATCAAAGCGTTTTCCGAAATATCGTGAAATCGCCAGCGGATCACTGAGTACCTTTTCGGCACTGCCGGAGACCAGCACTTGTCCATCACAGATGATGTAACTGCGATCCGTAATTGTCAGGGTTTCACGTTCACGATGGTCGGTGAGCAAAATCGAAATGCCGCGATCCTTAAGTCCTTTAATGATGTCCTGAATGCTGTGAATCGTCACCGGATCGATTCCGGTAAAGGGTTCGTCCAGCAGGATGATCTGGGGATCGCTGGCGAGGGCACGCGCAATTTCCAGGCGGCGGCGTTCACCTCCAGACAATGATCCGGATCGCTGCGCCCGCTTTTCCCACAGACCGAATTCGGTCAGAAGCTGCTCAATCCGTTCGTGGCACTGCTTGCGGTTGAGTCCTCGATATTCCAAAATCGCCAGAATGTTTTCCGCCACTGAAAGTTTGGCAAAAATACTGGTGTCCTGCGGCAGATAGCCCAGACCATGTTGAGCCCTGCGATACATCGGCCAGCAGGTGACGTCCTCGCCTCGAAGCAGCACTCGCCCTTCCGTCGGCGTGATGAGTCCGCAAGCCATACGAAAACTTGTGCTCTTGCCAGCTCCGTTCGGGCCCAGCAATCCCACAATTTCGCCCTCGTTGACGTAAAAACTGACACCGTCAACCGCCCGCTTGCCGGGATAATCTTTTACAAGTCCATCACATGACAGCAATGCCATCGGAGAATCCTTCTCGCGAGTCTGCAAGGGAACATTAATAGCACATATTACCGGATCTTCTTCATCCTGAATATATTGGGATAGAACGGAACCTGGTAAAGCGGGTAGTCTGCGTCGGACTGCATGTCCTCGTGAATCTCCTTCTGATTGAAGTGACGTCCATAATTAGATGCAGAAACGGAATGACCCTTTACGGAGAATCCTTTACCGTCATTCAGAAACGGCACGCCGTGAGGCCAGAAAATGAACATCGCCTTTCCAATCAGATCGATTTCTCGAACAGCATAGCGATGGCTTTGAATGCCTCGGAGAGGGCGACTCCAGTAATCGAACAGTCGGCTGTCCTTGCTGGCCGGTGAGTTATCGCCGCACATCAGATATTCATCTGCGGCGAGTTGCAGGTCAAACAGACCCTGGTAGCGAGATCGTTGCTCCGTCACGAGGCGGGCGTATAGTTGTCCGTAGCTTTCGGGGGATTTCAGATTGGCCGCCAGATTGTTAAATTCCCGGCTATCCACTTCACAGGCACGGGCTGTACCAAATGACGGATCTGAGCTGCGTCCCATGTCATCTGTGTAATCCAGGACGTCGGCTCGATAATAGATGTCTCGCCGAATCCGCAACGCCGATGCCGTCACATCCGTACCATGGGCTGCGATGCCTGCCGGAGCCAGATCCTGATCTCCTGGCAAATTGAAACCCTGCGTTACGAAGGTGACTTCTTTGTCGAATGGCACGACGGAACCATTGATCCACAGCAGCGCGCGATCATCCACATTGGCGAATGAGAACTGATACGCTCCATCACCTGATTCCCCGGATTCAGCCGTCGCGACAACATCGCCTTCAGAAAATGCACCATTCGCGTCGCGATCGCGGCGAACAATTTCGACCTTGCCCGACGCAGGGTGAAACCTTGCCTGCACAGCACGCACGCCTTCGATCAGTTCAAGGACGATGACGGATTCGAGAGACGAATTCTGAATCTTAAGCGTCGTGTCCAGAGTCAGGTCGTTGACCCAGTACAGGTCACCATCATCCAGAGGTACATCAGACATCGCCCGGAATTTGACGGAATTGAAGCCACAGAAATCCGTGACGAGCATTGGTTCCAGCGCATGCGGCGCAGAGGATGCCACCTTCTTCACGGATTCCCATTGCGCAGGGCCAGGGACCAGATGACGATATCGCAGCCACTGAAGTTCATCGTTGGAATTCGTCAGGCTATACGATCTGTCGGCCGGATTGGATTTCCAGCCGCCCTCGCGCATTGGCCAGCCACCCATCGTCTTGTCAGTCGGCGAATACACCGACGATACCCAACGTTCTTCTGCTCCATTTTCCAGCAGCAGCTTTGGTGCGTGAGTGTCATCGTGTACGAGAAGCTGAATGTCCTGTTGAGTCGCGGGGTCTGCTTTGCTACGAATGGTTGCTTCCTGTTCACCTTCCGATTTGACGTAAACGTCTCCCTGTCGAAACTGAATTGTCTCTGACGGCAATCCTACCAACCGCTTGATATAGTTGACGTACGGCTCTTCAGGATTCTTAAAGACCACGACATCAAATCGTTTGAATTCACTCACCTGCTTATTGACGACGATGCGATCCCCGTTGAACACAGGATCATTCTCAACCTGGTTGGGAAAACGGCAGTTGGGGCACGTCGAACCCAGGATGCGACCACCGGGATTGATGATTCCGGAATCCTGATACACTTCCTGACTTGCCCCGATCGTGTACGGCATGTTGCATCCCGAACACGTCACCTCTTTGTGCCGACCGTACAGCGTCGGTGCCATCGATCCCGTGGGAATCACAAACGCTTCAGCTTCGAAGGTCTTGAACACAAAAGCAAGAATGAAGGCAATCGCCACCGCTTCGATGGTTTCACGCATGCCTTCCTGACGTTTGGGATTCGCCTTGCCAGAGACGGCGGTTTCAGAAGTTTTTTTCGCCGGGATGATATTCATAAGTCGTCGTTTTTTGATGAATGGCCCCGTACGGCTTGCGGGGTGTTAGTCCAGCTCTCCGTCGGCACGAGGGGACTGTCGTTTTAATCGTGGAATAAGCTTCCAGCTTGTCATTGCTTCTAAAAACAGGGTTGGGTGTGATTCGCTGGCAAACACCAGACCTTATCTGCCTTTTATCGAATATAACGTATTCTCGACCACTCGGGTACTCGGATCATTCGCCGAGTCCCTCCGAACTCCAGCACCGCAGGTCGCGACGGCAAATGTACCAAAAACGGACGTCCCACCAACAAACGGTGTGGCACACACGGGTCGGGCCAATTCCGGCTGTCAGATGACACTGGACTGTTGTCACCCTGCACAAAGTAGCAGTCTGGCGGCACCATGAATTCTGATTCCACCGCATTGCGACGGCGTCCGGGAGTGTAGAAAACATCGCGAAACATTTCCAGGTCCTCGATTCGCACGCTTCCGCCCTTCACACCCAGTGCCCAGCGTCGCTGCTGTTCCACTTTGATCGCGATCTGAGCAGCTTTCAGCATCCATCTTCTGTCCTGGCCCGGCGGCGACAGTGGCTTCCAGCGCGTCCGTTGCTGAATCCACATCGTGAATTTCGAATGCGTCAAAACAGGTTTGCCCGTTGATCGCGACAATGACCTGCTGATCGAAATTTGATACTTCCAGCAGCAGTTCACCACGAACCGGATGCCCCTGCGACTGCGATACCTCGGCAGGCACAAAGCGTCCGGACCGTGCCACCGTGCGTTCATCCACATCAATGAGTTCCACCTGCGTCGTCTTCGGATTAATGACGACGCGGAAGATTTGATTGCCCACCGGGATTTGCGCCTGAATCGTATCGGGCAGCGAAGTCCAGGCAATTCTGCTGCGCAGCATCAAATCACTGACGACATATTCCGGAGACTCCACCATCGCGTTGTAGCCATACCGATCTGTGACCGGCGACAAATGTGACAACGCCGCCAGTCGATAAATGGCCGACTTAAAGGAAGCACTTGTCGCGTGCCGCAGTAAGTCCCGCTGCAGATCATCGGGCATCACGCCTTCGCAGCGAAGCACTCGACGTTCGTCATCAAAATCCAACCGACTGCTCCAGGTGATCGGCATGGAATCGTAGCGTTCCTTCAACGTCGCCCAGTCCGCCAGGGACTCATCATCCATCAGCGGCGTTTCGGCCAGATGATGACCGCCGAACCATCGCCAGTTGCGAAAATGAATCCATTGGGTGTCCGTGTTGTGAACCGTCGTTGCATCCTGAACAGCTGTGGCAGTCACCAGCAGACCATCGTCAGTTGACCATCCGTCGTCCAGTTCCCACGGTAACTGCCAGTCGTCATCATCTGCCAGATAGTGAATATTGCGGACGGGAATCCGCATCGCCAGCTGTTGCTGAAAATTCTTGCGGGCGATCTGTTCGTTGACGAATACGTCGCCGTTGATAATCTGAATTCGGTCACCAGGCAACCCGGTCACGCGCTTCACATACGCTTCGCCCTGCGACGCAGGATTTCGAAACACGACGACTTCCCAGCGTCGAGGCTGACGAAAATCGTACACATGTTTCTGCACCAGCAGTTGATCACCATGACTGTTCGGCACGCCCGACACATCAATATTGATCTGACCACAGTTCGGACAGGTCGCATATCGACGCGAACCTTCGGGCTCTGTGATCACCGGCGAGTCTGCGTCCACGGAATCATCGAAGGCGACGCCGAATGCAAAGTGATAGCGGCAGGACGGACACGCAATTCGACGATGAAATCCCAGCAGCCCCGGTGCCATCGATCCGGTGGAAATCAGATACCCTTCCAGAATAAAAGTCCGCAGCAGAATCACGGCAATGACGAAGCCAATTGCCAAATCGATTGCACTTCGCAACCAACGCAGGTCAAATGAGTCGTCGTGAAGTTTGCGGGGTGGCATAATGCTTCGCTCAGTCGGCAGGCGACGGAGGTTTTGAAGGATCTGTTTTCCGCGTTGATTCGCGGCGTCTTATGTTGCGAACGATAACGAATCGCCGCATTCGCGGAAATTCGCATTTTTGCAAGGTGCGCATTCGGGAGTTATTGGTTTTGCAGTTTTTCTGATAGCAAGTTGAGATTTCCCAAATGAAAACACCAACATTGGCCCGCTCCCGAATCCTTTTTTTCGCAATCATCGCCGTGATGATGGCTCACTCGCTGTCCGGCACGCCGCACGCTACGGCACAGGATCCGTTGGCTGGTCGAACGCGAAACGACTTGCTGAAGGATTTTGTGGGCAACTGCATTCGGATTGAACCCGGAACAGAAAAATTTCCACAGCAGTTTCAGATGGGACGTCATTTTGAAAGTCCGTTCGCTCTGCCGGAACGCACGGTCGCCATGTCACAGTCGTTTCGCGTGAGCAAGTTCGAGATGACTCAGGAACTTTACGCAGCGATCACCGGTGCAAACCCCAGCCGCTGGAAGGGACCACGCAACTCCGTCGAATCCATGTCGTTCCTGGATGCTGAACTGTTCTGCACCAAAATCACGGCGCAGTTGCTTGCTGCCAAATTGATCGCACCGAACGAGATCGTCCGGCTGCCCACGGAAGCAGAATGGGAATACTGCTGTCGCGCGGGAACAGGCACACTCTACAGTTTCGGAGATTCGGCGAGTACCGATGCGGATGGTGCTCATGCCACTTCGATCCTTAACGAATACGGCTGGCACACGGGCAACGCCGCCGGAAACGATCCTACCGTCGGAGTCCTGAAACCCAATCCGTGGGGCCTGTTCGACATGCACGGCTACTTGTGGGAATACGTCTCCGACAAGTATGCTGTGCCCGACCCCAGGAATTCTCCCGCCCCCGATAAAGCGATTCCGGGCGCAACCACGCGTATCATCCGCAGCGGCTCATGGCGTGACCACGCCTCAAACCTCACCTCCGGTGCCCGCCTTCCGATCCCCGACCACGTCTCCAGCGACGCCATCGGCTTCCGCTGTCTGATCGCCGAGCAACCACAGCGGTAAAGAGATTCTGTGGTTCAGCTTTTTAGCTCCTCTACGCACGGCGTACGCCTTTCTTCGCTCTTTCTGCCATCCTGCCACTTTTTTTGAACACAGCCCCTTCAAACCTGACCCAATACAGGTAGAATGTCGAATGTAAAAGAAGCTGAACCTGATTCAGCGTACCCGGGGGCGATCGGATTTGACTGGGTTACTGGCAATCAGGGTGGCGTGCCGAGGTTGATCAGTTGGCCTCGTAAAAAGCTGATCACCAATAACTGCAAAACCGCAGTTCTCTCTCGCAGCCTAG
>JBBJME010000115.1:0-20934 GCA_037719765.1 Planctomycetaceae bacterium
CCGCCGCCATTGAATTGCTGAGCCAGGGCGCAATTTCCGTCGTACCGTTATTGACCGCCACCTATCCGCTCGAAGCCGCAACAACCGCCTTCGAACACGCCGTCCGCAAAGATGCGTTGAAAGTGCTCCTTGGAGTGCGGTGACTCGTCACCGCTTTCTTTTTCCGACCACCGTTGTTCGCCGGACAAAAGGTTGAGCCTGTATGACGCCGAATGAAAACGAAAGCTCCGACAAGTCGGAGCACTCCAGATGTTTGCGGTCGGCTCGCTTCATTGATGGCGGCTCGATACGATGTTGACGCTCGAATCGCTCGGCCTTCCAAAGTCCCACCTGGAGAGAACTCGTGATTGTTCGCCTTTTGCCCATGCTGATGATGCTCGCGCTGTACTGCCCACTGAGTGCCACTGCCGCTGCCGGGGACTGGAGCCAGGAGCAGATTCCGAAATTGCCGTCGGGGGAAACTCCGGTGCAATTGTTCAACGGCAAGGACCTTGATGGCTGGGTGGGTCATATCGGGAAGTACTTCTCAGTTGAAGACGGCATGATCGTGGGGCGCAATTCCGCCGAGAATGCTCCGAAGTCGAGCACGTATCTGATGGCTGAGAAGTCGTTCCGCAACTTTCGACTGATCTTCGAAAGCCGACTTGTCACCAGTGAAATGCACTCGGGAATTTCGCTGTGGGGTAAGGCCATCGAGAAAGACGAAGGACCCTTTACGTATCAGGGGCATCTGGTGATGTATCCGTCCGCCTACGGATATCACGACCTGTTTCGCCGCAACAATGTGCGTCAGGACACGCTGGGAATTGCGCAAAGTGTTGGAAAACAGCATGACTGGAATCGTATGGAGATCCTCGCGATCGGTCACCGCATTCGTCATGTCATCAATGGACGACTGGTCGCGGACTGGGCAGATCCTCAGCCGGAACTCTGCGAATCCGGCCCGATCGGTCTGCAACTGCATTCCAACAAGGTTGCTCAGGAAGTTCAGTGGCGCGGATTGGTTCTGACCGAGAATCCGACAGATCAGCTGGTCACGGCCGAAAGCTACGACGCCGGTTTGATCGTTGATGGCAAACCGGCCGAATCCGGTCTCGATGAAGCGTCGCTCAAGCAGATCGACACTCGTATGCAGGAGTTTGTTGAGGCCAAACAAATTGCCGGTGCCGTGACACTGGTGGCACGGCGAGGGCGAGTGGTCCATCTGGGAGCAGTTGGCAGGGCGGACGTCGCTGGTGCACGCGACATGGTGGTCGATACTGTGTTTGCCATCGCGTCCATGACCAAGCCGATCACCGCAGCCAGCGTGATGATTCTTCACGATGAAGGCAAGTTGAAACTGGATGATCCCGTTTCACAGTACATCCCGGCGTTCAAGGACACAAAGGTTACGGGCGGCAAGGCACCGAGTCGTGAGATTACGATCCGCGACTGTCTGATGCATACAAACGGCCTCGTCAGCGATCAGCGTAATGTGGGAACTCTGGCAAATACTGTTGAGCTGTTGGCGAAGTCGGAACTGGCATTTGAACCAGGTTCCAAATGGCAGTACGGTCCGGGCCTGAGTGTCGCGGGTCGCGTCGTCGAAATTGTTTCCGGCAAACCATTCGATCAGTTTCTGGCAGAACGCATCTTTGCTCCTCTTGAGATGAATCAGACATCGTTCCATCCAACTGAAGAACAACTCCAGCGACTGGCTCTCTTGTATCAGCCAACGGCGGACAAGAAAGACATCGAACGCGGCAGTCACTGGCTGTATGAAGTGAATGCCGACACATCTCCAAATCCCTCCGGTGGCCTGTATTCCACCGCCAGTGATCTGGTGCGATTTTATCAGATGGTTTTGAATGGCGGTGATCTGAATGGCAAGCGTGTGCTTTCGGCCAATGCGGTGAAGCAAATGACGTCTCTGCAGTCCGGCGAACTCGCGACTGGCTTCACACCGGGGAACGGTTGGGGACTTGGCTTTGCCTGATTCGCAATCCGCAGGGAGCGACTGAAATGCTGGCCCCGGGTTCCTTCGCCATGGCGGCGCGTTTGGAACACAGGGCTGGATCGATCGAAGCAGGAGATGATTTTCGTACTGCTGATCGCTCGGCAGAATTTTCCTGGCGGAGACGCCTCTGATATCGGTCCGAGTTCCAGCGACTGGCCGTCGGTGCGATTCGGGATTGAATGGATGAATGATCTTGACCGGATTGCCAGGCGGCTGCTTGATGCCGCGCATCAGCCACTGGCGGATCGAATCGCCCTGCTGAAGCGACTCTCCTCGACAGCTCGTCGCCGCAGCGTCGCACCGCCCGAGAGATTTGCGACGGAGGCGAAGCCGTGCTGTTTCAGAATGCGCGAGCCACATGGCCTCGCAGTCCGACGCCGCAACTGACGACCGTCGGCTTTGATGCATCCAGCTCGTGCAATCGATCGCCAGTTCATCCACCGGAATGGCGATCACCGCGGCCAACCCGTGAGCGGTGCTTTCGCGATTTCTACCGCCGTTCGCCATCGACGACCTGATATCCTGACAAGTCTGCATCCGGGTCCAGCAAATCTCCCAATCCGTCCAGCTGATTGCAGGCAGCGAACGCAGCGTGATGAACAGGATCCTTCGCCGATCCGTAAGGCGCGCGTAGGACAGATCAAGCCAGCCAGATCGCGGACTGTCGCATTGAACGCCATTGCCGTCGCAATCACGTCGATGCGTTTATCGATCCCGTCCTTGCCGATCGCCTGAGCCCCCAGCACACGACCATCGTCCGCAGCGTAAATCAGCTTCAGCGTGATCGGCGTCGCGCCGGGAAAGTAGCCAGCGTGCTGCCCTGCTACAACCGTCACGCAGCGAAACTTGAGTCCCGCTCGCGTTGCCGCCTTGGCCGATAACCCTGTCATCCCGGCAGCGTATTCAAAGACTCGCACGATCGCAGTGCCCAGAACCGCTGCGCTCGCAGCAGCCGTCCCTGTGGCGGCATGCTGACCGGCGAGCCGTCCCGCGCGATTGGCGGGACCAGCGAGAGCAACGCGCATCGACTGGCCGAGCGGTGCTGTCAGATATTCCGCCGCATCACCGACCGCGTAGATGTCCGGATCAGATGACTGACAATACGAGTTGGTCGCGATGCCACCCGTCTTGCCGATCTCCAATCCCGCTTCAATCGCGAGTTGTGTATTCGGACGCACGCCCATGCCAAGGATGATCAGTGAGCCCGACAGTGTCTTACCATTCAGCAATTCGACGCCTGTGGCATTTCCGGCAGCATCTTTCGTAATACTGCGAATGCCGCTGCCGAGTTCCAGAGTCACGCCGCGACTGCGCATGTCATCCTGCAGTGGCGCGACCATTTCCGGATCCATCGGCGGCAACACCTGGGCCAGCAATTCAGCCAGTGAAACAGTAAATCCGCGTCCCACAAGCTGCTCAACCATTTCCAACCCGATAAAGCCCGCCCCGATCACCACAGCCTGGCGTTCTGCGGGCGGAGCCTGATCCACCGCCGCGCGAATTCGATCCATATCGGCGATATTTCGAAGTGTGAACACACCTTTGGCGTCAGTGCCGTCCATCGTCGGCACAAACGGCGCGGCACCGGGGGAAAGAATGAGTTTGTCGTACGGTTGAGCGTACTCAGTGCCGTCGTTGATGCGACGCACAATGACATGCTTTGCCTTGCGATCAATCCGTACGGCTTCACTCTGCGTACGCACGTCGAGTCGAAAACGTCGCTCCAAAAGTTCTTTTGTCGCGACCAGCAACTTGCTGCGATCCGGAATCTCACCGCCAATGTGATACGGCATGCCGCAGTTGGCAAAGGAAACAAACTCGTCTTTCTCCAGCAGAATGATGTCCGCGTGTTCGTTGCACCGCCGAGCCCTCGTCGCCGCAGACGCTCCACCTGCAACGCCACCGACGATGACGATCCTGAGTTTCTGTTGAGCCATTTCGTTTTCAATTCCTGGTTGCAAGTGCTCTTCCCGTGAGCGGCACGGCGCTCGCCGCCGGTTGATTTAGTGAGCATTTTTCCGTGGGGTCAGCTTCCAGCCTGCCATCGCTTCAAGAATTCTCAATGCTTTGACCGACCTGACAAGCTGGAAGCTTATGCCACTTTAGATCGACAGAATACGGGCGCCATACCGCTCATGCATCCCTTTGTCACCCGGCGCGCCACGAGAGCGCGCTCAGTCGAACCAGAGAGTGTGGAGCAATTCCAAAACCGCGTCTATGACAAATTGTCGTCACAGGGAATGCGCTCGCGGGATTCCCAGGCGGGCCACTCAATTGCCGTTCACGTCCCTGGCCCGTAACATTCCGACCGCGCTGTGGCGCTGGGACCAACTATGCAAAGCCGTAAACAACAGACGCTGCCATTTTCCGCCGCTGCGTCAAAACCTCGAAAACATCGCTGCGTGTCGACTGAGGACAACGCGGACAGCGGATTGCTTGATTTCCGCTTTATCGATCTGTTCGCCGGCATTGGCGGGCTGCGGATTGGCCTGGAGAAAGTTGGCGGTCGCTGTCTGTTTTCCTGCGAGATCGATCCCTACGCTCAGAAGACGTACGCTGCCTGGTTCGGTGAAGCGCCGGTGGGCGACATCAATGATTTCGTGGATGGTCAGAATGTTCCTGAACACGAGCTTTTGGCCGCCGGATTTCCGTGTCAGCCATTTTCCATTGCCGGCGTTTCCAAGAAAAAGAGTCTGGGGCGGGAACATGGTTTCAAAGACAAGACTCAGGGCACCCTGTTTTTCCAGCTGGCAACGCTGATCGAAGTCCGACGCCCAGAAGTCCTGCTCCTCGAAAACGTGAAGAATCTGCGGTCTCATGATCGCGGCATTACATGGAAGATTGTGCTGCAGACGCTGGACGAACTGGGATACACGGTCTTTGCTGAGACCATCGACGCGCAGCACTATGTTCCACAGCATCGGGAGCGAATCTTCATCGTGGGCTTCCGGCGCGATCTCTACGGCGATAAACCGCCGTTTGAATTCCCGCAGCGGCCGACCAGGCCCGCGCCGAAATTTCGTGACGTGCTGGAACCCTCAAAATCGATTCCGTCACGTTACACGCTTTCCGATCTGTTGTGGCAGTACCTTCAGGACTATCGCGCGAAGCACGAAGCGAAGGGGAACGGTTTCGGATACGGACTTGCGCCGCTGGATGGGATCAGCCGCACATTGAGCGCTCGCTATTACAAGGACGGAGCCGAGATTTTGATCCCGCAGAAAGAAGGCAAAAACCCAAGACGCCTGATGCCCCTGGAAGCCGGGCGGCTGATGGGGTTTCCCGAGGAACTGATCCGCAATCAGGTCGTCTCCGACACGCGAGCTTACAAACAGTTCGGGAACGCGGTTGTGCCGCTCGTCGCCCATGCGATCGCAAAACAAATCGTGCTCACCATGCGATGGCAGCGCGATTCCGTGTGATGACCTGCCGTCGAGGTTCCATACGAATCCATTTTTTTGTTAACACTCCACGCGCTTAATGAAATAGGGTAAACCATGAAAGCCATGGAGTTTCAATCACAACTTGAACACGGAATGATTCAGGTTCAGGCAGAATGCGGTCTTCTGGACGGACACGACGTGCGTGTTCTGATTCTGGTGAATGAAGTCGCCGCGAATCAGACTGTTCCTTCCGCTGATCGGCACTCGATCTGGAAACGAACGGAAGGTGCCTGGGAGGGCGAGCTTGTGCCCGAAGCTCAAGGAGAATACCAAACACGTCTGGAAGTTGAATTTCCCGAAGGGGGTTGAATTTTCCGACCCCTTTGGGCGAACTTAGTACTCCAAAACTGCCTTTCTGGAATTGTACTAGCCCGGTAGGGTCGCTAACCTCGACACATAACATCGCGCACTCTAGGGGCACACGCATGATAGTAGTCCAATGCAAACATTGTGAGAAGCGATTCAAATGAATGATCGCAATCGTCATGACGCGAGCAGTTTGGGGATTTCGTCGCTGATCCTCGGGATGTTTTCTTTTCTCATTTGCTGGTTGCCAGGCATCGGGCAAGTAGTTTCAGGCCTCGGACTTTTGCTTGGATTGACGGGGTTGTATTCGGCGATTGGCCGTCAAGGAACAGGGATTGGTTATGCAATTTCTGGTTCGGTTCTAAATGGACTCGCGCTCTTGATAGGGCTACTGTTGATCGATATGGATAACAGGGTCACCGCCACGGGAGATCATTTGAAAGCCCGTAGAAATAGAGCAATTCCGCAAGCGACGCGGACTTTGGAAGATAAGAAAAACGAGACGGCAAATGCGACTAACAGCACGAATACCGATGCCAAAAGTGAAACGCTATCTCCAACACCTGAAGCTCCGGCTTGGCATCCTGCGACGGAACCGCTTCAACTTGGCAACATTCGTCTGAAGATTTTTAATGTGTTCATCAGAAGAGTTCCGCTCGGGAATAAACTTGGAGACCGTGATAGTTTATCTTCAGATACACTTTTTACCGTCTACATTGAACTCACCAACACGTCCGAAAACAAGAAAATTGATTACGATGGCTGGATGTCACGTAATGCTTCGTTAATGGACATTGATGCCGATTTGACCGACAACCATGACAACGATTATCGAAAAATCTCGTTTGGCTACTCGACCGAAGTGAAGGGCATGACCACTACGGCATCGATTTACCCAGGAAAATCCATATATGATGCGATCGTATTTGAGGAACCGGTGCCAGATTTCGAAATGCTTCGACTGAAACTTTCGGCCAAGGCGTTCAGCGAAGAAGGCGAATTTAGAATCGAAATTCCTGCGTCCATGATCATCAAGAATTGAAGGCGATTCAAGGACTCGAAAAGTAGCGAGCGCCGCAGGGATAGGACAGTCCCCCACGATGGCTGTTGAAAATGGTTTCGGCAGTATTTTCGTGCTAAACGGCGCTTTTTGGTTTGGCTTCTTTGTAGGCGGTCGCTCGCTTGGAGGTCAGTGTTGTACCAAGGTTTTCGCTGACGCATTCGTTCATTTGCTTGACGGAGACGGACGACAAACTCGCGCGGACAAGATCGGCGTTCCAGTCGATTGTCAGCGTGGGCATACCCGCAACCAAGCTGGTGAAGCCGCCATTGCTGTGTTGAAACAAAGCAATATTTCGGAGGTGCATGGTATCTTTGTTCGTTGCCTTTGTTCATTTGCTAGACGAGTCGAAACATTGGGTTCAACGCCATTCCATGAAGTCGGCAACCTGGACGGGAGTTATCGAACCGCGCTTCAATGCCGATGCGATGGCGTTCTCTCAGGCGATTCCACCAAGCAAGGCTGAAATAGACGTGCTCAAAATTATCGAAGCAAGCCTGCGCGAAGAACGCCCGCGAGTCATCACGTGTCACTCGCTTCAACGACTCCATATATTGGTTGAGTTTCGGGGAACGGTCCAGTGCGACATATATTCCCAAAACATCATTTTCGATTGTTAGAGTGCAGACGGCAATGCGATACACCGGTGTCGAGTAATCCGACAAGTCGTAGAGGGCTCGATCGTCATAGTCAAATTCGGGCACAAAAACGCCGGCAACCCTCAGTGGAAAATTCGTGCCAAGTGAAACAACGTGTGATTCGCACTGAAAGTCTTGAGAAAGCAATTTCGTATCCATCGCTCGCTTGTCACGCAAGCATTCCTTCAAGCCCAAACGCTCGGCCTCGTTCTCGCGGATCAGGACTCCCTTGACCGGCCCGTCTGCGTTGCGAATCGCCGCTGGCATGAAAGCCTCAACGTTAGTGTGTTTTGCGTATGCCTCGCCACAGAGAGCACGATAGGCCAACAGAAATCTCTGTTGATCCGAACCGTTCCAGGGTGCATCGTCAATTGGTCGAAAGATTTCTGAGTCGTGTCGCTGGCAAAATCCTGGAAACGTAGACGCCTGTTTCACCGGAATGTCTTCAAACGATCCCGTGTTAAAACCGAACAAAGCTGACAATTTGAGCTTAGCTCCGCGTACCTTTCCTCGGTGGTCAGCAATTACTTTTAGCTCTCGCGAAAGTCCAACTGTGTGTGACTTGATCGCACGCCCACCACACGTTTTTCCGTTACTGACCGGGGCAAGGCAATCATGCTTGGGTTCCGTCGCGATCGCCTCCTTGATTATCTGTGCGACACGTTGCTTGTCTTCTTGAGAGGGTTCCAAATCAGGAGGCATCGCAACGCCCGGAGACGGCTGCGCTGCACCGAAATTGGGAAGCAGGCTTCCAATATCAGTTGGCTTGCAACACTGTTTGAATTTCTTCCCGCTCTTACAGGGGCAAGGATCGTTTCGTCTGGGATTCATGGTAACACAATTGAAAGGATAGTCGATTTTATCAAGTGAGCAAGAAGCAGCAGTAACAGGTCAGCTTCAACGTCATTCCTCAGACAAACGGGGTCTGCGATGAACATTCATCTCAGTCATTTTTAGTATAGACAGCGCGCTTTTTTGGGTTCGATTTTTTCGCGCGTGGCCGATGTCGAGGACCAACGGCCCGAGCTAGGGTGCAAGCATTAGCAGCGTAAGCGTGGTTAACAGGCCGTCGATCGCCAGCCTATGTAATTGCGGTTTGCAATTCTGCTATGGAATCTTTGGGGTCGGTGGCACCCGTTTGCCAGTTTTCCGTTTCGGCCTCATGTACTTGGGCGGTATGCAGTGTCCGTTTCTTTTGTGGTCATCGATTCTTCTCGTGATGGTTAATTCACTCAACCGTGATACGGACAGTCTTCCCGAGCGCTTTGGCGTAACGTCGCAGCGTGCCGATGGTTGGATTGGTCGTCCCGTTTTCCAGCCGAGACAAATTGCCACGTGAAATCCCTGTGGCTTCTTCAAATTCTCGCAGCGAAATTCCGGCGGCTTCACGGGCAGCCTTCAGTACGGTCATGATCTGGTCCGGCGAGTCGGCCAGCACTTGTGCCTGGGCATCTCGAGCCTGTCGAATCAGATCTTCACGGTCCTGACCTTCCGCCGCGATCCTCGCTCGATCAACGCGGGCCTGTTGCTCAGTCGTCAGTTTCCTGGCAATGCGTTTCATGAGTTGCACTCCGGCACTTCGAAAGCTGTCACTGGGTAGACCGAAAATTCATCAATCTCGACGTAGACCACGATGATGTAGCGCCCATCCGGTGTGTACCCAAACACGGCGGGATCTCCCGTCCTTCGGCTTTCGCCATACCCCACTGGGTTTTCCAATACAAACTCAACGTCTTCCTGAGTCAGCCCATGTTCAGCGATGTGTTCTGTATTACCGTTCCAGATCAGATCCATAGCGGTTCACCCTATGTTCATCGTGATGTATGATATCGTCTTGGACTTGGTTGTAAAACAAAACAACCGTATGAAATCAGAGTTTGTGGATCAGACACTGACAAGCCAGTGCTCTCACAGTTCTCCATTGAACAGCGCCACTTCCGGAAAATGGGCAACTTGCAAAGTCCCGGAGGCATCCTGCCGCCGAGTTGCCACACGTTTTCGCGGTGGCAAGATGCCCCCGATACTGAACCGGCGCTGTACAATCTAGTGCCGCAATTCATAGTTGTTGGGACACCAAAGCGAAAGTCAGCGGTTGTGATAGTCTTTTTGCCCAATTTTCCTTCCAAGTGTTTGGCCGTTTGATGGAATCTTTTTCGACGCGGCGACCGGTGTAATTCCATGCGAACGGTTTGGCGAAGGTGTTGTTGAAGTAGGTGATGAAATCGAGCAGACGGAACTTTAGATCTTCCAGTGATTTGAAGTTGCCCCGACGCATCATGCGACGACCGACGATGCCAAACACGATCTCGATCTGGTTCAGCCAAGAGGAATGTTTTGGGAGATACACGAAGCGAACTCGATGACTGCGGTCGGATAAAAATGTCTGCCGAGACTCCATCGATTTCAGAATGCCGCTGCGATCTTTCTTCCCCAGCGTACTCTTGTCGAGGCCTTCCAAATCGGCCACGTAACCCACCAGGGTCGCGCTGCAATGCACGTTCAGATTATCGAGCACAAACACCCAGCCAGCATCCGGATCCGTCTGTACGGTGTAATGGATATGCCAGGCAAAATCTTCTTCAGTTCGAGTCTGTTTAATCGTCGGTGAAATCATCTGCCCCAGCACAACATGCCAATTTCCAATCAGACACAGAGTCCCGTGTCGTATGTATTCGTACTCGATTCGCTTGGGCTGACCGGGCTTCATCGGAATCGTTTCGGCTGCACGTTCCAACGCCTGAAGTCCTGGCATTTCATCGACGCTCACCGTGTGCGTATTTGCCTGAAAATACAGATCCAGAGCCTCGCGCCAAGTCTGACAGACGACTTCAACCTGAGTCTGGAAAACGGCGTCATCCTTTTCTGTGGTGTTCAACCAGTACTTGCTGCGATGCGGCTGCAACGCGGACTCCTTCAGATAACGACCGACCTGGCTGGCCGAGATCGACGGAACAATGCCGCGTATCGCGACTTCGTCCGCCAGTTCCCTGTGAGTCCATTCCGTAACGGGTCGGCCCGACAGCTCAGGAGGCTCGCACGACACGGCCATGATCTGAGTCACCTGCTCCGCCGTGAATGTTGGGAACGCCCCCGCGCGAGGTGCGTCACTCAAGACATTTTCGATGGCTAGGCGAAGTTTGGCGGCTGATTCTCGACACTCGATAGATACGAGCGCGTCAAACGATTCCTTCCACCGTCTTCGCCACAGCCCGACCTGTTTTCGATTGAGCTGAACTTCGTCAGCAATGTCTTCGTTCCGACGCCTTTGAAACGCGAGCAGAATGATTCGCGCTCGTTGGATGAGCTGTTGTGAAGCTGTGGCTGCGTTTGTAATTCTCAGCAATTCTTCATGCTGCTTTTCCGAGACCATAATTCTGGCCGCCTTGCCCGACATCGCGTTCCTCCTTGTGAATGACGAGTGTTGAATCTCGCAAAGTGTTCGCGGAGGAACGATCGTCGTCCATGTAAAACCCGGAAGTTTGCACAGTCTGAATCGCTGAATTTCACAAACAACTGCACAGCTTTCCCACTTGGTGGGCTGTCAACTCCGACTTGCGGCACTAGTATAGCCAGCACGCTTTTTTGGGTTTAATTTTTTCGCGCGTGTAGGGTAGGACTCGCAGAATCTTCTGCAGCGTAGTTAGCAGGCCGTCGATCGCCAACCTATGTAATTGCGGTTTGCAATTCTGCTATGCAGCTGCGACCGAGGGCGTGATAAGGGGACGCAGCACAGTGATTCCGAAGTGAGTTGGTCCGCTTTCTTTGCTTGAGCGAAAAAGGTGACAGAGAATCGACTGTCAAACGCCTTGCTCCCAGTCCTCAACGAGAAGCCTCGAGACACGTCCGAACTCGGCAACATTGTTAGTCGCCAAAGTCATTCCATTTGCCCGAGCGATAGCGGCAATGCCCCAAAGAATTGATCAGCAGTCAAATCCATGCTGTCCGGATCCTCATTCGGTGATTCCGTCACGCCATCCAGAAGATCACGGGGATACAGCATTTGTTGAAAGGCAAGGCGAAGTTTTTTGACTTCTTGCTTACCAAGTATGACGTTCGGGCATTGTGTGGCCGCGTGCCGGAAAACAAAAGGGGACATTGTGCTTTAAGATAGGTAGATGTCCCCCTATTTCTACGATGGCAGGTCGTGCTCAATCCGGTACTTTATTCAACGGGGTTGACCGCAGAGTTGCTCGATCTCGCCATTCTGGATTTCGATCTCAACGCACTGTGAGATTCGGGTCGACATCGCAGACCCAAGGCTCGCTGCATACATCCCCACTGGCCCCTTGCCAGTGGTTCATATCACAGTACACAACTAGATCACCACCGGTTTCCCCAGTTGCCGGCGCAACGGGACGATTTGTCCGGCGTGCATCATGGAATGAGTCGCGATCAACAGGAACATGGAACCTATCGTAGGAAACATGTTGCGGAAATGCTCTGGGCCTGGATCGTCAAGTTGCTTCTCAGGATAAGCATCCAGGAAGGCGATCACTTCGTCATGCACCTTGCTCGCGAGATCCACATACTCCTGCTGCGTCAGGAAATCGGCGGCATTATCGCTGGCCGTGTTTTCCTTGGAGTGTCTCTCCTCAAATCCAGCGGGAAGCGCCGGAGCCGCACCGGCCTGAATCTGATTCATTAAGCCGCATTCAGAACTGATGAGGTGACCCAATTGCCATGCGACATGATTGCATCCAGGACCCGGTCTCCGCATCAATTCCGCGTCGGTAAAATCTCCCACGTACGAATTCAGCACCATGTTGCTGATGCCGAAGGTTTCCTTGATGGCGGATTTAACGTCCATGGCATAATTCCTTATGAAAGTGGTTTTGTGAGGGACAGATTTTCAGGCAGAACTTGCAGATCAAAACTCCGCGATCGGCAGTTTATCGGACGACGATAAACTTGTCACCGGATATCTATACTCCACGAGGCCGGCAATATACCTCATGCGGTTGAAAGTGACATTAACCCGAAGCGTCAGCGAGGGCCGCAAATCCCAATCCCTCGCTGACGCTTCGGGTTACGATCCGGTGCTCACAAAAGTGTCATTTTCGGCTGCGCGGTGATTTGCGCCGCGATATTTCGCAACGAACGAATCGACCGGCCTGCACGGTTTGACAGATACGGATCTCATACTACGATTCCGAAATCATGCTCCAGTTCTGAATCTTGTAACTCGAAAATTTCTTGCAGGAAAGATGTGATGGGCAGCGTAAGAGTTCTCGTCGGTACGGCAAAAGGTGCGTTCATTCTATCCGCTGATGGCAAGCGTGAGACGTGGGATATTGCGGGTCCTTTTTTTGCCGGCTGGACGGTTTACCATATGAAAGGGTCGCCTCTCGACACAAACCGGATTTATGCATCGCAATGTAGTGACTGGTTCGGACAGGTCATTCAGCGTTCGAACGATGGCGGCAAAACATGGGAACAGCCAGGCGGCGACGTTCCGGTCGACTTTTCCGGGGCACCGCCGGGAGCCAGCAATAAGTTCGTCTATGAAGGCACCCCTGGTACTCATATGTGGTACGACGGCACGACGCATCCGTTTGAATTCAAACGAGTCTGGCACCTCGAACCATCTCTGACCGATGCCGATACTGTCTATGCGGGAGTTGAAGACGCCGCTTTGTTCCGTTCAACCGACGGCGCGACGACGTGGAAAGAACTCCCCGGCCTTCGTGAGCAGCGCAGCAATGAATGGGCACCGGGAGCAGGAGGATTGGCGGTCCATACGATTCTGCTCGATCCGGGCAATCCGCAGCGGATCTATGTCGCCATCTCTGCGGCTGGCGCATTCCGCACGGACGACGGAGGCACGACATGGACGCCGATTAATCGGGGTCTGAAATCGAAGTATCTCCCCGACCCGAACGCTGAAATCGGTTACTGCGTGCATCGACTGGCGCTGCATCCGTCGCGGCCGGATGTCGTGTATATGCAGTTGCACTGGAACGTAATGCGAACCGACAATGCCGGTGACTTGTGGACCAACGTCAGCGGCAACCTGCCGACCGACTTTGGGTTTCCGATCGAAGTACACGCTCACGAGCCGGAGACGATCTATGTTGTCCCGATTAAAAGTGATTCGGAACATTTCGTCCACGACGGCAAGCTCAGAGTCTTCCGCAGCCGCACGGGAGGCACCGAATGGGAACCTCTCACCAACGGGCTGCCGCAGCATGACTGCTACGTGAACGTCCTGCGCGACGCCATGGCGACGGATTCGCTCGAAGATTGCGGCATCTATCTTGGCACGACCGGCGGCCAGGTCTATGTTTCACCCGACGGAGGCGATCACTGGAAGGCCATCGTTCACGACCTGCCGCGCGTGTTATCGGTCGAGGTTCAGACACTGCCATGACGACTTCCGTGATCCGAGTCATGTTGCCGTATCATCTGCAAAACCTCGCTCATGTCGGGCCTGAAATATCGCTCGAAGTCGAAGGCCCGATCACGCAAAGCTCCGTCCTCGACGCGATCGAAAGGCGTTACCCCATGCTGTGCGGCACGATCCGCGACCACGTGACAAAAAAGCGTCGCCCGTTCCTGCGGTACTTTGGATGTGAAAAGGACATGTCCCACGACCCGCCTGACACGCCACTGCCCGCCGCGATCTCATCCGGAACTGAACCATTCATCATATGGGGAGCGATGGCTGGAGGATAATACCGTGCCTGAAAATATTGTTGCCCGGCGTCAGATGCTCACCCGGCCACACCGGTCTTCATTATGAACTCGATATTGGTCAGGTAAGTCTCGTTGCTACAGACATCATCACGCCATCGTCTGGCGCAATGGCGATTCCGCGACGAATCGGGGTCGAATGACAACCGGGCGGTCGGGACAGGAGAACCTTTGAGAACAGCGTACTTAAGACCACCTTCATTTCGTACATCGCGAAGGCCATACCGAGGCACATCCGACTGCCGCCGCCAAATGGAAACCACTCATCGGCTGCATAGTGCCTCTCGAGGAAACGATCAGGACGAAATTCGTGCGGTTCATGGTACAAATCGTCGCGCTGATGAACGAGATGGCTGCAGGGGCAGAGGACGACGCCAGCCGGGTATTCTCTCCCGCCCGCTGTGAACGGAGTTTTCGTCAGCCTGACGACAAAAGGCATAATGGTACGAATTCGCAGGCTCTCCCGAATCGCGGCGTCGAGATAAGCGAGCTGGTGCAGCTGATCGGCGCGGGCAATCGTCGGCATTTGTCCGACGCAGCTCATCCGTGATACGTTCCATCACGTCCGCACGAGGCACGATTTGCTCAGTATCCAGGAAAGAGCGACCGAGGTCGTGTCGTGGCCGGCGAAAATCAGAGTCACGAGAGCTTCGCGAATCTCCTGGTCACTGAGAGGACTTCCGTCGTCATGAAATGCTTTCAACAAATCAGCCAGAACGCTTTCGCCGCGTTCCGCCAGAGGTGTCTGACGGCAATTTTCGATGAACGCAAAGATCGCGACATCCAGGTCGTGCATGCGGCGAAAAAACGGCAGCCAGCGAGTCCGTTGAAGCAGATCGACTGGAAGAATCTTCACGAGGATCAGCCCGTGTCGTCCCCAGGTTCAGAACTCGCTGCACCTCCTGAGAATTCAGCAAGCTGAGCCGACGATCTGATGCCAAGCACCACCTGAAGCATGACTTTGAGCGTAATCTCCTGAGTGCCGTAACCAGCCCACCGGACCGTGAACGGAGTCCCGTAGCGACGGGCACAGTCTTCCAGGAAGGGTAACGGTGACTGGGAATAGCGAAGGAGTTGCCACGCGGCGGGTGATTTCGGGTCGGGCGGCAGCAGGCCAGCGAATTGAGCCATAATTCGTCCTCGATCGACTAGACTTCACGCGGTCAAGTGAAAGAATTGGCGAGCGGCATGCGTCAGCTTGCCGGTACAAAAACGAGGTACCGGAGGGCTCACGCGGCTCCGCTCGCCGAACCATTTCCTGCGCGCGGAGTATAACGCCGGCCATCATTCGATCGACCGCTATATCAGAAAGTGTACATGCCATGACGCAATTTATCCTGAATCGGACGACAGCACTTCTGATGGCGGTGATGTTTTTTGGACAGCATGTCGCCGCCCCTGCTGCGTTTTTGCTGACGCAGAATATATGGAAGGCTGTTGCAGCGAGCACGCTCACACCGCTGCCAAAGGATGATTCAAAGTCTGTCGGAGGCTTTACAATTGAAGAGCAGGAAGATCGGGTGCTCATCTCGCTTCACGACAAACCCGTTACGCAGTTTGTCTTCCGTGACAAAAAAATTCTGCGGCCATACTTTGCCGGCGTTCACGCGCCTAATGGTCTGCAGGTGACTCGCAATCATCCTCCGATTGCCGGCACCGATGCAGCTGATCACGACACAATGCATCCCGGCCTCTGGCTTGGATTTGGTGACATCAGCGGAAATGATTACTGGCGAAACACGTCTCGTATCGAACACCTGCGTTTCACGGAACCACCCAGCGTTAGGGGAGATCGAATGACGTTTTCAACCGAATCACAGTTCCTCATGTCAGGCGGACAGCCGTTGTGCCGCATGGTCTGTCAGTTCACTCTGGTATCCCGACCATCCGGCTGGCTGCTCATCTGGGATTCGATCTTCCATGCTGACAATCGCGATTTTGCATTCGGCGATCAGGAAGAAATGGGCTTTGGTGCTCGAGTCGCCACGCCGTTGACGGAAAAGAACGGTGGCCGACTACTGAACTCAAACGGCCTGCAGACGGCTGCCACAACCTGGGGACAGCCTGCGAAATGGTGCGACTATGCCGGCACGGTCGGCGATCGCCAGGGAGGTATCACGCTCATGGCAGCATCCGCCAACTTTCGCGAAAGCTGGTGGCACAATCGCGACTACGGCGTTTTCGTCGCCAATCCTTTTGGACGAGCCGCGATGAAACAGGGCGAGGCCAGTTCCGTTACTGTCAAGCAAGGCAAATCCTTCCGCATCGCCTTCGGAGCGTTCGTGCACGATGGGATCACCATTGACGCCGCCTCGGAGTACACTGAATTCGAAGAACTCGCAAAACCGTAATCCTTGAAAACCTGCAGATTCATAAACTGGCCAGCCTGACCGATCTCAGTGGGTGAGTGGTGAAAGACATTCTGACCTGAGACAATTGTTTACCTCTCGCGGCCCGTGGGCCGTGAACGCTGGGCGATACACAAACCATGGGAACAATGACGGCCCCTGGAGAGCTGTTGAATGAGTGTTTCAAATCTGGAGACGCAGCTGAAGCAATCGATTCGTCGGGGACGAGTCCTGACTGCACCGGCGCAACTTGCGGGCTATGACGCCGATGGGCTGGGCTACAAGACGTTTCGCCCGGATGCCGTCGTCATCCCGGCGGATGCTGACGAACTCGTCAATGTTCTGCGGGACTCGCGGAGACTCAATGTCCCCGTGACAATTCGCGGCGCGGGAACATCGCTGTCCGGCGGTCCTGTGGCGGCACAGGGCGGTGTTGTGGTGCATACCTCGGCGCTGCGCAAAGTTCGTGAGATCTGTGCCGAAGGTTTTTGGTGCGAAGTCGAATGCAGCGTGACGCTCAATCAGCTTGACACAACACTGCTGCCATACGGGCTGTTCTATCCGCCCGATCCGTCCAGCGGAACGGTCTGCACACTCGGTGGAAACGTCGCAATGAACGCCGGGGGAGCGCACTGCTTTCGGTACGGCGTGACCAGCAACTATGTATTGGGTATGGAGGTTGTGCTGCTGGACGGCAGTGTGCATCGCTTCGGTGGACCAGCCGGAGGGCGCGGTGCATGGCGAGAAGACTGGAAGCGATTCATGGTGGGTTCCGAGGGAACGCTCGGTGCCTTTACGAGGTTCTGGCTGCGGCTGTTGCCTCGCCCGGAGAAAGCCTGGACCTACCGCGCCACATTTGTGGATCTTCAGACTGCCGAGCGGGCGATCCATGCTCTGGCTGCACACGCTTCCTTTCCTGTCGCCATCGAACTCATGGATCCGCGCTGCGTGGCCATGGTGGAGAACAGTCCGATGGCCGTCGGCCTCCCGAAAGATGCCTTTCTGCTGGTCACGGAGATCGATGGTCCGTCAGTGCTGCTCGATGCCCGAGTGAAGGCGGTCGCGGAACTGCTCAACGCGGCCGGCGCGGCGGGTGTTGAATACAGCGACGATGACACTCAGCGAAATCGACTGTGGAAAGCCCGCAAAGTCGCCGGTGGCCTGATGGGTCAGCTCAGCCCGGACTTCCTGGTCCAGGACGCCGTGATTCCAAAACGCGCACTCGCTGAAGTCTTACAACTGGTTTATGACGAAGCGGATGCCGCAGGACTTCGCGCCGTGAATGTCTTTCATGCGGGCGACGGAAATTTGCATCCCAATTTTCTGTTTGATTCACGGAAGCCCGGAGAGCTTGAAAAAGTCGAAGCGATCAGCAAGCGGCTAATGCAGCGTGTGATTGCGGTCGGTGGCACACTGTCGGGCGAACACGGAATCGGAAACGACAAGACCGCCTATATGTCGCTGTTTTTCGGCGAGGACACCTTGCGATTGCAGCTGGCTGTGCCCGCCGTCTTCAATCCCAGGCATCAGTTGAATCCGCTGAAAGTGTTTGCGTCGCGGCGGTTCGACGGCGGGATGGGCGTCCAGCCTGTCAATCCCGGTATGGAAAATCACCGGGAAGATGCTGACACGGCTGTATCATTAGACAAGCTGGAAGCTTATCCCGCGACAGGACATGACCAACCGAGGCTGCCTCGGACGTTTGAGCCGTTCATTGATTCCATTGACGGCGTGATGTGCTGTCCCGCGACAATAACCGCCGCTGATCTGCGCTCGCAGGCGGCCGCTCACAAACTGCGGTTTCCGTTGATTCTCGATGAAGGCAAGCCACTTAATGAACAATTGGCAACCAGTGGCTTTGCGCCTGCGTCATCGCGTTTCGGCCCGTTTTGCGACAATATCACGGGCATGAACTGGCGGCTGCCCAATGGACGCATCGTCCGCATTGGTGAGCGAGTCGTGAAGTCCACAACCGGCTATGACCTGTTGCGGTTCCTGCTGAATTCGTCCGGTCATTTTGGTGAGCCTGTCGATTTCGTGCTGCGACTGCGGCCCGACTGCGGCACGTCGCATCTTTTTTCGCTGACTGGCGACTCCGAGTCCGTTGCTCAGGCCGCTGCGGCGCTGCTGGCGACCTGCTGGATCCACTGGTTTGACTCGGTCGATGTGTTGACAGAAGACGGCGTTGAATCGTGCCGGTTGCGGATCGCCTTGAATTGTCCGGCGTACGAGTCAACCGTCTATGAGGAACACCTGTCTGCGTTTGCTGCGAAGTATGAACTGGCATTGCATGGCGAAACAACCTCTTTGATTCCGGCCGATGGCTGTCCCGACTTCGTGCTGAAGACGACGCCGGATCAGGTCATCCCTCTGGCCCGCAAGGTCGCAGTCGAAAACGATGTGACCTGCGTCGCTCTGTGCTACAACGGAGCGGTGCATGGATATCTGAAGAACGGGCTCAGCATAAGTGCCCGAAGTTCCGACCGAAGTCTGACGACTTCGGCTACTCCGGAAATCCAGTTGAAGATCACGAACATCATCGAACGCTGCTCGAAAGAAATCCACGCAGTGGGCGGCGACTGGCAGTCAAGACACATCCCCTCCGTTGCACCTTCGGGAGTCGAAGTGCAATGGCTCCGGCAACTGGAAAAGGAATTCGCTTCGCAATGACCTCGTCTGAAACGCCCGCATCCCCGTCCCATGCATGCTCAACGCCATCCGGCGATCGCGATTTGCTGACCAGTTGTGTCCATTGCGGCTTGTGCCTCGAAGTCTGCCCGACCTACATGCTGTCGGGTGACGAAAACAATTCGCCGCGCGGGCGGCTGCGATTATGGCGTGAGGAAGCGGAAGGACGGCTCGCTCCGGATCCCTGGACCGCCGAGTACACCAGGGAGTGCGTCGGTTGTCTGGCGTGTGAGACAGCCTGTCCTGCAAATGTTCCCTATGGCGAGATTCTTGAACAGACGCGGCACATGCACGTTGCCTCGGGGCGGACTCATAATCCGCTGAAACTGCGCATCGCGGCTGCTTTGGCAGCCCGGCCCTGGCTGTTCAATCTCACCATGCTCCCGACGCGGATGCTGCGTCGATGGGGCGTACTGCCGCACCAGTTCCTGTTCTCCGGGCGTCCTGCTGTTGTGCAATCAACGGCCACCTACGCGAAGCATTTAATGGAGCAACATCGCCCGACCGGCCCGCGCGTCGCGCTGCTGACCGGTTGTCTGATGGAAGCTGTGTTTCGAGAAATCAATTTTGCGACGGTCCGTGTACTGATCGAGAACAACGTACAGGTTCTCGTCCCGCCGGACCAGGGATGTTGCGGTGCCATGCAGGAGCATCTTGGGCTGGATGGAATTGAACAGCTGCGCGACTGCAACCGCAGCGCGTTTCGGTCTCTCGGTATCGATGCGGTGGTCTGCAATTCGTCCGGCTGCGGGCTGGCATTAGGCAAAGCGTTGAGCGACGAAGTTCCCGTACGCGATGTACTCGACTTTCTCGGCGAACTGCCGCTCGTTCAGCGAAATCGTGCTGCGGACGGGGCACGAGTCTATGTCGATTTGCCGTGTCATCTGATTCACGGTCAGAAGGTCGCCGGCATTCCAAAGTCCGTGCTCGACGCGACCGGCTTTCGCTGGGAACTTGCCCCTCAGGCCCGCGACTGCTGCGGCTCCGGCGGCGTCTACAACCTCCAAAAACCGGACAATGCCCAGGAGATCCTGGCGCGCAAGTCCTTGTTTCTCAACGACGCGGCAGGAGATCCTGTCATCCTGGCAACCAGCAATCATGTGTGCATGATGCAGTGGAATTCGGCGTTCAAGAGCGGTCTCGTCAAACGTCCGTTCCAGGTCCGACACGTAATCCAGCTGCTTGATCCTCAGTAACTGGTTGGATAATTCTCAACCCGGAAAAACCTTCTCCCTACAGGATAACGAACGATGGTGACACGCAGAACGTTTCTCGGCTCGGTCGGTGCAGGACTGGTGATAGGATCACAGGGCAAAGCAGCGGAGATCACACCGACCAATCGCAAACGCCTGGCCGTCGTCACGACCGAGTGGCGATATCACTCTCATGCGTGGCATATGGCCGAGCGGTTTCTGGTCGGCTATCCGATCAATGGTCGTTGGCATCGTCCGCCGCTGGATGTGGTCGCGGCGTATGTCGATCAGAAGCCGGAGAACGACCTCAGCGTACAACGTTCCAAAGAGTTCGGCTTCCCGATCTATCCGACAATCGCCGAGGCGCTGCGTTGCGGTGGCGACAAGCTGGCGGTCGATGCCGTGTTGATCATCGGCGAGCATGGAGATTATCCAAAAAGCGAATACGAACAGACGAAGTATCCTCGCTACGAGTTTTTCAAGCAGGTGACCGACGTCTTTCGCAAGGACGGTCGGGCAGTCCCGGTCTTCAACGATAAACATCTGTCGTGGAAATGGGAGTGGGCCAAAGA
>JBBJME010000346.1:0-6700 GCA_037719765.1 Planctomycetaceae bacterium
GCGGCCCCTGAACTGTTACAGAACGACGCGCCACTACCGACCGTAGCGGTGGATGTCTATGGTCTCGGCGCCATCCTGTACGTGCTGATCACTGGGCAGCCTCCCTTTGCCGGACGCAACTCATCCGACATCTGGACCAAGATCCGCGACAGCGATCCGCAGCCTCCACGGACGCTCAATGCCCGCGTTCACCCGGACCTGGAAGCGATCTGCCTGCGAGCCCTGGAAAAGAACCCCGCTGTCCGCTACGTGAGCGCCGCGGCGTTGGCGGAAGACCTGCAGCGCTATCTGAATGGTGACACAGTTGTCGCTCGGCCTGTCGGCTGGTGGCAAAGCCGCTGGCGCTTGTTTCGCAAGCACCCCTTCGGCTCCTCGCTCGCCGTTGCGTCCGGGATTTTGGTCCTCGTTCTGTTGGCGGTGATTGCCGTTCAAATCAGATCGTTGGATGAACAGAAGAAACAGACCGAGGCAGCTCGCCGGGAAGCGGACACTTTTCGCCGAGCGCTGGAGATTGGCGGGGAAGAGGCCGGACTATTGGAGGCTGATCTGGCAAGGGGCAAACGTGGATCTGCCAAAGTGCAGTAGCACTGATATCTGTGCCTTGCTCCAGGCCGCCCAACAAGCAGGAGACGCATTACTGGCCAGCCCAGTAACTCTTTGAATATCGCGATCCTGTCACAGAGATTCCGGAAAATCTCACGTCGCCGCTGTCCGACTTTGACTTGTTTCGCAATAAGGGCTTCAGCCTCCGCTTATAAGCGGTTGTCGGAGATTTTACCTTGCTGAACTGTTGGGCAAGGCTCTCTCTGGTTCTGCAGGTTTTCGGAGTAAAGATCATGGCGACAACCGACAAAGTCTGTTTTGACCGAATTCTACCAAACGAAGTGTATCGTCCGCATCCAGGGCGGAGGATGATGCTGCCAAGCGGTCCCGCACGGGCTGCGTTCGAGATTGCCAAGCTTTGGCCTAATCAAACGACTTTACACATCCGCTTTCTGAATGGGTCAGCCCAGCAAAAGCAAATCGTTCAGCAGTTCGCTCCGCAGTGGACTGAACATGCCAACCTGACTTTCGTATTCGACGACGCACCCACGGCACAGATTCGCATCGCCTTCAACGACGACGGCGCGTGGTCGTACATCGGCACCGATGCCCTTGGAATACCTTCGAACCAACCTACGATGAACTTTGGATGGCAGGACGAAGACGTTGTTCTCCACGAGTTCGGCCATATGATCGGAATGATTCACGAACACCAAAATCCCTCCGCCAATCCCATTCAATGGAACAAGCCGGTGGTGATACAGTCGCTGAGCGGGCCGCCAAACCACTGGGATCAGGCGACCATTCAACACAACATGTTCGACAAATACGACCAGTCCCAACTCAATGGGAGTCAGTTCGACCCAGCCTCGGTCATGCTTTACAGCTTTCCTCAGACCTGGACGGTGAACGGATTCCACTCGGAACCGAACGAGGTGCTTTCGCAAGTCGACATGGCCTTTGCCGCGAGTGTCTATCCCGGACGGAATGGCGGAGGAGGTACAGGGCCGGTGGAACTCTCGGTATTCGAAGGGGCAATGGAGGCGAACATTGGACAGCCGGGAGAAGAAGATCTCTACAAGTTCACGGCGCGGAAGGCTGGACGCTACACCATTGAGACGGAAGGTCCGACCGACCTCTTCATGAAACTATATGGTCCAAACAGCACGCTGATTGCCCAGGACGACGATAGCGGTGTCGGGCGAAACTCCCGCATCGTGACCCAACTCACGCCAGGCGAATACACAGTTCAGATTCGGCACTTCAACTCGACCTCCGGGACGGGGACGTACTCCATCAAGGTTGCAAGGTCTTGACTTTCGAACCACACATTCGGCAATCGAAACTGATCGGCAGGAATGGTGATTTTTCGGGCACATTCATAGACACAATCCCGCGATCGGCGCTTGGCAAAGAAATTCGAGTCCCTTCGAATCTTGGTTTTTCAACCAACGTTTCCCCCGACGCGCAAGTGGCAACCATCCACCCGGCGTCGCAGCGCCGGAGCAAACTGCGTGAGTGATCACGGCAGTTCCGGACAACGGTCAGCCGAAAATACCAACAGAGGAAGAAAGCAAAATGGCATCGAAACCAGAGTCCGTCGTACAGGCGTCAGCCAGCCCCCCGCAGGATCCCTATGTCGTTCCGGATTGTGGCTGCAGTGGCAAGGAGTGCATCGGCCCCGAGCCGGCTCCGTGGCTTCCGTGGAATTGGTGCTTCCCGTTTTACGAGTTTCGCTATGGGGTCATTTTGCTGGATAAGCCGGATCTCCGCGGCGGTCGCCTCGTTATCCGAATCCGGTACGAGCACAAACTCTGCCTCCTGGGTCGCAAGCAGGGACCGATCGTTCACAGCCTGACGTTGCTGCCAAAAGAAGAAGTGCGGATCTACGAGTCCGATCGCTATCGGCGCACGACCTCCGAGACGAACCGATTCAGCACTCGGACATCTTTTTATTCAATGACGCAGCAGGTCCATGACGCGTACAACAGCACCAAGCTGAACGCGGGCTCGTCCGTCTCGATATCAACCAACGCGTCGGGAAGCGCGGGCGGTGGAATTAACCTCGGCATTATCGGTTTCGGCGGCGATGCGTCGGTCTCGACATCGACCACCTCCAATGCCCATTTCGACGTGACGAACGTGAGTGAGCAGTTCAGCCATGTCGCGCAAACCAGTTCGCTCGCCGTCGAGAGCGAACGCTCGATCGTTGTCAGCACATTCGAGGATCAGGAAAGCCTGCATTCAACCGCCCGTACGCTCCGGAATGACAACGACTGCCGCGCTGTCACGTACTTCATTCGCCGAGTCTTCGAAGTCTACCAGTTGACGACGCGGATTATCGCTGTCGAAGTTCAGTCTGGTGACAACTGGATTACGCTCGCCGCCACGCCGCCGGACGTCCAGGACGCAGTCCATAAATATCTTCAGAAGATCGCTGTCGGCGCCGCCTGGGACCCTCGAGTTGAAATCGCGCTGCCGACCGATGGTTTGTTGTACGAGGCGGAACTCGCGCATTGCTGCTCGTGCGAATGTGAGCGTGAAGCGGGTCTTAAACTGGGACTCGAAAAACTGCAACTCGATAACCTCAACCTGCGGCTCGAGGCTGAGAGACGACAGAAACGCCTCGACGCGGGGCAGCTGGATTCGTTCGAACCTGTTGCGGCCACACCGTAAAACCGGGGAAGCAGCCGGACATTACTTTCCGCGAATTGCTTCAGCTGCCACACGTCCAATACAACCTCGGTCAACCATTCCAGTTGGAAACGCCATGGCACTCCAACGTCAGTCCAGTATATTGACACAGTTCGAAGGCGTCGTATCCAAGCTGTTGAGCCACCCATCAATGCACTCGTGTGATATCGCCCAGGAAAAAGACCATCGTTTTGTCCGCAGTCCCGTACCTGGGTTCGCGAACAATATTCCGGCGGGAACGACGCTGGCGTTCGACCGGCTCGCGGATCAACCGGACGTGAACAATCGACGATTTTATCCCGATCGCGATTCCCAGCCGATCCTGCTATTCGATCCCAAAACCGGGCAGGGCGGAATTCAGGTCTTCCCGTTCAAGACAGACGATCCGATGGCGGGCGACCCTGTCGAGGAGAACGCCATGGGCTACTTGATGCGCAATGCTCAGTGGCTTGTGCAGGACATCGGCGCGGATGGTTTCCGCATCGATGCGACCAAACACGTCCCGCTGTCCGTGCTCGAATCCTTCGACCGGGCGATTTATCGGTCCAGCCCTCGGCGACTCCTTGACGGCAGCCGAAACAGGACTGCTACTGCAGAACCCAAGTGGATCGCCGTGATCATCACATACGTTCGCCAGGACTTCAATCCAGGCGATTCCGGGCGGATAGGCGGCAATCGCGACACACTCGATTAGCAGCTTCAAGAAGGTCTGCTGGTCGAGCGGCCTTAAGATTCTGGCTAAAAATGTGTCAGACGTTTCTTGCAATCTGCCATCCCGGAGCGATCGCCTATGTCTCCACTGGCAAAACTTTACTACCGAAACTGGAATACTGAACAGTTGGCGGACGGTCTGGAACGGTTTCCATGCGGCACTCAGAGTTGAACGTTGTCCAGTTGGTGAGGTGCTGCTGGTGGATCAGGCTCTCGAATGGCGAAGAGATTGAGGCCAGTGTTGAACGGTACCTGGAACGTTTTCCGCCGTAGCGGAACGGCAAGGCGTCCTCGAGTTGGTGTACGGCGAGATGAGAGCAGCACAAACTCTGGGGCTGCGTGTCACGATCGAATCCTACATATCGCGTTTTCCCGATTTGGCTGAGGCAATTCTTCGGCAGGCGGAGGTGTCGGAATGGCTTGCGACGGACGGTGGAGACACCAAACCAGTGGATTGGCAGTCATAGTGGGCTGGTAGCTCAGAACCATGTGATTTCTCTCCCAAGTTTGAGTGAACTTTGAATGCCTTAATTGGACTATTTTCCGGCCCTTACTTGCATATCCCAACTCGTTCTGGAGAATCAACCGATTGGGTGGCGAGGCGTTTTGACTTCGCTCGGAGGTCATTCCCAAAGGGAGCCTGGATCGTGGCGACAGGGGAATTCGGGAAACTGATAAAGCAGGCTCAACAGGGTGACGCGGACGCAATGGATCGGTTATTGAAGGAGTACGGCGATGCCATCCAGCGCGAGATATGGTTTTGTCTATTAGATCAGCGTTTGCGACAAGTCGTTGGCGAAAGCGACGTGTTTCAGTCGGTGATTTTTCAATTCGCGCTCAAGCTGCGAGAAGGGCGGTATCGCTTCGACTCACCACGCGATCTGATTGGTCTGCTGAAGGTGATGGCTCGCACGCATGTGGCCCAGTTGGCACGTTTTGGCAGATGCAGCGGCGTGATCTGCGCAAGAACACACATCTGGATGCTGAAGGCGTCACGGATCCACCCGCCCACGATCCGACAGCCAGCAACGTGATTGAGCGGGTTGAACTGTTGCAACATGCATTGAAGTGCCTGTCGGAGGCGACCGCCAAATCCTGAACTGCCAGGAAAATGTGGCTTGGACAGAAATTGCTCTGCGACTGGACCAGCCCAGCGCCGAGACTCTGCATAAGCAACACGAGCGTGCCCTGGCCCGCGTGGCCGAACAGAAGTCGCCCGTCGATTCCGAAGAATGGTTTTAGAGCCGCACAATAACAATCGGCCAATGACAGTGAGTATTATCCAACAGATTGCGACCACAGCAAACGCAAAGTCACATCGTCGATGACGGTCCCTTTCGGTTGCTGCTTGATCAGATTCGCAATCGCCGCAACTTCTTCGTCGGTGGTCGTAAGGTTGAGTGCTGTCAGTCGATGCGCGACGGCTCGTCGGCCACTGTGGCGACCAAGGACCAGTTGAATATCACCGCCACCGACCATTTCCGGTCGGAACGGCAAATACGTGTCTGGGTTTTTGAGTAACCCGTCCTGGTGGATGCCGGCTTCGGTCGCAAAGATGTTCGCTCCACCGATCGGCTTCATGCGTGAAATCGCGATGCCCGTGAGTTCCGCAACGAGATGGCACAGCGGTGCAAGTTTCGTGGTGTCGATCGAGAAACGACGATCGAACTGATCTTCATGCAGTGCCAGCGCCATCACAACTTCTTCCAGCGACGCATTCCCGGCACGTTCACCAATCCCGTTGACAGTACACTGCACGACGTTGACACCTTCCTGAATACAGGCCAGCGTGTTCGCGACAGCCAGTCCCAGATCGTTGTGAAAGTGAACCGCCAGCAGAGCGCGGTTGAGATTGGGGACGCCGTCCTGAATGGCCTTGATGAAATCGCGAGCCTTTTCAGGAGTCAACAATCCGACGGTATCCGGAAAACCGATTGTTGTCGCGCCGGCGTCGATGGCCTCGCGGTAACACTGACACAGATAGTCAACTTCTGTACGGCTGGCATCTTCGGGACTGAATGCCACGATGCGAAAATGCTGCGCAGCGTAAGACACAGTGTCGGTAATGATTTCCAGAACTTCACTGCGGCTGCGATTGAGTTTGTGCACACGATGGAGCGGACTGGTGCCGCAAAACAGACTCACACCACGCTTGTGCGACGGATTGCCCTGCAGCGCATGATTGGCGGCGTCGATATCGGAACGCATCGTGCGACACAATGCCGTCAGCACGGGGCGTGTGACAACTCCAATCATCATCTGGATCGCGGCAACGTCGGATTCTGAACTGGCAGGAAATCCCGCGTCGAGCGAATGCACTCCTGCGTCCTGCAATGCGAGGGCAATGCGGAGTTTTTCACGGGGCTCCAGAGTCGCACCGGGCATTTGTTCGCCATCGCGCAGCGTCGTATCACTGAACAGGACTTTGCCGCTGCGTTTGTGATGGGTGATTATGGCCTGACGAACTTTGTCGGTAATGTGCCGGGAAATCTTTTGAAAGTACTGAGGGTGTGTCATGCGTGCGTGATACGTTCTGTCCGTGTGCTGACGCATCCAAGCCCGCCGAACAGCACGGCGACCGATTCCCTTTTAGACCGCGATTCGCCGGACGGATCAGACCGATGGGGCTGATCCGTCCGATGCGTGTCGGAATCGCATCGTACCGGCAGGCTGACGCATGCCGCTAGTGCTTTGTCAGGCTTTAAAAAAGGGGTCAGGAACCAATAGCCAAATGGCCCAGAGGGTGCTCCGC
>JBBJME010000116.1:0-20873 GCA_037719765.1 Planctomycetaceae bacterium
ATGGTCTTCAGGTGCGTCGTCGTCGTCCGGCTCGTCGTCGTCAATGTCATCATTGTCGTCGTCATCATCATCATCGAACTCATCAAAATCGGCGTCTGGATGCAGAGGATCATCCGGTGAAAAGAAGAAATCTCCCAGGCCCATCGGCACAATGTTGCCCCCCAGAGACTGACTTTTGCGACTTGCCAGTGACTTCAGATCCGCCGCATCTTCGCCCAGACATTTTTCCAGCGATTCTCGCCAGGCATCGTCACGCGCACAGGATGAGTCGGATCCTGGGCGATTCGTTTGAGTGCAAAACGCAGAATATTGATGCCGTCGCGGGTTGAAAAATCGAGATTGAGCGAATGCGATTCCTGCAGGAAATCAACTGTCAGATTGAGCATCTGATCGTCCGCGAACGGCAGATGATACTTCAGAATTGCAAGCTCATCTTCCCGCGCCGGATGACCGAGAGTGAGTGTTGGCTGCAGGCGGCTCATGATGTAATCAGGAATCTCAAATGTTGATTCATCTTCATTCATCGTCACCGCACATCGAAAATCCGGATGGGCGGCAATAGTGATACCAGCGACGATCGATTCCACATAACGTCGATGATCGAGCAGCGGAGCAAGGCTGGCCCATGATTTTTCGTTCATGCGATTGCCTTCGTCCAGAATGCACACACCCCCGGTCAGCATCGCAGTCACCATCGGCGAAGCGTGGTAGGCGATTTTTCCGCTCTCGGCCAGCACAGGCGTGACCAGCAGATCTTCCGGCCGGGTGTCTGCCGTACACTGATAGATGTACAGATCCTGGCCTCGCTGTCGCGCACCGGAGATCGCCAGCGTGGTCTTGCCGATTCCCGGCGTGCCTACCAGACGCGGCGTCAAAGGCAGGTCGCGCTTGTCGACGACCAGCCAGCAGGCGAGCAGTTGTTTGAGGACCTCTCTCTGTCCGATCCATTCGCCCTCGCTGGCGTCTGGAGTTCCAAGGTGCAGAGTAATTCCGTCGATCGATTGAGTTCGGCTCATTGATGTGTACAGGGTCTTCGAAAGGAACTGGACATGCAGGCAGAACGCGGATGAGCGCGAATCGCCACAGGATTGTCAACTGACAGCAGTTTACGATTTCGCCAGCGATCGCTTCCATGCGATGATGTCGTCGAGAATGGCATCCAGCCCTGAGGTCGGCTTCTGCCCAATTGTGGAAAACAGGCGATCCACATTAGGAACGCGCCGCTGGACATCCTCAAAGTCGTCACTGTACGCCTTACTGTACGGCATGAATTCAATCTGCACTTTGGGATCAACCTTTTCAATCACGCGCTTCGCCAACTGCAGAATGGACACCGGTTGATCACTGCCGATATTAAAAACTTTGCCCTGAGCAGCGTCAATATCCATCAACTTTGTGATGCACTGTGTGATCTCAGACACATGCGCAAAGCAGCGAACCTGCGAGCCGTCATCATAGACAACGACAGGTCCGTGTCTTAACGCGGCATCGACAAAACGGGGCACCACCATGCCGTAGTTGCCGACCTGCCGCGGGCCGACGACATTGAAGAATCGTCCAACGGTCACGCCCAGCCCATACTTGCGATGATAGGCCAGCGCCAGGAATTCATCAATTGCCTTCGAACAGCCGTAAGCCCAGCGAGGCCGACTGGTGGGACCCAGATGCAGGTCGTCGTCTTCAACCCAGGATTCGCCGGGATGTTTGCCATACACTTCACTGGTGGATGCCAGAAAAAACTTCCTGACCTTGCCCTGCACCGCCAAACGCAGCAAATGATCGGTCGGATAGATATTCGTTTCGATCGTACGCACCGGATCATCGGCAACCAGTTTGACTCCGACGGCAGCAGCCAGATGAAAGATCATTTCAACGCCATGCACCGCGTCACTCAATGCAACCTGATCAGTGATCGAACCGTTGCGAATCTCCAGACGACTGTTGTGCCGCACCGCATCAAGATTTTCAGCTCGCCCGGTCGACAGGTTGTCGAGCACCACAACGACATGCCCCTGGCTCAGCAGCAGTTCCGTCAGATGACTGCCGATAAACCCGGCTCCTCCTGTGACCAGACACTTCGCCATGTGATTCAATGCCCTGTTTCAATCCTGCCGCTGCGTCGATGATTTGTGGCGAAAGGCGACTCGGAGAACTCCGTGACGCCTTCCCTGCGGACAGAATAGCAGCAACGATCGCTACTTTCGACCGAATCAGGCCAGCCAGGGCGCGAATCAATAACCAGGGAGGCATTACTCCCTTTGGGAGTGCTCCGGCTTGAGGGAGCTTTGGCATCGTCGCGCAGCGACTTTCTCTTTCAGAACCGAGCCACACGACAAGGGCTCCGCCCGAAAGTTCCAGAGCCGTGTCGAGCCACAGCACTCCCAAAGGGGGGCTACGGAATTGCCGTTGGTGTCAGTTCTCCGCGAGCGATCGGCAGGATTCCGGCGAGCAGACCCTGGATGATCTTTGTCATGTGCGGGATGTTGAGTTTCTCCACTTCATCCGTTGGCTGATGATAGTCGTTGTGCAGCGACCCGGCGGAAAAGCTGTGGGCGATGACACCTTTTGCGACAAACGACGCATTGTCGCTTCGCGCGTAAAGCATTTCGCTGAACTGCTCATGATGAAAAACTGTCACGTCTGCCCGCATGGCTCCGGCGGCCATTTGCGGACCGAGAGTGGAATGAGGCCAGCCCGTGCCCCACGCTTTGCCTTCCGCATTTTCTTCCGGACGGCCGATCATCTCCAGATTGATGTTGCAGACAACGTCGTCGAGGTTCCACAGGGGATGTTCGGCAAAGTACTTTGATCCAAGCAGCCCTTTTTCTTCGCCCCAGAACGTCATGAAAATCACGGATCGCTGCGGTCGTTCTTCCAAAGCGCAAATGGCATCCGCAAGTGTCACCACACCCGTGACGCCGGACGCATTGTCATCGGCGCCGTTGTTGACTTTGTCGTCGCCGCGACCTGCGGGACCGATGTGATCCAGATGAGCCGAAATGATGACGGCTTGCTTCGCTGCCTCCGGATCACTTCCGCGCAGCACGCCAACCACGTTGTGAACGGGAACTGCCTGCCGGATGTTAGCGGGAATCTCTAATGAGACCTCTCCTTCCAGAGCCTGCGTCTTCGAAATCAGCACGATCGCACACTGCGGTTCGAATTGTGCCGGAATCGACACGGGGTGCTGCTGCAGAGTTGCCGCAGCGTCAAACAGCACGCTGTCATCGGATACACGTACGAGAACCACCTTCGCACTCTGACGAACCAGCGGAAGAGTTCGGCGCACATAGGTGACCAGTGCCGCAATGGGGTTGTCGGCAGCCTGCGGCGGAAGAGGCAGTTCATCCATCACGACAATCATCGGTTTTTCGATACCAGCCGTGGGCTTGTCCTTTGCCGCATCGTCGTGGACAACGCCGCTGACTTTGATCACTTCGCTGATCCCGGTCAGGACTGTCAGCTGGATGTCTTTGTCAGTACCAACCGACATCACAGCTTTCGAAATCGGGGCTGACGTTCGAAACAGCTCAGTGGTCTGAAAAAAAGAACCGCCAGGGCCAAGACCCTCAAGGCTCGCTTTACGAAATCGCTCGGCGACAAAATTCGCTGCGACGTCCAGTTCTTTCGATGGGGTGTCGCGGCCATTCATTTTGTCGGATGCCAGAAACGAAACGGTTTCCAGAACCTGCTTCTCCTGAATCGAACGCAGCACGGACCGCTCGTCGTCTGTCAACGGTTGGACGCTGAATTCTTCCGCCGTTAAGGCTGAATCAATGAGGGCACGGACTGCGAGAAAACAGACTGGCAAATTGCGGAAAATCATGTGAATCCTGACACGGGTTTTGCTCGCATTCCAAGGTGCCCCGACACTCCGTGGCGGGAATTTTCGCTGCCGAGTGTTGAGCGAGTTTTTTGTAGTCCCGGCTTCAGCCGGAATTGCCGCCGAAAGTGGGGACTACAAGCCGACCAATCGCACCCGCGTAACGTGGGTCACGCAGCCGGATTATGGACTGCCCGCGCCGCATTGGCAACTCTTCGCGTTGTCAGTGTGCGATGAGTGATTTGTTCCAGTTGTGACGGTTTTGAGGTCGATGCAGAAAAGAGGCGAGTCGGCGACGGATCAGCACATCATCATCGACCGGCAGTTTTCGCCGATCTGCGTCGTGCGCCATTCTGGCGTGGTGCCGAGGCGAATGATGCAGGCTGCAAAATGAAGGTCGCTGACGGCGTTAACAATAAACAGAGTCTCACGCTATGACGCTCACAGAATATCGCATCGACACCGGATTCTTTGCCGGTCCGCTTGATTTGTTGTTGTACCTCGTGCGTAAAACGGAAATTGATGTCTGCGCCGTGTCGCTGGCGAAGATTACGACAGATTTTGTGACCTATATCGAAGTCCTGGAATTTCTGGACTTCGACCTGATTGGCGACTTTGTTGTCGTTGCCAGCACGCTCCTGGAAATCAAGAGCCGCGAAGTTCTGCCGACGCAGATTCAGGTCGTCGACGACACTGAGGAAGAAGATTCCGGCAGTGATCTGATCACACGTTTGATGGAGTATCGTCGTTACAAGGAAGCGTCCACTCTGCTCAACGAACGCGCCTCAGAATGGCTGGAACGTTATCCGCGGCTCAGCAGCGATCGCCCGACGGCTAAGCGAGATCGTTCGGATGACCGCATCCGCGGCGTCGAACTGTGGGACCTTGTCAGCGCCTTGTCTCGCATCGTGCGGATGCCGGATATCGAACGCGAAGTCAGCATTCGGATGGATGAAACTCCCATGGCCGTCTATCAGGAACAGATTCGCGATCGGATCGCCGCCGAAGGTCGCGTCGCATTCAGTTCGTTCTTCGCTGGTGAAAAGATTCAGTCCCGCATCGTGGGCGTCTTTCTTGCCATTCTGGAAATCATCCGCCACGAACACTACCGCTCAGAGCAATTCATCGATTTCGATGAAATCTGGATCCTGCCGCCTCGGTAGCGTGATGGCCAGAATCCACAATTCTGTTTAATCCCGCCCCGCAGGCGACGGTGTCATCGCGGGTCAACGCGATGACAATTCCCTGGGCGAATGGATTCTCTCAACTTCGGACTTTGGGAACCTACTGGTGGAAAGTCTCGGATTTCAAGTAACGCAAACGTTGCAAATATCACGCAGCAAGAAAAAGGGAATTGGCTGACGCGCTTTTGGGCCGCATCGTCGACCATGATGAATTTGGTGAGGATGCCTCAGCACGGAGTGCGATTTGCGGACGAACGCGGGCAGTCTGTGGTGAATCCACAAAAACTGTTGCGAAACATGCGTTTTGTGAATCTAATGCCAGGGACTCCACGTTCGTGGCGAATCACCTATACTTTTGGATAAACTTGACCCGTGGGAAGCTTATCCCCTGTTGAATCCACAGACCATCAGCGTCGTGCCGCTCAGGATTTTTCCATGCGACTCATTTCTGCAACTGCTTTGCTGCAGGCTGGCATCATGTTCCTGATGCCATCGCTGCTGGTTGCGCAGGTCAAAAACGAAGGCGGCGCCGCAAAGGCTGAGGCACGGAATGCCGAAATCGCGCGTAAACCCTTCGGACAATTCGACACGATTATTAATCAGGTGGATGATCAGCTTGTCAGCCAACTCACCAGTCTCACGAGGGAAATGCAGACCAAAGCTGTGCGTGAGAAGCGACCGGGGATTCTGGTCCTGGAGATTTCCGCAGGCTCAAGTCGACAGGGGCAGATCCATGATCTGGCAAAGGTCCTGGTCTCACCGGAACTCCGTGACGTTCGTACGGTCGCCTGGATTCCGAAAACTCGACGGAAATCATGCCATCCTGGCTTTGGCGTGTCACGACATTTTGATGCACCCCAATGCAGCTCTGGGGGACATTGGTCGCGGCACCGCGCTTTCAATTGTGGAACAGAATTTCGTGCTGGATATTGTCGATCGTGGCCGCAACCTCCGCCTGTCGCGCGCCATTGCAAAAGCGATGATGGACCCCGCCAGCGCGGTCATGCGAGTGTCTCTGGAAGACCGCGACGGCAAAATTCTTCAACAGTTTCTTACGGCGACGGAGCTTCGTGAGTTGCAGAATCAGAACGCCGTGATCTCTCAGACAGACACTGTCAAAGATCCCGGTCAACCGGGAATTTTCAACGGCAGTGATGCAGCGAGTTCGGGGTTTCTGGTGGCAGCCACGCCAGTGAATCGCAATGAAGTCATCAAGACGCTCAATCTGCCGCTGGAAGCGATGCGGGAAGCCGGCGGCAGTGATGCAAAAGTTGTGGCGCGCGTGATCGCAATCAATAATGTCGTCGACAAACTGCTGGCAGATTTTGTCCAACGCGAGACTCAGAATGCAATCGCCAGTGGTGCCAATATGATTATTTACGATATTGACTCGCCCGGCGGAGACAAAGACCACTCGCAACACGTGGCTTCGCTGATTGCGGAACTCGATCCCGCGAAAGTGACCACGGTCGCATGGGTCCGTAAAGAAGCCTCACAGGCGGGTGCCCTTGTAGCCATCAGTTGTGATCGCATCTTTCTGGCCGATGACGCAACCATCGGCAACATCGATCTGAAAACCATGCGGCTAAATCGCGGGCATCGACTGGCACCGGCGGGTGACGTGGCTCCGGAGGACCTGCAGAAGCTGCTGACGCTGACTGACGCAATCGCCAAACGCAAGAACCGTTCGGTTTCACTGATCCGGGCAATGGCCGATCCCTCCCTTCCTGTGTTCGAAGTCACTCAAAAGGAATCCGGTCGAGTCACATGGATGAATGAACCGGAACTTGCGGCGCAGCCGGATGAATGGATCAAGGGCCCGGCCATTCCGGAAGCGCGCGGCGGGAATCTGCTTGTGCTGACCGCCAAACGCGCCGAGGAATTGGGGCTGACGGAGGCACCCTGCCACGATTTTGAACAATTGAGAACGCGGCTGGGCATCAGTGCAACGGCTGATCTGCGTCCCGCCTCCAAAACATGGGTCGATAATCTGGTGACGGTACTCAATTCAGGACTCGCCGGTTTCCTGCTGATCACGATCGGAATCATTTGTATCTACCTGGAACTGCACATGCCGTCCGGGCTGTTTGTCATCGGAGCGGTGACGAGCTTTTCCCTGTTTTTCTGGAGCCGCTTTCTGGGCGGCTCCGCGGGCGGCCTTGAGCTGACTCTTTTCATCCTGGGCATGGTGCTCCGGGGCTTGAAATCTTTGTGATTCCCGGTTTTGGCGTGTTTGGGATTTCAGGAATCCTGATGACCGTTGTTTCTCTCGTGATGGCCAGCAATACATTTTCCGGCATGTCCGCGACCGAAAGTTTTGAACAGTCGATGGGCAGTCTCGGTTCACTGGCAGCGGCATTGATGGTGGTGATTGCCGTTGCTGCTGTATTGAATCGATTTCTGCCGTCGATCCCGTTTATTAATCGTCTGATTCTGACTCCGCCGGGCTATGCGGCGAATGGCAGCGACGGGTTGCAACTGAAGCCATCGCTGCTGAGCCGTCCGACTGTCATCGGACCGATCAGCGTGGGGATGATCGGTACGACGGCGTCATCTCTGCGACCGACCGGCAAAGCGATGTTCGGCGACAAGTATGTCGATGTCGTCAGCGACGGTGCCTACATTGATCACGGCATAAAGATCGAAGTGATCCGGCTCGCCGGCAATCGCATCATCGTCCGCTCTGCGAACCAGACGCCGGAAGCGTAGCAATTGTATTCTGTAGGATGGACATTCATGTCCGTCGGTTTGTCATCCGACTTTGCGTAAGCGAATTCGGTTGTGCTTCGGAATCCGTCGCACAGTGCAACATCGAATGGCAAGGTCTTAAACCTGGCATGTCCAGGCTCCTGGAATCGGTGGTATCCCTATTGAAATCTCGTTTCGCGGGGCTCTTCTGCAATGCGGAAGGGAGGAGCGTCCTTAAGGTCTGACGTCATATGAATCGTTTCCGGCGCCGGGACTTTTGCGGGATCGTGGACAATATCGGCTTCGACCAGAGTCGCATACGTCAGACACAGAAGCAGGCCCATGGTAACGCCGTTTGGCAGTGCTTCCGGTCCGAAGAATTTCATGGCGCTGCCAGCCGATTTTGCCAGACGCACTTTCATCCCGTCCCACTGCACGCTGTACATTTCGTCCAGCACCAGATGCGACAGAAATCCAATGCCGACACCCACCGCCATCAGGACACGCACTCGAAATTCGTCACTGTGATAGGACAGAAACGTAAGCTCTGAAGCGATCAACAATGCCGGGATACTGTGAAACATGCCGCGGTGCACAGTCAGTTTTCCCAGCAGGAATGCCCCTCCGTACTTGACAGCCGCATAGGCGATGATCGCAAACAGCAGGGCTCGATCACCATGAATGCCGACGGCCTGAGCGTTGTGCAGCAGCAGCAGGGGCGCAAACGCTGCCACGACTCCCGACAGCTCACGGATCGGTCGACCGCTTTCAGAATCCAGGTCCGGCAGCATTCCCGAAACCCATGTGAGCACAGCGACGATCGCGGCCTGCGCCAGGCTGTAACCGAACAGGAAGACTGCCGCGCAGGCGTACGCGACGCCGAGGATCCCGCTGACAGAGATGTGTTCGCGATACGCTGCCATGAGCTGTGTGTAGTCCTGTAAAATCCTGCGGCTGTCAGTCGTTCAGGGCATAATTTCGCGACCGGTCCAGAAAGTTTGCCATCACCCTGGTCATCGTTGCGCCCTGAGTCCTGTATCGTCAAGGTCGGCTTTATCAGCACAGCTTTCCACCATCATTCAGCCGGCGAGTCGGAATTTCTCAAGCCCACTCGTCCGCAACAACGGGAAACACGGGGAAATCATATACCGCAACCAGCAGAAACTGCTGCATCAGTCGAAACGTTGCGTCGTCAGGATCAAGATAATCGATACGCGTCATTGGGAGAAGTCTATTCGTCCTCAACTTTTGTCGCTGACTGTCCTTCGGACAGCGTTCAGGTGGCACACTTGAGTGGCGCGCCGCGTCGTTAAAAGTTCAATGAAAGTTCAATTCTCCTGAAGCAGAGCTTCTTACATGCTGATCCTCGATCGAGTATCCCGGTTGCAGGCAAGTATTCGCCGTGTGTTTGAAATCTCCGCACGCAGACGTGTGGGTCATTCACCCGTGATCGCAGAACTGCTTGAGGTCCGGCAGCTGCTGGCAGCGTCCGGCTTGCAGGTTGTGCATCGATCCGGGCAAAGCTTTGTCACATGGCAGGAAGATCCAGGTGTGACGGGTGAAGGCTATCACGTTTATCGCTCAACATCGCCAATTACAACTTCCAACATCGGACAGGCTCAGAAGCTCACCGCGCGATGGGGTGCCCTGGATGATCAAACCTCGCGTCACGCGCTGACCGGCGTCGGGGCACCTGCCAACTTCGTGATTCAGGATCAGGGAACGGCGCTGTCTGATGATCAGGGGCTGTTTGTCTACACCATTCCCGCGGGCGAGGCCGGAAGCTGGTACTACGCCGTCACTGAAGTCATTGGTGGCAATGAAAACCAGACATTGACGGCAGGGTCAAATTCGCTTTCCAGTCCTGTCAATGACACAGTGGCCACGCCGCGTCCCGTCCTCGTCTCCACACTGAATGGCGGCCACGGTCGTGTCTATACACAGTTCATGGACTACAAAAACTGGAATCCAACATTTCAGGGATACGCTTACAACTACAGCGTGGCAACGCCGACGAATTATGATTCAAGCGTGGCATGGCCCATGCGATTGATGCCTCATGCTTATGGCGAACGATATCGTCTGGAATCTTTTTCGGACTTTGACTGGCCGGTGATCGAGGTCTTCCCGGATGATGCTGGCGCGCAATCAGGTTTTGTCAACTCATGGTGGTACGGTTTTTCCGCGGACCATAACTACAAGATCGACGGACCCATTCCGACCAGCGGTTCGATCGAGAACTTTACTGAGCAACGATTGCTGCAGATGGTCGATCAGGTGAAGTCAATCTTCAATGTGGACCCGCAGGCGATTCACATTCAGGGTAACTCCATGGGAGCGTCCGGTGCCTTATCGCTTGGAATGCGTTACGGTGACGTCTTTGCGTGGATTTTTGCCAGCGAACCGATGACGAACTATGGCACCAATCCTCTCTTTCAGGGAGGATTTGAAGAAGTGTGGGGAACGCAGGCGGCCAATCTGCCGATTGTCAATAAGGGTCCGTACGCATCACGACTGACAAAATACAATGGCACTGGTGTTTATGACTGGATGAATCATCAGCAAATGCTCAACGTCATGCACAGTGAGCCAATGGCGATGTTGATGGTGGGACACGGGAAAGTCGATGATGTGATCGACTGGCAGACGCAGGGACGACCGATGGTTGCCGCATTGAACAATGCTCACGTCGCATTTACGGCTGAGAATCGCGGCAACTGGGACCACAACTGGATGGGCTTCGATTACATGAATGAAGCCATGTTCGGAGTCCCCAATGTGGAACGAACTGACTGGGGTTTCCGCAAAGACAGCAGTCTGATCGCATTCTCTGACGCATCGGGCTCCGGTCCGCTGGTTTCCGGCGCAACCGGAACAGACTACTACAACCTCGAACTGGACTGGTCTGTTCCGTGGAATAACTTTGGTGCCGCAATTGTCGATGACGTCAATCATTATGAAGTCACACTGCGTTCGCGTGCCGGGGCTCAAACAGCCAGCGTAACGCCCCAGAGAACCGCCGCATTCAAGGTGGCTCCCGAAGCAACGGTGACATGGCAGAACACCAGCGTTTCCACAAGTCAGGTGCTGCAGTCGGGCTCGGTGACCGCCGATTCTGCGGGACTGGTCACGATTCCAGGCGTACAGATCCTTACCGGTACAGGCAACCGTCTGATCCTGAATGCCGTCTATTCTCCACCAGTCGTGCAGGCCCCGATAGGAACGACACAACTTCAGGCTCCGACGATTACATGGTCAGGAAGTAATGGTGCAGCCAGCTACGACGTGTGGATTTCCAATCTGAGTACCGGACAGAATCCACTGATTCTGACCAATGTCAGCACGTCAGGTTACACGCCTCCGAATCCCATGGGAATCGGACGGTATCGCGTCTGGGTCCGCGGCAAATCAGCTGCCGGAGTGTTGACGGCCTGGTCAAGTCCAAAAGACTTTCAGATTAACACGTCCGTCGTCATCGACAATCCGACATCGTCGTTTTTCGACGGAGCGGTGATCTCCTGGGCTGCGTTGCCGGGAGCTGCAAAATATGATCTGTGGGTCAATAACCTGACAACAGGCCAGTCGCAGGTTGTTCGACAGACTGCACTGACGACTACTTCGTATTCATTTCCGGCCAATCTGCGGCTCGGAAAATACGTCTGCTGGGTGCGTGGAATCGATGCCGAAAATACGGCTGCAGAATGGTCGCTTGCGAAACAGTTTACTGCAGCTCCGCGAACGATTACCACTTCGCCGTCAACGCCGGGTTTCAATAACTTGCCCGTCTTTCAATGGCAGGCGCTGGCCGGCGCGACAAAGTTTGAGATCTACGTTCAAAATCGCACGACGAATGCCGTGGTCCTGACTCAAACAAACATTATGGCGACCAGTTTTACCCCAGCGTCGGCACTGCCGACCGGCGACTACCGTTGGTGGGCGCGCGGTTCGAGCAACTCGGGCATCGTCGGTGGCTGGAGTGTGCAACTGGACTTTAACGTCGGTGGCAAACCGATCTTACTCACGCCGAGCGGCACGACATCAAATCGTACGCCGACGTTTTCCTGGACTCCGGTGCAGGGAGCGGATCACTTTGAACTATGGGTCTCAAAACGTGACGGAACGGGCGTCGTTATCAATCTCACAAACATCACGGCAACCAGTTATACGCCTGAGACCAGCCTGGCTCCGTACGAATACCGGATCTGGGTACGGGCGGTCACATCGACAGGCCTGTTGAGTGCCTGGAGTTCCTATGTTGACTTGACCGTGACGGATACTTCGTTCGAACTCGTCACGCCCGAGGATCTGTCATCGATTCTGGTCTCGGTGCTTTCACAGGCACAGGAAGATCGCCCAGTGGTGCCTGAACCGAAGAGAGTGACTGAAACCCAGGACTACCCCGCCGGAGCGAATGCGAAAGTTGAAAGCGGGATTTGGGACGATGTCGGCGGGGTGGCACTAATAAGGCGCGTGAGCTGAATTCAGATTTTTGTGCCACTGGCAGAGCCAGTGGCAAAAACAACAAGCTCGCCGGAAGTTTGTCAGTGCCACCCAGCCGATAGCCCAATCTCGCTCACTTTGAATGCAAATCGTTGTAGCGGGAGCCGCCAAGGATTTCGGGAGATTTGATTGTCGTTGGCCGATGCCGAAACGCGTGGCGCGTTCCCCAATAAAGTGAGTGCCGCTGGGCCATCGTCCGGGAACGAGAAGCGGCATTTGCGGTGACAAATCTCCGTTTTTCTGCAATTGCTGCTATTGACCGCCCATAATAACACTGTAATATCTATCTATTACAGTAATTGGAGGCGAGTATGATTTGCCAAATTGACACGAACAACGGCATCCCGATTTACGAGCAGATTTGCAGACAGGTCAAATTTGCCATCGCGAACGGTTCACTACTCGTTGGCGAGCACGTGCCGTCAGTGCGAGACATGGCGACTCGAGCTGCGGTCAACGTCAACACGGTCGCGCGAGCTTACCGCGATCTCCAGGCCGAAGGCGTCCTCGTTTCTATCCGAGGCACGGGGTTGGCCATCTCCGCAGACGCTCTGGAAAAATGTCGCCGCAGTCGGCTGGACATGATTGGCGAACGACTGCGTTACATCCTGCGCGAGGCGATGCAAAACGGAGTGACTTCGGACGAAATTCGTTCGCTGGTTCAAAGCGAATGGGATGCGATGCAGATGGAATCGTCGCCATGACCAGCAGCAGCAGCAGAATTTGAAATCTGAGATTTGAAATCTAAATTCTCACAAGGCAACTCTCATGAATCCCGTCATTCAGCTCAACTGCGTTTCAAAACGCTTCGGCAAAGTCCAGGCTCTCGATGATGTCACACTGCAAATTCAGCCAGGGACAGTCTGCGCGGTGCTCGGAGCGAACGGTGCTGGCAAGAGCACTGCGATTCGCCTGTTGCTGGGTTTTGAATCCCCTGACCGAGGTGGCATCGAAGTGTTGGGAATGAATCCTCACACGCATGCGTTGGAGATTCGATCACGTGTCGGCTACGTCTCAGATGCTCCGCCTTTGTACGAATGGATGACGGTTCAGGAAATTGGCTGGTTCGCCGCCGGATTCTATCCAACGGGCTATCAGGCAGAATACGACAAGCTCACGAAACGATTTGATCTCGATCCATCGCAGAAGATCAAAGGTCTGTCAAAGGGCACACGAGCCAAGGTCGCACTGTCACTGGCGATGGCTCATCGACCGCCGTTGTTGATCATGGATGAACCAACATCAGGACTGGATCCACTCGTACGCCGCGAGTTTCTGGAGAGCATGATCGATGTGGCTGCGGAAGGCCGATCAGTATTACTCTCCAGTCATCAGGTGGGAGAAGTCGAACGAGTTGCCGACGATGTCATTGTGCTGATGAATGGCAAAGTGGTCGCTCACGAGCGACTGGAAGATCTGAAGCAGTCGGTGACAGAAGTGGCCCTCAGCCTGCCGACCGCAGACGTGGCCCCACCAGCGATACCCGGCAACCGGGTCGCTCATGTCGCTTACGGCCATGAACATGTCTGGCTTGTGAGAGACCTCGACGCAGGTCGCCTTGCCGATCACTGTCGATCGCAGGAATTACCACAGGCAATAGTTCGCAAACCATCGCTGGAAGAAATCCTGCAGACGCTATTAAGGCAGAATCGAAATCAGCACGCGGCCGTGATGGCGACGCCCGCTGCTCTGATGGCCGCGAAGGATCGCTCGATCAATAAGTGAGCGGCAAGGCGCTAGCCGCCGGTGATATTGACTGCCGTATACCGGCGACATTTGATCTCGCCCCGTGCCAGCTCGCCTGGCACGAGCGGAAGATTTGTAATTAGAGAGCGGGAACGAACACGAGGCCGCCCCGGTTGGCTTGTCCCACCGGAACGGAAAGTTTTGCACGATGATACATTACATAAACAACGCTGCGAGACTTGGCTTCCTGCCAGGCAAGCTGGGCAGGGGAGCGGTCGTGTTGATGATGGTCTAACTAATTTCAAATCTTGCATTCCTGCCGGACAAGCCGGCAAGGGGCGGAAGTCCGGTCGGGCAGTGCCCGTCATCGAATTCATGGAACAAAAAACACCTCACCAAAGTGAATTTTTGCAAACGCATCGACGTATCTCCATTCGTTTGCCACAAAATTTGTTTGCCTACTTTTGAAATGCACAACTACCCCGATCAAAAGACACCTAAAAACATTTTTCACAAACTGCTATTTGTCGCGCACCCCAGGCAGGAGCCTGGGCCCACTGGCCCTGAATCGCAGTGAAAACCAACAGTCGCCATCTCCCAACAAATCCAAAATCCATCCTCCAAACAAATCTGCTTTCAAAGCTCAAATTTCAAGCTCCCAAAGGACCGCACGATGAACACCATTTTCACTCGCCTGCTGTGGAAAGAATACAGGGCTCAACGAATGTTGTGGGTCGTGCTGTTGGTGGGCTGGCTTGCCATCCATCTTCTGTTGTGCGTCTTCAACGGAACGTCCGTGCTCGACATCATGCCTGTCATCCCGATGATTCCTGTCTGCTTTATTGTGGCGGCGAGCCTCATTGCATTCGCCGGTGAGGAAGATGAGAAGACCGCAAATTTCCTGCGGATGCTGCCGTTCCAGACCAGGACGCTGATGTCCTCAAAACTGACTGCCGTTGCCGTCGGCTGTCTGACCCTAGTCATGTCAATGCTGGTGTTGAGCGTTTTCCTTGAACTGATTCTTAGCGGCGTTCTCTTCATAGCCGCTGCGATTGTAGATCAACCATCAGCATTTCGCTTCCCCGTCGTTAAGCCAACGCCAAACTCCATTCCATGGCGGGATGGAGATGTATTTTACGTCCCAGCATTTCTCGCACTTGTGTTTGCAACGTCGGTGTTCTCTTCAATGGTCACACGACGAGTCTTTTCAGCAGTGGGACTCACGGTGGCCATGATTATGGCAATCGTGATTACCGCATTGGCGATGACTTCTTATGTCCACCAGGGACAATTGCGAGCAATCGCACCGTGGCTTGCCGAAATCGCAGTGATCTTCATGACACTCTCCACCGTTGTTCTTTCGCGTCCGTGGCATCTGGGCCGGTTGCCTCGACGCTGGACGATGCCCGAAACAGCAGAGAACTCTGTAACCCGCCGCATTTCTTCATTCGCGTGGCTGTGGCAGCGATGGCTGCGCAGAATTGTCGCCATGCCACTGACGATGCCTCGAATCCTCACGATGCTGACATGGAGAGAATGCCGTTCAGCAGTTCCGTTCGCTCTGACATGGCTGACGATCGGCGTACTGATTTGTTCAGGACGATATTTCAGCAGCGTCTTTTATCCGTGGCCATTCTTGTTCCTGATTGTATTCATCCACGAATGCGGTCAGCGAACAATGCGAGACGATCAACAAACGAAGGCGATTTCAATGCTGGCAAATCTCGGAGTTCATCCGCTTCAGATCTGGTTCTCAAAAACATTCGTTTGGCTATGCGTGGCGTGTGCTGTTGGATCTGCTGTCGTTGTGACTGACGCATCCACTCCGGATGACGCGGTAGCCACAACTCTTGGAATCCCGTCTCAGATCGACGATATCGTCGCATCCATCCGCGTGCCGGAATTTGGCTTTCCTTTTGGAGATAGAAGCAAACCATTGACGTCGCTAGATCGCGATCGGCAAATTAGCGTAAGGCTTTCCGCAGTGATCGGTCTGTTCAGCCTTGGTCAACTGACTGCGTGCTGGATTCAGCGCCAGATTATCGCCTTCGCAGCGTCACTGCTCGTGTTTTTCCTCGCGATGCCCGGTCTTTTTCATGTCTTGGCGAGAGACTGGCCCGTCTGGGTCACGCTGTTCCCAATCGCGGTGTGCGGCCTTCTTGCACCTGCATTGACGGCACATTATTGGATCGAACGCAGAGTCACCTGGTCTCTGCGAATAAAGCAGTTTGCGATGGTGATTGTCCCGTGTACGCTGTTTCCTCTACTTGGCCAATCTGCATGGCGAGTTCAGCCAATCATGGCCTTCAACCGAGAATCGGGGCTCTCGGCCTGGAGTGTTTACAACTTGCAGAATCCCGGCAATTCGCCGGAGATTGCTCAGCTGATCGCAATGACACAATCCAGGTCGGAAGATTGGATTGAATTGGATAAACCAGAGGAGACTCGTTGCTGGTACGAATTTGCCGCAGCGGTCGAACGATTCCCATTACACCAGACGGCAATCCCTTCAAGCCATTCCATCCAGGATCGAATGCCAGGCAATCTGCTTTTAAGCCAAGCTGTCTACCAGGAATCAGACCCAAAAAAGATCCATGAGGTATTACAGCCATTCGACGAAGTTCTTGCAAAAAACGATGCATTCCCTCTGCTCCCAATTTCGTGGACTGGTCCATGGTCGAAGACTCCAGCCGTTGCGTTGTCTATTCTGTTACTTGAAGATGCTCGCCATCGCGAAGCCAGCGGAGATATCGCCGGTGCAATACAGCAAATCGTACGAACGATTCGTGCGAACCGGTCTCTCGCAATCCAGACGTCTTCGTGGGCCAATTGGCTCGCTTGTCTTGATGCAGAACGTGTCGCCCTCGGACGGTTACGAATACTCCTTGGCACTGCTGATCTGTCTGCGATTGACCTGGACAGTCTGCAGTCCGAACTCACCTCCGCTCTGGTAATGAGCCATCACAATGGCAATGCCGTCATTCAATTGCCTGACCCCACGATGATGCTACAACGACGCTCGTTATTCTGGAGCGACGCCTGCTTTGGAGGAACCCTTCTTGAACGAGTACAAAAGCTCCCCGTCGTTCAGCAAGGTTTTGAGGTCAAAAAACGCGAAGTCAACCTGCGCCACGCATTGCATTTTCTGGAAGGTGCCGATGCAACAAGAGCATTTTTTACGATGAAGTATTCCGAATCCCTGTTGGTCGAAAAATACGACAACATGACCATTCAAGGCCGAGTGCGTTTTCTGCAAGAGCCGCGAACGGGAGGCACTCAGCAGCTCAATCGTCTCATGTCGACGTCCTCCATCGCAGATCTAAATGTTGATCTGGAGATCCTGTCGGCCAATGGCATTGAAAGTTATTTCATCGTCCCACAGATTGACACCATCGCGTCCGAACGAGCGACGCTGCTGACGATCATGCTGCAGAAATACCGCATCGCTCACGGAAAGTTCCCGGAAAGTCTGATCGATCTGAAACTTGACGCCATTTGGGATAATTTGATTTTACCCGATCCCTGGACAGGAACACCATTCTTTTACGTCGCATCAGATCACACGCCACCGCTGCGACTTGGATGGAACACAGAAGCCCCACCAGTGACAGCCGGGCAACCGCTGCTGTTTACGCCGGGAGGATCAGGAGCCAGTTTGAAGACTTACCTGCCGCAGACCGCCGAAAATGGTTCAGTCGAAATGTACAAGCTGCCCGCAAATGTCGTCCTGTTCCTCGGCTTGAACGACGACGCTGACTGGCGATATTCACAAGTCGCAACCACGGTCACAGTTGCTTCAGAGGTCAACCCTGAACCGTCTGTACCCGCGCGATAGATTCGCTCGGCGACGACGCTATGGCGAAGCGAGTTCAACTCGGCTTCAATGCTCCCTATTCAGGATACTCGACTTCAACCAGCGGCTGAAGCAGTCCACCCTTCAAGGGGACTCGGCCGTAAACGGATTCGTCCCACGTGTGCAGGCCAAGGACGGCCCGAGAGATCGTCGGGGCCACCAGACTGCGGTAGACCAATACCTGATGATCTCCGATGCGGATTCGAAAACCCCCGGCTTCATGGGCGCCCACTACGCGGCGCGATTCGGTGACCGACAATCGAGTCCAGTCAGCCGGTTGATCAATGTGCTTTGGGTGCCAGTCCAGAGCCAGCGGCAGCGTGACACCACCTTTTCCAACACCGGCAAGTTCCAGTTGCCCATCATGTTCCCGATAACTCCCCAGAGCGTGCTGAATCCGGTCGTCCTCCAGCCATAATGGAAACGTTCGCACCGTTCGCGGCCCGACAGAAACTGTCAACTCCCGTGTGACGGCGCACGTAGCGCATGCTGCCCCATCTGCGAGCGGCACGGATGTCACTAACTGGACTTTGCGCGCCGGGTCGCTGCAGGTAACGCTGTCGGTCATCATGGCAAAGCGATCGCATGGTGCCAGCAGCAACTGGCGCACCTGTTTCAGCTCTGCGGCACCTTCCGCTTCCAGTTCCACAAAGACGGTTTCCGGATCAAGAAACCAGCAACTGCACTTCCATCCGGTTGGCGAAGGCAGGGTTTCGTCATCCAGCTGCACGGACCAGTTCCAGTTGCCCGAAAGAATCGGAACACCTGCTGCTGCGATCATGACTTGAGGAGCACTGGAATGCCATTCCAGAGTCAGTGTGTCAGCATCCATGTCAGACGATGAACGCAGAATCGCAAGGCAACCCGCGTCGGATTGCCAGGAAACCTCAGGCTTCGGCGCCTTTTCGACGGGCTTGCGATTTGCTTCTTTTTTCTGTTTCCTGACGCTCGCTGAGGATTCGCTCTCTGAGGATTTTTCGGTTGCGGGCTTCACTTCACCAGCATCTTCGACGGTTTTCGACTTCTTGAGTTTCTTTGGGCGAGTCACCTCACCGGCCAGTTTGCGGCTTTCTTTCACGAGCCTGGTCAGCCGCTTTTCGTGTGTTGAACCGGATGCCGGAATCAACAGCTCAAGAATATCCGTCAGGGACGGTGCGTTTCTGTTCGGAGCTCCGTCAGTCTGATGATGCAGCGTCGGCAGCATGAGCAATACAGCACGCTCCGTGACCAAAGTCAGCCGTTCCGCACAGTCGCTGCGCCACAGCGGTTCACGGAAAGCTTCCGACCAGATTGTACATCGCGTGATTGGAGCCAGCCATTCAGGCAGACGACTGAGCAGCGATCCATGCACCAAACCCTCTGCATCCGTGCATTCCAACAGAACCTTCCGCAACGATTCTGTTGCCGATTTTGCGAGTGTCTGCACACCGCCGAGAGGACTCAACAGCAGGCTGCAGATCCAGGGCGATTCGCCCTCTAGAATCATCTGACTCACAGCGTTGTTGTTTTCTGTGGCGGACGGTGAATCAAACAGCCCTCCGGAAGATTCGCGGATGGCCGCATCGGCGAGGACGGCAATTGCCTGAGTAAAATTTTCGGGCGACAAAGCCTGTCCTTCAAGAAGCAGGATTTCGGCGACCGCAATCGTTTCCCAGAGCCCTGGCGCGGCACCGACTTCGACCAGCCAGTTTGCAATCACTTCGTCATATTTTGACGGCGCGCTGGTCCGTTTGCTCTTACGGCCCCTGCGTTTCTTTGTCGCACGGGATTCCGTCACCGAACGCGAAGACAGGTCATCGAGTGATGCCGCGAGTTCTCGTTCACCACCGCTCAAATCGACTGCATCCACCGACCATGTCGCCAGCAGCGAGGATTGCCCCAGCTGCTTACGAAGCCGCTTCATCGGCTTCGCGATCACGGTCAGAAATGCCTCCTGAAAGGCAGCCGGATCATCCGCCGCCACGGCTGCTCGCAGATCAGGATCCGCTTTGCGTCCCAAAGGAATGGAATGCAGAAGCTTTTTGAGTAACGAAGCAGTTGGCATTACGGTCACCTGACGAAGAAGCCTGACAATCACTCAGTCGTTCCTTCGACCACCATTTCGAATTTGAGATTTGAGATTTGAAATCCGCTCCCTCAAATCGTCGTCGCTGAAAACCCGCCATCGACGACGATATTCTGCCCTGTCACGAACGACGATGCTCTGTGTGACGCCAGCCACACGACGGCACCGTCCAGTTCCTGAGCATTCCCAAAACGCGCCATCGGGGTATGACCGATAATCTGGCTACCCCGTTCTGTGTATGCCCCGTCCTCCTTAAACAGCAGCGCGCGGTTTTGCTCTGCAGGAAAAAAGCCAGGACTGATCGCATTCACACGCACGCCGGCGTCGCCCATTCGCGCGCCAGAAACTTTGTGAAATTGATCACGGCCGCTTTTGCTGCTGAATAGGCGACGACTCGTGACAGCGGGATCATGCCAGCCATCGATGCGATATTGATGATGCTGCCCTTTTTCTGAGCCAGCATGGTTTCACCGAACACTTGAGCCGGCAATAAAGCACCGCCAACCAGATTCAACTCAAATACACCATTCCAGCCGTCGCGCGACAGTTTGCAGAAGTCGCTGCCCGGCGGCAATGTGGCGTCAGGGCGATTGCCACCCGCCGCTGCGATCAGGATACTGATCGATCCCAGTTTGGCGATAATTGCATCGCGTGCCTCGGTCAATGATGCCGTATCCAGCGCATCTGCCGACTGAAAAATGGCAGTGCCGCCCGCAGATTCAATTTGCTTCATACGGGCCATGCCACGTTCTTCGCTGCGTCCGACGACGGCAACTTTTGCACCGGCCGCCGCAAGGGCCGCCGCCATGCCGCCGCCGAGGACTCCCGTTCCACCGAGCACTACGGCCGTTTCGCCGCTGAGATCAAAGATCGATGTTGTCATTGGTTCGTATCGCTCATGTTTCGTAGTCGCATTGCTGCATCAGCAAGAACGGAAGTTGACCTGCCCACAGGCATATTCCCCGATTCTCACCAAACCACCCACCATTCTTCAGCACCAATGGCCATTAAACTTGAACTTTCGCTCACGTTGTCTTTCAACGGCTTTAAAAAAGCTGCTATGTGTGAATCATG